>NZ_CAWUDI010000062.1:0-44834 GCF_963920925.1 Calothrix sp. CCY 0018 | reverse complement strand
GGAATTTTGAGCATCTTGGTGTTGAGATAAACCTGCTTGTAAATCCCCTAAACTTTGTAAAGCGAATCCTTTATTATTCTGAGCCAAAATATCATCGGGAGCGCGACTGAGTACTTGATTGTAGGAAACAATTGCTTGTGTGTAGGAATTTTGAGCATCTTGGTGTTGAGATAAACCTGCTTGTAAATCCCCTAATCTTTGTAAAGCTAATCCTTTATTATTGTGAGTAATAATTAAATCGGGAGCTATTCTGAATACTTGATTGTGGGATTCAATTGCTTGATTATAGGAATTTTGAGCATCTTGGTGTTGAGATAAACCTGCTTGTAAATCCCCTAAACTTTGTAAAGCTAATCCTTTATTACCGTGAGCCAAAATATCATCGGGAGCGCGACTGAGTACTTGATTGTAGGAAACAATTGCTTGTGTGTAGGAATTTTGAGCATCTTGGTGTTGAGATAAATCTGCTTGTAATTCACCTAATCTTTGTAAAGCTAATCCTTTATTATTGTGAGTAATAATTAAATCGGGAGCTATTCTGAATACTTGATTGTGGGATTCAATTGCTTGATTATAGGAATTTTGAGCATCTTGGTGTTGAGATAAACCTGCTTGTAAATCCCCTAAACTTTGTAAAGCTAATCCTTTATTACCGTGAGCCAAAATATCATCGGGAGCGCGACTGAGTACTTGATTGTAGGAAACAATTGCTTGTGTGTAGGAATTTTGAGCATCTTGGTGTTGAGATAAATCTGCTTGTAATTCACCTAAACCTTGTAAAGCGATTCCTTTATTAACGTGAGCATTTATATCATCGGGAGCTATTCTGAGTACTTCATCGAAGGATTCTATCGCTTGTTGATATTCTTGCTCTGCTTGCTGATGTTGAGCTAATGTCTTGAAGTAATCACCTTCTGCTTGTGACACTCTACCTAATTGAAAATCGCTTGGAATAATTAACTCATTCCTAATTTCTAATAAAACCCGACATCGATCGTAGCGACTTAATTTTAATGCTTTATCAAACTCCTCCACCCATTCTTCAACACCCCGCTGCCAATCCAAACGGTTAGCATGATAAATTGCTTCTGCGACTTCTCCTTTTCCCCGATAATATTTCTCTAATACCTCATGGGCTTGTCGAGTAGTTTGGCTATCTCCCTCATAATCCAAGCGTCGTAGCAAGTCATGAATGCGATACCAATCTTCACCTTGCTCTTGCGTTTCCCAAACAAAAGAAAATTCTGTCAAAACATCAAAACTAGGCTTGCTAGCTTGAAATTTCAATTCTTTTCCTAATAATTCGTAAATATCATAATTAAAACTACGACAAGCACTTAAAGTGTGTACTGCATATTCAATTTCTCTGTCTACATATTTCAGCAGAAGGTTAATTAATTGCTTGGCTTTCTTTCCAAAATCAGCAGTTATATCAAGTTGATTTAGCCCTTGCTTCCCTTGCAAAATCACATCCGCACACAAACCCAATAAAAACGGATGAACTTGATTTTCCCTAGCGCTAGCATAATCAATCGCACTCTGTTGAAAATCTTGATTACTAATTCCCGCTCTGCGTAGATACTCGCGAGCATCTGTTTGTGCAAGATGATTTACTAATTGAATATCCAAATGCTCTAGAGAAATTGGATATTCATCAGCATTTTGCCAACGGGGTATTTCTCTCCCCGCAACTACTACTACAATCCCATGTGAAAATTCCAATTCTGCCAAAAAATATCGCAGCCACCTATCTTGTTGAAAATAGCGATAATCTGCAATATTTCGCTGATTTCCCCAAAAAGCTTCGTGAGTATCAAAAAACAATACAAGTCTTTCAGGTGAATCTTTTTGAGACATCGCTGAATTTAAATCTTGAGCTAGCAATCTTGGTAATTCAAAAATTAATTCGGTGTCAATATCCAGAACCCGAATTTCTTCGATAGCTTCTTTTTTCAGCCCTCGCTGCTGCAATAATATATATTTGTTTTTACCAAATCTTTTTAAAATGACGTTAAGCACTGCACCAGACATTTCTCCCCAAGATGTGTTACTTATAGTATCGAGAATTTGCATTGTAAGTTCAAATTCTTCTTCGGGAAAAAGTTCTTTCCATCTATCTTTTGAGAGTTGACGTTTTTGATGCAGATACCAAACGCAAGCAAAATCAAACAGAGGAAAACGCAACTTATATTTTAATTTCTTCGCCTCAATGCCAATATTTCGCCGCAACATCAACAACCCGTAAAATACATCTTGGGGTTTATCTTCACCGATGGGTGCTAATCCAAAATCGTGTAAAACTGCTGGTACTCGATCAAAATCATTAGTATTATTAGGAATTGCAATATTGTTAGCTAATAGTTTTAAATCTTTTTGACGCAGTATTTCTTGCCATTTTTCTGTATGAAATCGATTGCAACATTTTGTCCTTAAATACTTTAATAACAGAGATTTACCATTCCCACCATCACCGTAAATATACTGTATTTTTTCTTCTACTGGGTCGTTATTAATGCATTCTGCGAAATATTTGATTAAATGATGTCGGTCGATAAATAATTGTAAAGCGCGATTTCCTTGAGAGTCTGATACTTGTTTCTTATTTATGCTCATACCAATAGCGATTTGATAGTAGTGGTATTTAGGTAAATACTAACAAATTCATTTTGGTTTAACTCCTTGAAAAATAGCAAAGATTAAATTCCGAAAATAGCAATTCGTATCTTGTAGCTTAATAGTTACTACTATTTTATTAAATTCTTAATGCAAATCAAAATATTGGGAGACGTTGCACTGTGCACGCCGTCTCTACACTATTAATATGTATTTACTTAAACCCACGCAGGTGGGTTTTGCCTGTGTAGCAGCGATTTCAATCGCCAAGTATTCTTAAAATATATAACCCATCCAGGAGCATATCCCAACGTGCAGCCAGATTTACTCGGTTTAGAAATTACTAAAGGTGAATTAAGACGCTTGACGGGTGTAGATTCAGAAGATGTATTTCGTCCTTCAATTCTAAATAATCGCGAAAAACGATTTGGTTTTTTCATGAACGAAGTTATTACAGCCCTTGCGTTAACTCCTATTGTTGTCGGTTTTATTTATGCATTTATTATTTTACCTATAATTGGTTCTGAAATTATTATCGGATTAGCATTGTTAGCTTTAGTACCAGTATTGGTGATATTAGCGCGGTGGTTGTGGCGAAAAAAAACCTGTCCGAAATCGCTTACAAAACTTCTTGATGAAGTTGATGAATATCACGAAGTTATCCAAGCCATAGATATTAACGACCAATTAGATACAGCGGGAAATACGCAAAGTAATATTAATGACAGAGACAAAGTTATTGCAGCATTACAGCTAATTCGAGAAGATTTGGTACGCGCTTTGAAAACAGAACGAATTTTACGGGATAATAAAAAGTTACTTGCTAGCAATCAAGATTTATTTGTAAATAATTTAGCCAATCTGCAAGCTTTGCAAGTTAGTACGGAAGCTGGGGAATACGCTCAACTTCTCAATCAATCATTGCAGATAGCCGTTGATGTTCAATCTCAAATAAGAAAATTACAGTCGCCCAGATGATTTAATGTGACTAAGAATATGACTGAAAAACCAAAAATAATTGTTCTCGATGACGATCCCACGGGTTCGCAAACAGTCCACGGTTGCTTGCTACTTATGCAGTGGGATGTGGATACTTTGCGTTTGGGCTTAAAAGATGATTCGCCAATTTTCTTTGTTTTAACTAATACTAGGGCGTTAACTCCAGAAAAAGCTGCATCTGTGACTAAAGAAGCTTGTCATAACTTGAAATTGGCATTGGATGCCGAACAAATCAAAGATTTTCTAGTTGTTAGTCGTAGTGACTCAACTTTACGGGGACATTATCCAATTGAAACTGATGTTATTGCTGAAGAATTAGGCCCTTTTGATGCTCATTTCTTGGTACCGGCATTTTTTGAAGGGGGACGTATAACTCTGGAGGGCGTACATTATTTAATGATGCAGGGTGCCCCCGTTGCAGTTCATGAAACCGAATTCGCTCGCGATTCAGTATTTGGATACAATCATAGTTATTTACCTAAATATGTAGAGGAAAAAACCCAAGGACGTATTAATCACGATTCAGTAGAAAGATTTTTACTTGATGACATTCGTGGTGGTAGTCTGGAACGGTTGATGAAGCTTAGCGGAAATCAATGTGGTGTAGTTGATGGTGAAACGCAAGCTGATTTAGATAAGTTTGCTGAAGATATATTAACGGCAGCGAGTCAGGGAAAACGCTTTTTATTCCGTTCTGCTGCGAGTATTTTAACCGCTTTGGCTGCACTACCTCCTCAACCAGTTTCCCCAGAAAACATGGCTGAATACGTAATTACGGGTAAACCGGGAGCGATAATAGTTGGCTCTCATGTCAAAAAAACTACCGAGCAACTCGAAGTACTTTTACAAGCAAAAGGTATTGTCGGAATCGAAGTAGATGTAGCCAAGTTACTTGATAAGGAGAATCAATCTGCTACACTGCTAACCGATATACTCAAAAAAGTTAGTGAGGCACATAATGCTGGTAATACACCAGTAGTTTATACCAGCCGTCAGGAATTAACTTTTGAGGATATTGATACGCGATTGCAATTTGGAGTAATGGTTTCCAACTTATTAATGGATGTTGTGCGGAATTTACCTAACGATATCGGATTTTTAATTAGTAAGGGAGGTATTACTTCTAACGATGTTTTAAGTAATGGTTTGGCTTTGAAAACAGCGCGTTTACTCGGTCAAATTCTCGCTGGTGTTTCAATGGTGCGTACTCCAGAGAATCATCCCCAGTTTCCTAATTTACCAGTGGTGCTGTTTCCAGGTAATGTTGGTGATGCAGATGCTGTCTCTACCGTTTACCAAAGGTTAAGTAAAAATTTAAAGTGAGGTTTAACAATTTAAGATTTTAATTACAATTCTCGATCTAAAAGGTTTAAAAATTGCTTAATGTCCGCATTATGGGTGGTGTTGCATGACGAACGATTCAGCTATTCCAGATTTTAATTCTGATAATGGTGTTTCTCAAACAGATTCCCAGCAGTCTCACGAAGAATCTGCTGCGATTGAGGATGATTTATCTAATCAAAATGATGTAGAGGAAAATTTTGTCCATTTTATTTCTTCAACTTCAAATTTTAATCGCAACTTAGAAGAAACTACTGTTATTTCCGATCAAAAGTTAGATTCCGAGCAAACAGAAACCCTAGAAAATTCTGCCGTTGAAGAAACTACTGTTATTTCCGAACAAAAATTAGATTCCGAGCAAACAGAAACCCTAGAAAATTCTGCCGTTGAGGAAACTACTGTTATTTCCGAACAAAAATTAGATTCCGAGCAAACAGAAACCACCGAAAATTCTGCTGTTGAAGAAACAACTGTTATTTATGATGAAAAGTTAGACTCCGAGCAAATAGAAACTGTTGAAAAGACGAATCCTGTTGAGCAACCAATTAACGATCGCATAAGCATTGATATTCCGTTGCTAGAAAATGCGATCGCAGCGAATCAAAAAATACAGGTAGAAATCAGAAGCGAAAAAGATAGATTGGTACTAACTTTACCAACTTTAACCGAAGCTTCTGTCTCGGAGTATAGCTGGTCAGAAATTTGGCAACAAATGAAACTGCGGCTTTTAGCCCAGAAACGCTTCTTTTCCTCAAAGATAAGCGTACATTTGATTACACACGACCGTTTACTTGATAGCAGACAGCTACAAGACATTGCCGATACCTTAAGCGAATTGTCTTTACAGCTAAAATCCGTTGGTTCCAGTCGTCGTCAAACTGCGATCGCGGCTGCGGGTGCTGGTTATTCTGTAGAACAATTGCAGCCAAAAACCGCTTTTTCGTTTGGATCTTATAAGGCTAACTTACCCCCAGCAGAACCACTTTACATGGAAACCACCGTGCGTTCTGGTGTAGAAATTCGTCATAGAGGTAGCGTAATTATCTTGGGAGATGTAAATCCTGGTGGTATTGTAGTCGCAGATGGCGATATTCTAATTTGGGGTCGCTTGCGTGGGGTTGCTCATGCGGGTGCCCAAGGTAACAGCGAATGCACAATTATGGCTTTACAAATGGAACCAACCCAGTTGAGAATTGCCGATGCTTTGGCTAGGGCACCAGAAAAAACGCTGACGCAAAAGACTGCTGAAGTTGCGTATATTACAACACAAGGAATCCGCATCACCAATGCTAATGATTTTTCTCGCAAATCAATTAACGCCGGTTAAATCATTTCTTCGATAATTACCATTACAGCGAACGGGGAACAGGGAACAGTGAACAGTGAACAGGGAATAGGGAATAGGGAATAGGGAATAGGGAACAGTTGAATGAAGGTGATTTCAACTTTCTTTGTTTTACTGGTAACTGATAACTGATAGCTGGTAACTGATAACTGGTAACTGATAACTGTTAACTGAATTATATTTTGCAATGCCATCACGAGCGTTTTCGTAATCATGACTCGAATTGTTGTCATTACCTCCGGTAAGGGAGGGGTAGGAAAAACCACTACTACAGCCAATCTTGGCATGGCTTTAGCCAAACTAGGTCGTCAAGTTGCATTAGTTGACGCTGATTTTGGTCTGCGAAATTTGGATTTGTTGTTGGGACTTGAAAACCGCATTGTTTACACTGCGCTGGAAGTTTTGGCTAGGGAATGCCGTTTGGAACAAGCCTTAGTCAAAGATAAGCGACAACCCAATTTAGTGCTGCTACCTGCGGCACAGAATCGCACCAAAGAAGCTGTCACCCCCGATCAAATGAAGCTACTGGTTAATGCTTTAGCGCAGAAATATCAGTACATCATTATCGATAGCCCCGCTGGAATCGAAATGGGGTTCAAAAATGCGATCGCGCCAGCAAACGAAGCTTTAATTGTCACAACTCCGGAAATAGCAGCTGTCCGTGATGCCGATCGGGTAGTTGGGTTATTAGAAGCACAAGGTGTCAAGCGCATTCACTTAATTATTAACCGGATAAAACCCGCAATGATTCGGTTAAATGATATGATGTCTGTGCAGGATGTCCAGGAACTTCTAGCAGTACCTTTAATTGGGGTAATTCCCGACGACGAGCGGGTAATTGTTTCTACCAACCGTGGCGAACCTCTGGTTTTATCGGAAAATCCTTCTTTAGCTGCCACGGCTTACGATAATATTGCTCGTAGATTAGAAGGGGAAACGGTAGATTTTATTGATTTTGACTCGTCCCAAGACAGCCTATTTTCCCGCCTCCGAAGGTTATTGTGGACAAAAATTATTTAATTAAACCCAGTATGCGCTCATAGGGCTGCAATGATTCTTGAACTTTTAGAACGACTTTTTCGCAGTAAGGATAATAGTCGCAATGACGTTAAACGTCGCCTGCAATTAGTTATTGCTCACGATAGGGCGGATTTAAGCCCTCAAACGATCGAAAAAATGCGGCAAGAAATTCTCGAAATTGTTTGTCGCTACGTGGAAGTTGAAGCTGATGGCTTGGAGTTTTCTTTGGAAAGCAACCAGCGCACAACAGCTTTGATTGCCAATGTACCTATTCGTCGAGTCAAACATTCCGCTACGGAGTCGGAAACAGGTGAAAAAAAATCTGAGTAATTTTATATTTTTCATAGGGCATAGGGCATAGGGCATTGAGAATAGAAATTCACTACTGAACTTTTTCTATGAGTGTTATTTGCTATGCCCGTTTTTAATATTAGGATTTACGCCTTATTTTATGAAAAAATGAGTATTTCAGACATAGAGTCGAACCCAATCCCCCAAATTTATTCATGGAGTTCCTTTTAGTTGCAAAGTGGTGTAATTTTTGATGCCCTATGCCAATGCCCCATGCCCCATGCCCCATGCCCAATTCCCAATAATGAAAAATCCCGTTTTAGCATCTACTAGAACGGGATTACTTAAATTATTTTAAAGCTCGTTAACTTATTGATAAGCAACTTGCGGCCCAGCCCAAACATCAGTAGTCTCTCTACCAAAGGTGGTAGGCTGGTCTACTTCTGGTGTAGCAACTATTGTACCATCATTGGCAACTGTAATTGTCGGCCAAATTTCTTGACCCATTTCTCCAGCCTGGAATACTACATTATCAGGTGTGTTTTTACTCCAACCTAATAAAATCGCAATATCATGCTGATGACTCTTTTGAGAAGGAGCAACTGTATTGGCGTGGTTTTTCTGACGATTCCAGATAAGTGCTTGATCTGTAGCATGAGCGGTATTGAATAAACCTTCAAACTTGCGTGCTAGAAAACGCTCGCCATTTTCCGACCAGCCAACAGGAACCAATACGCCGATTTTTCCTGGAATTTGACTAGCTTCACCCCGCATTTCCCTAGCTTTAAGTAAAGGATCTACTAAAGCAGAAGTCGATGCAACAACCTTCAAATGATTATTTGTTCTATCTTCCACAAACAACACGCTGCTAACGCGGCTTTTATGCATTTGCGGTTTAACTTCTAACTTTACGCGGCTGTAAATAGAATAACGACCATCTGGAGATATTACGGGTGCGCTACGGTAATAACGTACTCCCGAACCACTCTTGGAACTTACAGCTTCTTGAGTAGCCGTTATCCATTTCCAGGGAAGCGGATGAGGGCTTCCAATTGGATCTTGCTGCGATAATTCCGATGGATCTGGTTCTTCGCTTACAGGCGCGTCAGTCGGTTCGGGAATCAAATTTCTCCTCAAAGCGACTACTTTAGTTTCCTTAAGCGACTTAGCAGGCGCTAATTTAGCTACTAAAATATCTTTTTTTGAAGATTGGCTTTTTGCAGCTTTTAAACGCTGTGCCAACTTAATTCCACGGGCAGGAATTTTTTCTGATTCTAATATTTTCTGCGATTCTAGTTCAGGATTACTAGCAGGAGGGGCAAGTTCAACTTCTTTAAATGGATCTTCATCTATAGAAGAAGAATTATTGAAAGATGTTACTTCTTTTTCTCCAGTTAAAGTCTCTACTGTTAAAGACTCTACTACATAAGTCGGCTGTTTAATATGAGGCTCGACAACCGCAGCCAATTTTGTTGACTCAGAATTATCTTCTGGGATCAAAATTTTGACAGTTTCTGGTTGTGCTAGTTTGTATTCGCTAGCAATCGGAACTTCTATTAATACCTCGTCCAACTCTGGCATATCGGCAGTAACTTTAGTTGCTTGCGATCGATGAGCCGAACTCGAATGTGCTGATGCTCCGACTAAAGGCGCAATCAGAACTACCACTAATACGTACTTGAGGAATGGTTGCATGCGGAACCATCCCGAAAATAAAAGATGTTTGAGCATTTGTTGGTTGACTCTCTAGAGGGCGGTTGCTGTGGGAGGAGCAATGCCGAGCGGCAATGGGGGAGGCTATCTTTTATATGTATAACAGGGAACTTAGGATTTTGCGAGAACCACTACTTTAATTTCGCATAATTCACAAAAGTAAAGTATCCTTTTTTACTCATTGTCTAAACTATAGTTTAGACAAATTTAGACAAATTACGATTGAAATTTTATTAACCGTGAGCAACAATATTGTTGCCTAAGTATAAAAACCTAAAAATGACAACAAAACCCAATACTAGGTCAAAAAAATTAAATTAGCGACAACAGACTCGCTCTTTCTGAAAAGTAACTACACCGAACTGAACGTAACCGAAATAACTTTATACAGATATTAGAAGTAGAATACTAGGTGTTAAATACCTAATTTTTATTTAACTTCAACACTTCAAACACCGATTCCGGTGATGATGTAAAATATCTGAAAAATATAGGAACATAAATTTCAAGCCGTATTACAGTGAAACACGTATGAGTTTCAATTGCAACAGTAGAAGTAACCAGAACAACATAGAAAACTTAGCTACAGATGCTTAGTTTTCTTCCAAGTAATAAAGATATTTGATTTTTAATATTTGACTTACTCAACGTAATTATAGTCTATAGATTTACTAGTGCAACTACCATTTGACCTATCCTTAAAAAACTTATAGATAGTGTTAATACCTACAATGAAGACGTTAGCCGTGTTGAAAAAGATGAAAGTAATATTTTTTGGGACTCCTCAATTCGCCGTTCCCACCTTAGAACAATTGCTCGCTCGTTCAGACTTTGAAGTACTTGCAGTTGTCACTCAGCCAGATAAAATTAGGGGACGTGGTAAAAAGATTACACCATCTCCCGTGAAAAGCGTTGCTCTGACACATGATTTACCCGTGTGGCAACCGACTCGAATCAAAAAAGATGAATTGACTTTAAATCAATTAAAGGAAATGGATGCGGATGTATTTGTGGTAATTGCTTACGGACAAATTCTCTCGCAAGAAATTCTAGATATGCCGAAAATTGCTTGCATCAACGTGCATGGCTCGATTTTACCGAAATATCGCGGTGCAGCGCCGATTCAATGGTGTTTGCACAATGGAGAATCAGAAACCGGCAACACCACCATGTTAATGGATGCAGGCATGGATACCGGCGCAATGTTATTAAAAGCTATTACACCCATTGGATTGCTTGATAATTCCCACGAGTTAGCAGAGAAATTAGCATCAATGGGTGCAGATTTGTTAGTAGAAACACTGATAAAGCTGCAAAACAAAGAAATTGAACCGACTACTCAAGATAATTCCCAAGCAACTTATGCACCTTTGATCAAAAAATCAGATTACCATTTGGATTGGTCGAAGAGTGCCATACAGTTACACAATAAAATTCGGGGTTTTTATCCCAACTGTGTCGCCACATTTCGCAATCAATCAATCAAAATTACCGCTACCGCTCCCCTTGAAGAGGACTATTTAGGGCGATTACCGCAATTACAGCAAGAAATACAAGATAAGTTGCCAGATTCCTACAGCTTGTTAGGTAAACCAGGAGAAGTTGTCAGTATTGTTAAAAATATAGGAGCAATCGTACAAACCGGGAATGGTTTATTGTTATTACGAGAAGTACAGCTACCTGGCAAACGTCCCCAGTCGGGATGGGATTTTGTCAACGGTACCCGTTTAACTGTGGGAGAAGAATTAGGGAATGTGAGTTAGGAGTTAGGAGTTAGGAGTTAGGAGTTAAGAGCTAAGAGTTAAGAGCTAAGAGTTAAGAGTTAGGAGTTAGGAGTTGAGAGTTGGGAATTATTACAAGGAAATTTATAAAGGTAGAATTAACATTATTTATTTTCCCAATCCCCAATTCCCAATGCCCAATTACCTATTACCAATTACCTGTTCAAAATATTTGCAACCTTCACAAGGGCCAACCGGATTAATTGCACAGCGGATAATTTCTGAAAGAGCGTTGTAAGTACAGTTGGCGTTACCAATCACCCAATGTCCGTTGACTAAAGTTTGTTCATCTGGTCTTTTTGCTAACTGTACGTAAATCGCGATCTTGTGCAGTGCATAACGTCCTTCTTTTAACTGGTAGCGGTGGTGACGCTCTAAAACTGCGTAGGTTTTACCTTTTAAGTCAATATAGTTTCCAGGTTGTGGTGTCCAATTAAGTTTTATGTTGCCTAGAGACTGATGCTCGGAGGTTAAAATTACTTCTGTGACTAGTGAATCTGGCTCCATGCTGTAGTGAATTGGTTGACATCAATAGGATGTTAGCGCAAATATTTACACACTCAAAATAAACAAACCCGATATCTTTGAGATACCAGGTTTAAGAATGATAATTTATTTGCTTAGTTATTTAAAATAGGATTTTTTACTTTGCATTTTGCCGATTAACTAAGAAAACGCTGTTGTAAAGCTCTAAAATAGGCTTTGATTGGAATTTGATAAACTTCTACGAATAGCCAAATGATAATTGTTAAATGAGAAAAAAATGTCAGTATCGTCCAAATGTAAGGAACCCAAGATAAAGGAGTATTTGGATCTGGAGGAAAATTATAGGCAACTAGTGCAATTAAACTGGTGGGAAGAAATACAAACGCTATTGTCGCTAAGATATAACCCCAGCCAAATTCAACTCCTTCTAAATGAGCCTCAGTCCAGTAAAAGCCGTTCCAGCGCCAAATTAAGGGGGGTTCCCGCGAAGGCATTTTTAGCTGTTGTTGCTCTAAGTTGACGGTAAAAATTTGATGGCAAAAATCACAAGACATTGCCTCCATTAAAGGCATATTTTGGACTTTTCCTACTCTACATACCGGACAAGGGTAAACTCCTTTATAATCTAATGGAGTATCTAAGTTTTTGGAATTTGGGATTTTAAACATCAGTTTTGGGTCTAAACAGATAATGGTTTCCCTTCACAGTTTTTGTGCAACTAAGGGACAAGAATAACGAAATAATCGCATATATTTATAATTTTAATTACTTTTGGTGTTACTGTCTTCGGTATCAACATTGATGCAACGGTTTGTCCTAAAACTTTGAATAAAATTACGCTTCTTTTAGATTTAATAACAAATTCCGTTTTTAGTTTTTAGTTTAAGGTGGTCGATCCTAAGTTAATTTTACTTCTATCATAAAAACTTTTTATCAATTGCATATTGTTACTTATCTCAATTTTTTTTCACAAATAAATCAAGTAGAGAAAAATAATGTTTAAACCAGTTTCTACAGAAGTTTGGAGAGAGACTATTTTTCATTTCAAGCTTCGGGAATAATTTGTAGGGTTTACTTCATATGTGATACTTTTTATTTCAATTTAACAGGATAGGAACTGTGTATAGGGTTCAGAATTAACTTATTTTAGTAGCTGGTTTTTAATCGGTTGATTTTTTGCCATGAAACGCTTACTAGCTGGGCACTTATTAATCAGTTACCATGTTTGTTTGGTGATGCCTGTGGCTTATAAATGATTGCGGAAGCCAATTTGACGAAGGAAAACGAGGTGCAGATGGAAAATTATTGCAAGTATGTTTACTTTAAAGAGAAAATTATCTCGAACAATGCCAAACTGGCAGCAATATCTTATTTAAACTATCAACTATGATGAAGTTTCTTTGAAGCCGTCACTTATAACTCATGTGCGATCAAAAAAAACTTACGCAACCAATCTTTAATGTAGAGGTATTGGTGTTACGTAAGTTAAAATTTGATGATATTTCAATCGCAAAAATATATAAGAACTTTATTTAGAGCATTTAATAATACTGCTCATACACTGCTAGTTTAGATAATAATTGTTCATAAGTCATATGGGTAACTATAGGAGTTACAACATTAGCTATTGATTTTTCTACCGAATGCAAAACCCTATTCAAAGCATCTAATACTCTTGCAATCAGCATTTTCTGCTGTATTACTGACTTTGCTTTACAAGCTGCTTTGATATTTTTAATGACTTTACTCATAGAAGAGGCTGCATTCGGAATGCTAGCTCGATATAGTGCTTCTCTAGCTGATTCCAAAAACCAAAATACAGTAGTGAAATCATGTATTTCCACTTTCAGTGGAGAATTTTCTAATGGTTTCATAACATCCACAGCATCTTTAAGATGAATAACGGCTTTTTGCAAGTCTTCAAGCTCAATTTCAGCTTCAGACATTTTGGAAATCCACAACCAGCTTAATTTATGATCGGCAATCATATTGGCTGGTTTTGCTAAGTAATTGACAATTTTTACAAATTTTATCTTCATATTGGAAAGAATGCGCAGTGGTACTTAATTAAACACTAATAATTACAATTTACGTATATTTACTAAGGTTACGAAAGCTGACTTTAGCTTATACCAGTTTATCTGAAAGAAAATACAATTCATGAAGAAGTAATAAAAAGCACTATTATTTTTATGAAATTTACATAAATATGATTAATTTTTGACTTGACAGATCAATTTTTCTGAGCGTTTTCTACTCAGGTAAATTAAAACTGCAAATAATTAGCAGCAGGCTATTTTTATATACAGACTTGTATAGTGTGTTTACGGAAGATTTAACATCAAACAAAGCTTTTACTAAAGCATAATTTTTCTCTGTAGGCAATTTAATACAAGTAATATTCGTTAGTTAAAGCACTACTTCGGGTTAGGACATTCTTCTGTTCCCCGTTCCCTTTTAAGCAAAATATAATGTCCCAACCTATATGCTTACTGCTATAAGATTTAGTCAAAAATTATAGGACTTACGCAACCGCAACAGTAAGTTAAGCATTCCAGACGCTTAGATCCCCCCAACCCCCCTTTTTAAGGGGGGCTTGCGTAAGTAAAAAATTAGTAAAAAAAAGATGGGCATTAAAGCCCATCCAATATCAAATTAGAATTTAATTCAAGTTCTAATTCAAGTTCTAATTCAAGTTCTAATCCAAGTTCAGAATTAAATTAGGTTCCAGTAGTCCAAGAATTCATGTACTCAATCTGTGCTGAAGTTAAAGTATCAATTTTGATACCCATTGCTTCTAACTTCAAACGAGCAATGTCTTTGTCTACATCTTCAGGAATTGAGTACAAGCCGGGTTCGAGCTTACCTTTATTTTTAACTAGGTATTCACAAGCCAAAGCTTGGTTTGCAAAGCTCATGTCCATTACGGCGCTGGGGTGTCCTTCGGCTGCCGATAGGTTAATCAAACGTCCTTCACCAAGGACAATAACTGATTTACCATTAGGCAACTTGTACTCTTGAGTGAAATTGCGAACTTCCTTGACTTCTTTGGCTTTAGCACCCAAGGATTTGAGGTCAATTTCAATGTCAAAGTGACCGGAATTACAAACCATCGCGCCGTCTTTCATGACATCGAAATGTTCGGGGCGAATTACGTGCTTGTTACCAGTAACGGTGATAAACAAATCACCGTGAGATGCTGCTTCTGCCATTGGCAAAACGCGGAAACCATCCATTACTGCTTCAATAGCTCTGATGGGGTCAACTTCAGTAACGATGACGTTACCGCCCATGCCTCTAGCTCGGAGTGCAGCACCTTTACCGCACCAGCCGTAACCAGCAACAACAATGCACTTACCAGCTAATAGAACGTTGGTAGCGCGGATAATTCCATCAAGGGTTGATTGTCCGGTACCGTAGCGGTTATCGAAGAAATGCTTGGTGTCAGCGTCGTTAACGTTCATTGCGGGGAACGATAGCACGCCGTCATTCAACATTGCACGCAAGCGAACAATTCCAGTTGTGGTTTCTTCGGTGGTACCGATGATATCGGAAAGTTGATTTTTGCGGTCTTTAACTAAAGTCGCAACTACATCAGAACCGTCATCAATAATGATGTTAGGACGGTGATCTAAAGCAATTTCAACGTGGCGCTTATAGGTTTCATCATCTTCGCCTTTGATAGCAAAGATCGGAATTTCATGGTCTGCGACGAGACTTGCTGCTACGTCGTCTTGAGTTGATAGGGGATTGCTAGCAATTAACAGTGCATCAGCACCACCAGCTTTGAGCGCGATCGCCAAATGTGCTGTTTCGGTTGTGATATGAGAACAAGCTACTAAACGGATTCCTGCGAATGGCTTTTCTTTGGCAAAGCGATCGCGAATCTGTTTTAACACAGGCATTTCGCGTCCAGCCCATTCGATCCGTTGTCTTCCCAAAGCAGCTAGGCCGAGGTCTTTAACCTCGTGCTTTAATCTGGGAGTTGTTGCAGTCATTAAATACTTCCTCTTTTAATTAAAAATGTTGCATCCGGTTGCATCCAACAAGACGCACTCTACTAGATTAGAACAAGTCTGGCAAATAAAGACGATGATTTAGTTCTATTTTGGAAATTACATATGGTTTTCAACTAGTTCTTTGCTTGTTTATATGTATCGCATATCACAATTAGATATCCAACTCGATTAAAACTCGCCTATCGATAGGTACATTTGCAGAAACTATTTGCCAGGATATATATCGGCTAGATTCTGAGAATGAGAAAAGGAGGTATCAATTGCGCTATCGATTTATTGTTATTGCTTTATGTACGTTATTGATAATTGTGGGGATTGATGCCAAGGTTGGGATGGCACAAGTTCCTTTTTTACCTCAAGTACAAACACCTTCGCTAAATATTAGAAATTTAGAAAGCAAAGTTGTTAGTAGTTGGGTTTATTTAGATGGTCGGCGTTTGTTTCAAATAGCTGCTCCAAGGGGAAGTATTAATGAGCGTTTGCAAGATATAAACAAAAAACTGGCTGAAATTCGCAACAATTACCTGCGCTCGAATGATAGCAAGCTTAATGTAGAGGCTCGGACTTTAAACGGATTACCAGTAATTTATGTCAACGATCAATATCTTTTAACTGTCACCCAAGAAGATGCCAAATTAAGACAGGTTCAGCCTCAAATTTTGGCTGCTAATCTTGAGCAAGAGATTGAAGATAGTTTAAAACAAGCCAAGCGGGAGCGACGACCTGAATTTATTATTAATCAAAGTAAAATAGCTGTGGCTATTGGTGTGGGGATGATTCTAAGTAGTTGGGGAGTCTGGTACTTCTCGCGTCGTTCCAAACGAAATTTTATGTTAAAGCCACTGACTTCAGATGTACGAGTAGTTAAACCAATTACAACACAACTGAAACATCAGCAAAATCGGCATATTTTAGAAGTCAAGCGACGATTTTTTCAGCTAACTCAGGCTGCTATTTGGACTGGCGGGACTTTAATAATACTGAGTTTATTTCCCTACACGCGAGCAATTGAAGTGGCAATTATCGCTGCCCTACGAATTCCTTTAAGGTTGGGTGTTGTAGGAGTGGCAACTTATGTCGCTGTTCGCCTCACCTATCTCTTAATTGACCGTTTTACTTCTGCTTTTGTTAAAAGCAGTACTTTAATAACTCCAGAAACTTCTGAAAGACTACAACTACGAGTTTCTACCTTTTCTGGTGTTTCAAAAAGTATTACTGCATTCCTGTGGCTGGCAGTTGGTATTTTGCTAACTTTAACAGTCTTAGGAATAGATATCATTCCCTTGTTAGCCGGTGTAAGTTTGGTCGGTGTTGCTCTTTCCCTGGCTTCCCAAAGCTTAATTAAAGATGCAATTAACGGCTTCTTAATTATTGTCGAAGACCAGTATGCTTTGGGTGATGTAATTACAGTAGGTGACGTAGGGGGATTGGTAGAAAATCTCAACTTACGGATCACCCAGGTACGCGATGCAGAAGGACGCTTGATTACGATTCCCAATAGTGAAATTAAAATAGTTGCCAACCTTTCAAGTCGCTGGTCCCGTGCCGATTTGACCATTCCCATCGCTTATCAAACCGATATTGAGGAAGCTTTGAAGCTAATTGAAACTGTAGGTTTAGATATGGATCGAGATGCGCGATGGGATCATCAAATTATCGAACCACCTCAAGTTTTAGGAGTCGAAAACTTTGGCGATCGCGGTTTGGTAATTCGCGTTTGGATTAAAACCCAACCTCTCAAACAATGGGATGTAGCCAGAGAATATCGTCGTCGTATTAAAGTTGCCTTCGATAAAGCCGGAATAAGCATTCCCGTATTACAACAATCGGTTTGGCTTAATTCACCAAATAATTAACAGTTAACTGTTCTTGAGAGAAATATTAAAGTAATTCGTAGTTACAAGTACTACGAATTACTTAGTGTAGCTGGGCGCGGATGCGCCATATTATTAATTATTTAGTCGGATTGTTAATTTAATATCTGGTGGTTGTTCCTGTAGCACCAGTTCCGGTAACATCGTTAGGGTCGCGATAAGCTACTGTGTCATTACGTTTCTTGCGACCTCCTAATCCTGCTAGTCCAAGTAAACCTAATAAGCCTAACCATCCCCAGTCAAAGCCGTCATCTTCTTGAACGGTGACTGTTCTATTGGTATCTGTATCTAAATTTCCCGTTTGAGCAGAAGCAGAAAGCGATAAAGGTAAAGCGGCTAAACTGATAGCGAAGGCACTAGCACAAACAGTCTTAGATAAATTGCTAAACTTCATGGTAATTTCCCTTTAAGGTTTTGACGATAAAAACGATACTTTCGACGGAATCAGCTAGTCCAAGGACTGGGGAATGCTAATGGCACTAACCCTAAGCACTTTTTATTGCGTCAGCCACAACCCAAGGAGTACTAACAAACACAATAGATGTTATCGTTTTGTCTTTACTCTCACTGTAGGAATAAACTCGTCTCATACTTTAGCAACAAGCTTTTTTTCAGTTTCAAGTCTTGATAATTGCGAAAAACTAAACAATCAAAAGTCTTTTGACTAAAATCGTCTATTTTCTATGGGGAACTTTACCTACTCCTAAAGAAAAATTGCTATTTTAGTACAAATGAACTAAAATATAGGGAATGGCGATATAAAAGCCTTCGAGACAATTAATATTTAAATATTGGATATTTTCGTATGGTTAAGCACTTTATTCTGAGTATCAACCCAACAGCCAAGCACGAGTGGGATAGATGTATATTGCGCGATGTGCTTAGTTCCAAGCGTCCGGATATTGCCAAGTTAATCGCAGAAGCGGTTGATGCTGATGGAGGTAATTATTTGATAAGCGTAAATATTGACATAGAAGTTTTGCAGAAGGAAAAAGCACCCTCAGCCGAACAATTACAGTTTTCATTTCCGGAAGCATCACAAAAGCCCCAGTTGCGAGAAGCAGCATGAGGGAGATGGGGAGATCGCACAGCCACTGCGTTGGGCGGGTTCCCCGACAGTCAGGCAAGTGGCGCAACCCGTTCACCCCCAAGGGTGCGGCTCAGGGGGAGATGGGGGACAAGGGGACAAGGAGAAAGAGTTAGGAGTTAGGAGTTAAGAGTTATGAATTCTACCCTCTCTACCCGCTCTACCCCATCCCTAACTGCTCACTGATAACTGTTCTAGTAGTTGAGCGATTTGCCGATCAATATTTGCGACATGAAATCTTTGGCTGGCGCTATTTCGTGCTTCTTGTGCAATAGCGTCAGTTTTTTGTTTGTCTTGAATGCAGGTGTTTATAATTTCGGTAAGTTCTGAGGGATTTCCCGGAGTGGCTAAAAAGCCATTTATACCGGGTTCTACTAACTCAACTGCACCACCGGATGCTGCTGCAACTACGGGTGTTCCGGATAGCATGGCTTCTACGATGACTCTTCCAAAAGGTTCTGGAGAAGTAGAAGTATGTGCTACTAAGTCACAAGCCGCCATCAGTAGGGGAATATCGTTACGAAAACCTAAGAATTTAACTCGGTTTTGTAGTTTTAATTGATCAATTTGTTGATGTAGCTGTTTGACGTAATCTTGTTCGCCAAATAAAGCATCTCCAACTAAAATTACCGTGACTTCTGACGGACATTTTGCGAGTGCTTCAATTAATATATGCTGTCCTTTCCAAGGTGCAAGTCTACTAAAATGTCCGACGATAAATTTATCTTCTAGTTCTAATTTTTGTCTAACTTGCTGAATTTCTGTTTCGTTATTTATATATTTTTGCGGGTCAAAACCGTTGTAAACTATTTCTACTAATTCGGCTTTTCCTCCGGCTTCGATAAAGGCTTTTTTACTAGCTTCGGAATTAACAATAACTAACGATGCGCGATTTGCTAAAGCTACCGAAATATTGCGGTTGGTTTTACTAAAGTGTTCTGGTGAAAGAATATCGTGTAGGTGAAATACCAAAGGGCGACGGCTGAAAAAGCTAGCGATTGCGCCAACTACTAATGCTTTTTGAGTATTAGCGTAAATTAAATCGTAGTTTCGGGCAATTTTTACAACTTTGGCAATCAAGGGTGCAAGTTGAGTAATACTTGCTAATCCTTGACTAAAAGAACTTTCTTTTTTTACCTGTATAGTTTTATCTGTTAAAACCTGTACGGGAATATGATTTTTTGCTAATAAATCCTTAAAAGAACCATCCGCAAATAATCCTACCAAGCAATCATTTTGATACGGTTTGGCAATATCTATTAAACATAATTCGGCACCGCCGGGTTTACCGCTTTGATCTAAAAATAAGATTTTCATGTTTTATAATTGGGCCGAAGGGCATTGGGCATGGGTAGAGAAGGTAGAAATTATAATTCTTAATTCTTAACTTCTAACTCCTAACTCCTAACTATTTATCTCCCTCTACCTTGTTTCACCTAAGATAACCTTTCTTACCTCTTGGGCGATTTTATCCCAATCGAAGTTGTTAACCGCATATTCCCGACATTCTTCTCGTGAAGGTTTGGTTATTTCCCCGCTAAATACCTGTTCTAATTTCTTAGCAATCGCGCTTACTTCAGTAGAATCCGTAATTAAATCGGGTGAAAATTGTTCGAGAATTTCTGGCATTCCACCTACGGGGGTACAGATAACGGGGGTGCCGCAAGCGAGAGATTCTACTATTGCTAAACCAAAGCCTTCAAAAGATTGTGAAGGCATTATCGATAAATCTGCTGCTTGGTAAGCTACTGGTAAAAGTTCGTCGGGTAGAAAACCTAAAAATTTAACGTTGTCTTCAAGTCCCAATTCCGTAACCTGTTGGTGTAAGCTGGTTTGTAACGGCCCTCTTCCGGCGATCGCCAAATAGATATCGGGAATTTTTGGTTTAATTTGAGCTATGGCTGTGAGTAATTTATCAAGTCCAACACGATGTACTAAACGTCGAGATGTAAATATAGTTGGACGTTCGCAAGACCATCCTAACTTGGTACGTGCTTCTTGAATAGATAAGTCGGGTTTGAAATGATTTATATCTACTCCGCCGGGGATTATATGAATTTTTTCCCAGGGAATTTGGTATTTATGATGCAGAATATTACCGAATGCTTTGCTTAAAACAATGAAGCGATCGCAGCGTTTATAAGTTCTTTTTTCTACTAAGGATTTTTTGAGCAAAGCCGTAATGTTATCAACCCCTTCTTCCTGAGATTCGGATGCCCAAGGACCGTGAAAATTAAAGGTTATTGGCACATCTGCGGGGATTAAGTCTAATATTGGCAGACTATATAAAGCAAAATGCAAGTTTACTGCATCTGGCTTAGTTATTCTAGTTTTTTTAAAGTTATTCCTCACCCTCCACAATCTTTGCAATATGCTCGTATCGGGTGCGGCTAAATTTGTCATTTTGATGGGTAGATTGGTTTCATCTTCGGGTAAACCAACCCCACATAGTTCCACTTGGTCTTTATTTGAGGCTAGTCTGTGTGTAAGTTCGTAAACATACCTTTCTAAGCCTCCAGGGGTTTTAGGAAACCAACCCAAACCCAAACAAAGTATTGATGCGGACTTCATAGAGGTATAATTTGCTTCGTTACATATCACTTTTGCTGTTTCCATACAATTAATAAAATTATCTTTGAACTTTTAACTTGATATCTATTAAACCCGAATTAACTGGTTTATTCACTATCTATATATATCGTTACGAGGATATAATCCGTCTTCTTCTAACTTGTTGACACCTCTTTTTACCTGTTTTGTGGAGAAACTATAATTCTATCGAATAACGCATATGATTAATTATGACGGTTATAAATGATTAATATTTAGCAATTAATGACTTTGAAGCTATTTACAATAAATATATTTTACAATCAACACTATGTAATATATGCTACTTTTTGCCTTCTAGAGCTAATATTATCTATTGTTATATTGCATATTGAAAATAATTAATTCCTATTTAAAAATCTTGTGTTATTTTGATGAATTTTATGTAAAACAAATACAAGATTTGCAATTAATCATTATCCTTGTTGATGAAAGCTGAATTGCAAAGTTATTGCCGTACATGAAGTATAAGATATTTGGAGGGAAGAAATATAAGATTTTTATTATTTTTATTTATTTCTCATATAAACTTTTAAATTAGTTACAATAAGATGTTAATCAAATTAGAACCTAAATTATTACTAAATTATTTAGTTTTATAGATTATAGGTTAATTTGTAGCTAAACAGCGTTTGTAGCCAATATTTCACCATATTTTGTAAAACCTTAACAAGAAGAATGTCTATTGTTTCCATCAATTATTCTAATATTTAAAGTCGATATCGGGATTAAAAATAGTTGTAAAATTAGAATTAAACAAGTTTATGAACAAAGAATTACTAAGACGTTTTGGTCAATTTATCCAAAAGCAGACTAGTCATATAGCAAATTTTTTCTCATACTTAAAAAATTTGTTTAGTAGCGCAAATGTTAAATATAGAAAAACCGATAAATTTCTCTTAATTTTAAGCGCTGCTTTAGCTGTTTCGATTATAGTTGCAATTCACTTCGATGAAAAAATAACCCCTGCTGCTTCTTCAACTCGTTATACAACTTCGTGGATTGGTAATAGTTTCGGTGGTGGTGATAAATGGGTACAAATCCAAATTAGCGGGATGTATGTGGCTCCTGATGGAACAATTTACACCAATAGCGAATGGGATGAAGCAGGTAGAGAAGTTGGGATTTATAGAAACGGGGACGTAATCGGAAAAGCGGAGGATTTACACGGTTGGGGAAGAAGCGGTGGAGTTGCTATTACTGCCAATAAAAAATATATATATGTGGCGATGGAGCAATCGGGGATCGATCAAAAGAAAGATGGTTTCCCGCCAAAAGGAACGAACTGGTACTGTGTCAGACGCTACGATTTAACAGGAAAAACCGCTCCTTTTGCGAATGGGAAGGGGTGGGATAAAAGTATGTTAATTGTCAGTCAAAAAGATGAAATCACTGGACTAGCAACTGTAGGTAAAGAGTTATTTGTTAGCGATAGTGCGGCGAATAAGGTGCGCGTCTATGACACAGAGACGATGCAGGAGTTACGCAGTTTTGATTTAGCAAAACCCGGAAATATTGCTGTCGATACAACAGGTAATTTATGGATAATCCAAAATAACCAAGTTGTAAATTATTCAAAAGAAGGTAAAAAATTAGTTGGAGTTATTTCCGAATTAAAAAATCCCAGTGCAATTGCTGTTGATAATCGCGGTAGACTCTTAGTTGCAGAAAATAGTCAGAGCCAGCAAGTTCTAATTTACGATATTAGAAATAAATCCAAACAAATAGGAACTTTTGGGGAAAAAGGTGGAATTTATGCGGGAATTCCCGGAGAAGTTAAAGATTTAAAATTTTACGGTATTTCCGGAGTCGGTAGCGATAGCTGGGGCAATATTTACGTTAGTAATGATGGGTTTGAACGCTCTGGAGTAGATTTACGCAGTTTTTCCGCATCGGGTAAATTACAGTGGAAGTTATTAGGTTTACAATTCCTTGATAACGCCGATGTCGATCCAGAAACAAACGGCTTGGATGTATTTACAAAAAACGAACGCTTCACAATGGATTATAGTAAGCCACCTGGGAAGGAAGCAACTTATCAAGGCTATACTTTAAACGCTTTCAAATATCCTCAAGATCCCCGCTTGCATATCCCATCAGATGCACCTTTTGTACGTCGCATCCAAGGTAAAAAGTTTCTCTTCCTAACAGATATGTATGGTGGCAAGCTGCAAATTTTCCGTTTTAATAAGCAAGCCGACGGTGAAATTGCCATACCTTCAGGAATGTTTGTTGTTAGCCATCCAGATGGTAAAAAAGCGATAGGAGGTGATTATCCTCCGTTTCAGCCTTCGGAAGGTGAATGGATTTGGCGGGATAAAAACGGTAACGGTAAATTTGAAAGCAACGAATACGATAAAAGTAAAGATCATCCCTACATTGGTGGATGGTGGGTAGATAGTAAAGGCGATATTTGGAAAAGTTTACGTACTCAAGATGGTGTTGGAATTCGTCATTTTCCTTTACAAGGATTGGATCAAAATGGTAACCCCATCTATAGTTACAGCAAGATGGAAAAAATCAACCATCCAAAAATATTTGGTGACTTACGCAGAATCGAATATTTCCCCGAAACCGACACCATGTATTTATCGGGTTACACGCCAGACAATCCTGCAATTAACAACGATTACGCGAAATTAATCGGCTCGGAAATCGCTCGTTACGACAACTGGAGCAAAGGCAACCGCAAACCAAAATATCGCATAGTGCTTCCCGTAGATAAAAGCGCACCTCCGGAAGTATTGAATCCAGCAGCCATGAGTATAGCTGGGGATTATGTATTCGCCGTCACCGTCAAGAAAGCAGAAGTTTACGTTTATGATGCCAAAACGGGAAGACAGGTAAAGATTTTGAAACCCGGCGCGGAAGTCTTCGGGGAAACTGGTTGGGTTGATATACCTTATGGCGTGCGGGCTTTTCGACGTAAAAACGGTGAGTATTTAGTATTTGTTGAAGAAGATGCCAAAGCTAAGGTGATGATGTATCGGTTTAATAGTTAGCAGTTAACAATTATCAATTATCAGAAACCCGGTTTTTTGGTAGAAATCGGGTTTCTGAGTTTTGACGAAGGTAATTTAAGGCTTTTTACCAAATAGTAGTAATAGTCGTCAAAGCTCGAATTCGTGAATCACGAGTAACCAAAGGAATACTTAAGGAAAAAGCTGTAGCAGCAATAATTCTATCGGGCATATCAGGAACAGTTCCCCGATCAATTTGCACAATTGCTCCTGAAATATTTCGATCCAGAGGTATAAGCATGATACCTACATTTGGGTCATCCAAAGCATTTAAAATTCGTGTTAACACCTCTTGAGCAAAACGTCCCTTCTCTACTAAGTAAGCAATTTCTACGATTGTGATAGCAGATACGTAAATCGGATTACCTGTATCAACTGCTCTTTCCAAGGTTGTTAATGCAATTTCTGACAATTTCTGTAAGTCAAAAACGTACCAAATTAAAGTATGTGTATCTGCGACTACCGATGTCATTAAACAATATCCCTGGGAAAATTGCCCCACATTTCTTGACGTGCTTGAGCAATGTCTTCTTCAGTAACATCTACTTTTAAATCAGCACATAATCCTCTAATATTTTGTAAAGGAGTTTTAGGGATTGTCTTCTGAGACAAGAATTCTGCAAAATCTAAAAGTTGTTGCTGTTTATCAACAGATAAATGGCGTAATTTTTCTAACACTGCTTGCTCTATATTCATCTAAACTTTCTCCCAATGTAATTTACTAAAAATGTCAACTACTAGCTTATCTTTTAATAGTATATCTGTAAAAAACTTTACACCACTACTGCATTATTAACTTATTTTACGATCAATTTTATAGATTAACTATTTCTAATTTTAAACTAATTATTATTAGACAAGTGGAAAAATGACTATTACTTTTAATCGAGAAACTTACGCTCAGTTGTTAGCTAAATACCAACCAAAAGTAATTACAACTGATGCAGAAAACGAACAAGCAATATTAATAGCGGAAAAACTAGCACACAAAACTAACAGAACTTCGGAAGAATCGGCTTTATATCAATTATTAATTACGTTAATAGAAAAATATGAAAATGAGACATATCCGATGGGTGAAACAACTCCATTATCGATGCTTTTACATTTAATGGAAGCTCGCGGTTTGAAACAAGCAGATTTAATTGATGTAATTGGTTCCAGCGGTGTAGTATGAGAAGTTATTAATGGAAAGCGAGAAATTAGCAAAGCACAAGCACAAGCAAAAGCTTTAGGTGATTTCTTTAATATTGATGCTGGCTTGTTTATTTGATTAATGCCTTAAGTCAACTATACTTTTACCATGCATAGTTAAAAGCAATGTTAGACAAACTTATAAAATATTTTGCATACGCGACAAAAGGTCATATTACTAAAATACAGCTAATCCGGTTTTTGTATTTGGCTGACCTTTATTCTGTAAAATGGACGGGAAAACAACTTACAGAACTAAATTGGTATTATTATCATTTAAGTCCTTGGCATCAAGATATAAATACTGCTTTAGATAAGATGAATGGTAAAGAAATTAGTATAGAAACTGAATATAATACAGTACTTATTAAACTTGGTGAAAAAGCAAAAACTATTGATGATTTACAATTACCTCTAAGCTTAAAATTAATCCTTGATAATATTAGAAGAGAATGGGCAGGGACTGGACAAGATAAAATTAAGGAATTGTTAGATTATGTATATACTACTGCTCCAATGGTTGAGGTTAAAGATAAATATAAACCAGAAGAAAAAGTTAAACTTAATCTACAATTAGAACGAGAAAAATTAGTCAGTGAATTAAATTAGAACTATCAAGTGGCTGGAAACAAACCGAGACAGGGCTGGATATATTTTATCACTCCATACCGAGTATTTCTTCGTTGCAAACTCGGTCATATTCACTTTTATAATTTAGAGAAATCGGATAATTTTTCTTGTAAAACTGCTGATTGCAGGCAAATAATTAATTATAGTAGAGTGTTTCGTAGAGAACAGCCTTATATTATCTGGGAATCCGATAAATTTCAAAATGGTATCAACTATGTAGATACTTTTACTGGAATTCCTTTGACTTTTGATATCCGAGAAAGAGATAAAGGATTACCTACGATTTACCCAATTAATCCTACAAGTAAAAATGGCTTTGAAAAACAATCTTTTGCTTTAGTTCATGATATTTTTACCGTTGATGCCAACTGTTTTAAAGATGCAAAAGGAGATTGGTTAACTCGAATTGGACAAATAGATAAACCTGATAAACAAGCTATAGAAGAACGTTTAAAATATTTTTTAGATATTCAAGAAAATCCTGGCGATGATTGGTTTGTGAAAAATGTATCTTCAGATATTTTAAATCAAGTGTTTGACAATTTATCGGCAGATAATCAGGAGTCGGCTTTGGAAGAAATGATTGATGATGTTGAGTTTTAGAGGATGTTTTTAAAGTTATATACTTAACCTGGCGACTAGAAGTCGCGACTACACAGGCAAAACCCGCCTGCGCGGGTTGTAAGTTAGTTAGTCAACGCAGGTAGACTTTGCCTATGTAGTAGCGACTTTTAGTCGCCGGATACTTTTAAAACATCCTTTTAAGTTAAATGGACGATTAGGTTTTAGAATAAATAATATCAAACGTAAACTTTGGAGATTTACTATTGAGCGACCTTTATCAAGGTAAAGATCCCCGCAACATTGGGAATTATAGCGTAGCTGAAGCGGTACACCATTTGCGCGTACCATATTCGACCGTGCGTTCTTGGGTATTTGGCGCTCGTTATAAAACTAAATCTGGTTCAAAACGCTTCGAGCCAGTTGTTACGATTCCAAAACCAGATGAACGATTATTATCTTTTACTAATTTGATAGAATTACACGTTCTTAATGCTATCCGACGCTATCATAAAGTACCTTTAGAAAAAGTTAGACAAGGGGTTTTATATCTTCAAAGCCACACGGGAATGCAGCATCCCCTTGCCAACAAAAAACTTTATACCGATGGAATCGATTTATTTATTGAACATTTAGGGTATTTAGTTAATGCTTCAAAAAGCGGACAGTTAGTAATACCAGAAATTGTTGAAATTTATTTAAAACGAATTGAATGGGATGAAGATGATTTACCAGCGATACTTTATCCTTTTACTCGCACAAACGAAACTGGAACGCCAAAGTTGATTGTCATAAATCCATTAGTATCTTTTGGACAACCTGTTTTAGAAGGAACTGGAGTACCCACAAGTATCTTGGCAGGAAGGTATGGTGCTGGAGAATCAATTGACGAATTAGCCCAAGATTATCAGTGCGATCGCCTAAAAGTCGAAGAAGCTATTCGTTATGAATTGGCATTGGCTGCATGAGTGAAGATGTTTAAAAGAAGAATTATAAAGGAATGTGGGTAATACGATCTTGAAATTCTTTTGATTCGTTTACTTGAGCAATAAAAATCAAATCGTCGATAATTTGTCCGATAGTTGCCTTTCTACGAAACACAAAAATACCAGGAATATGGTGATTTTGCGCTAAATGTTCAGCTAAATGAACTGGCATAGAAGTACGATTATTGGTGACAAGAATAAAATTATTTAACTCGCACCATGTCAAAATTTCGGGATCTAGGGTTCCTTTTAATGGAGTAGCAGGTTCTCCAACCATTAAAACAGTTAAATCTGATTGATAACGTAATAATTGCTCTTTATACATAGGTGGTAAGGTTTCATCAATCAAATAGTTGATTGTCATGAAATCATCCCTCTTTGAGCAGCTTTCATTTGACGCAATCTCGAAATATATTCGGGTGGATTTTCATCTTGCTGTTTTGCAGATTCTTGGCAGTATTTTAACCACTCTGCCATATATTGAGTAACTGATTCTTGGTTGTGTAAGTAATAAAGAATAGTCGCGTAAATTTGCTCTAAGGTAAGATTAGGATAAGTTTCAGCGATTGCTTCTGGGGAATGACGATGATAAATGTATTCATCTAAAATGGTTTCTATACCGATACGAGAACCTTTTATACGAATGTCGTTAGGAGCAAGAAAGTTAAAGTAGTCTGAGAGTTGCATTGGTTTGTCCTATTTTTTAGTTTTTATATTAAATATATTTAATTCAACAACTTAAAAATCATTTTGTGAAGTAACTATTACCAGAAATACACTTTTACCTTACCAATAGCTTTCCTTGACTTGTTGCAGCGGCGATTGCATTATTATTAGCTGTAAAGACTGTAATCCCTGAGACGTTTACATAATCGCCATCGTCGGTAATTATTTGTTTGACTCCTGCTTTGTCCATTGCTTCTAATATCAGCAAATCGTAGCCATCAAGCAATTCAGTTTCAAATCTTTGAAGCGCGGCTTTTGCTGTAGCTTCGTTAACTAATATATCAGTACATACCGCAATCGATGTAACCTGACTCCAAGCTGCTTCTAGTTCGTTAAAAACCGTAGTTCTTTCTGCTGAATGATTGTGACGATATTCTTTCGGTTTTATTTTTGAAGAAAATATTCTTCTTTCCGTTTTCTCAATATTATGTGCTAACTCTGCAAGGGAAAGAGCATTGTATAAAAGAAAAGATTCGGCATTCAGTGCTTTGGAAAAATATGAAGAATAATGGGTTATTTTAGGTAATAAAGCAGGAGTACTAGCTTTAGTATAAGTAAGCCAGTACCAAACATTAGTATCTACTAGAAAAGTATCTTCTTTTTTAGGCGTATCAGAACGAATATCAACTACTTTCGCTCTTACTGTATAGCTTACCATTAAGCACTCTCAGCTTGTTCGCTCAACGCTTCATCTACTGCTTTGCGGTTATTCTCATCCGAATAATACAGCTTTGAATTCTCGATAACTCGTTTAAGTATTTGCTTACCAACTGGATTCAAGTTAGTAATTTTTAAAAGACGATTTAGACTTTCTGGCTGAATATCTTTTAAAAGTTGTCCAATTGCAAAATTGAAGAATGGAGAAGCAAAAATTTTGACTTCAGCAAAGTCTAATTGTATAGGTTGCTCTGCTAACAATTCTGCATGAGCCAATTCATACACCTTTTGACCATCTTCAGGTGTAATGCAGTTTTTGCCTATTAGGGTGAGAATTTCGTATTTCATCGCCTAAATCTTCCCTTAAAATAATGGCTCGTCATCTGGCTCAAAGGTCAACGAATAATAAGACTCATCACATGAAAGTGTGATGTTAACCAGCGTACCTCCGAAAAAAGCAGACAAATTACTATAAGTTTCTTGTTGTTTATCAATTATGACATATCCATCATGACTGAAAATTTCAAGTTTTCCTTTATTTATCTGAACAAACCTTTTCAAGCTTTCAAGTCCAATACCACCTGTTACATTACCGCGTCTAGTTGTTGTACCTGGTTGAAAAGCCCATTCAAGCGCTTTGTCTGCTGGTAGATTCAGGTTTTGTTGGAAATTACGTACATTATGAGGAATTCCCACTCCAAAATCAACTACCGTTAGTTTAAGTTCGCTTAAATTAGGATAGTGTTGTCCGCAGCTAAATACGCCAATCTCTGTTTGCCCGTGTTCAAAAGCATTCGCGTAAATTTCGAGCGTTGTTCCTACAATGACACTTTGTAAAATCTGACCTATATGAAGCCAGTCTCTACCTAACCACTGTTCTGCGAGATAGTCAACTAAACTATCCTTATCTTGATATCGATCTTCTCTATAAGGAATGGAGTTACCTTGCCAAGGTTCTTTGTCGTCCCCAAAAACATACATGAAACCATTTTGTTCAAGATTTCTTCTAACATTTTTATGAAGAGTATCCCATCTAAATGTAATATTTCCGCCTCGAATTTGAATCAAGCGGATTAAACCACCCAAAAAAGCAACAGCATTTGGTCGTAAAAACCAGCACTGAGAAAAATCAAATATTACTTCTGTTGCTTCGATTTCGACCTTTTGCCATAACTCGAACAGCCGCTCAAAGTCTTTTAACTTATCGTTAACGGTAGGGACATTAAAAATGAGGCTCACAACTTTTGTTCAAAACTTTGGCTAAAATAATACAGGTAAAAGTTGTTAATTAGTTTACTTTATTTACGATATTCAATTAACAAAAAATTGTAGGGTGGCGAGTTACTTTTTAGCAACAGGTTTTCTCTGTTGTAAGAAGTGATTTTTGAGGAACGAAACCCAGCATATTTATCAAATAACAACTACTTTTACAAGACACCGCCTTGATTTTGGATGACCCAATCAAGCTCCATTTTTTTTGGAACCCATATAGCAATTACTCTAACATTATCAATTTCTTCCTCTTCATCTAAATGAAGTTTGAGTTTATGGATTTGAATGGTCAATTTGTCATCAACCTTAATTTTTCTGTCACCTGGGTATTTTCCTGGTTCTGAAGAAGCGTCTCTTCCTTGAAATAAATTTAACTTACCTGAATTACCGACAGTTCTTTTACGTTGATGATTACCCTTATCTATGAAGTAAATATCACAGAGTTCATCGGGATTTTGTTTCAAGTAATGCCCTACTTGTAGTATGAGTCCAGTCAATCGTAGCGAATCACTCGGGTGCGTTGTGCGAAAATTGATAATAAGTTGTTCAAAAGTCTTTTGTAAAGGAATATCAGTTGCAAATGAGTGTTTTTTAACCAATATTTTTCCGAACTGTTTTTCATCCATATGAGTTAAATGGGACCAAAATTTATCTACCAACTCCCGATTTGTGTTGATAACATTTTCATCCGAGTCATGAGGATAATTAGGTGCATACCAATCATTGCTAAATCCACCTCTCATCAAAGGTAAATCTAATACATTTTTTCTAGTTGGCTTTTTGAGAGCATTACCCATTAAAAAGGCGCGTTTCCAGTCACTTAACGGTCTGCTTCCGTATATTTTCAATTGTTCGCGTATTTCTTCCTCATGCTCTACGTAGCTGATGAAAGCATCTTTTACATCCTGCTCCAAAAAAACACGACAGTAACCTAAATATGAGCGCTTGTATCCAAAAAAACGCGCTCTCTGCTGGAGAGTATCTGCGTTTCCAACACCAGCACCTCTAGGCATATAGCTTACAGTCAATCCTTCTACTGTAAAACCCCTATCCATTGCTTGTCCACCAATAAGGATATGAGCATATTCATTTCTCCAATCAATTTGCGGCGTTTTTCCTCCAGTAGCATTTATCTCTTGGATATTCGTCTGATTAATAGCACGTGGAAGAGTGTTAACAAGTTCTTCAAAAGATGGTAAGTCAGGGACAGTTTGAACTAAGTCTTGATAGGCTTTATTAAAATCTCCTAGTAATTTTATTTGACTTAGTTCTTTTGTATCCTCAGATATAATTTTTTTCCATTGATTATTTACCTGTCTAGCCCAATGAAAATATTCTCCATGAGGAGCAGTTTTTTGTGATGGATGAACCATCATTGAGCGATTACCTCTACCTTTATCCTGAACATAACCAGCAGCTACTCCCAGGTAGAACAACCTCATGGCATACAAGAAACTTTCAGGAGTCTCAATAACCTCATTGTTTTTAGTCGGAATTTCTTCAGATGGTATAGTTTTGATCAGTTTTGGATTTTCTAGGAAAAACTCTTTACCTCCTGTATAATCCGCACCAGGAGTCAGCACTTCAGCAAAGTCTGGCGAAAGTAAATCAACAATATTTATTAGTAAAGGGGCTTGTGGTGTTGCAGTATATTGCAAGAAAGAATGATGAGGAAGTCGTTGTCGAAGCTCAATCAAGTGGCGGTAAATTGTACTTATTTGTCCTTGATTGACTTTGTTATTCAGCCCCGCTTGATCTGCCTCGTCATCAATTATTAGTACTGGTACTCCTTGCAAATCCATATTGCCAAGCAAGTCTTTCAAATGTTGCAGGTGATGATTTTGCTTCATTACCGTTAAAAGTGCTATTTGTCTCTCGTCTTCCGGTACTGAAGAATCATTCCATGTGTCTAAAGTACTTTGTATATTTCGTCGTTTATTCTCTCGTGGATTTTCAAAATATTTCCATTTGCGGTCGCTGCGTATATCCAAGCGTAAATCTTTTGTCAGCCTTTTATTTGACTGGTTAAATAGGTTTGTTTTAGTTCCTGCAATTACAATCACCATTCGGTAGCCATTGTCACAAGCTAAAGCTGTAACTGTTGTAAAACCCATTGTTTTACCAGCTTGGACAAGTCCATTGACTATTCCTGTCTTGCTGCCACTAAGTGAAGTTGGTGGTACACACTTCTCCATTACCTGAATTGCCTCGTTCTGTATCCTATTTCGGCTCTCTTCATCAGGAAGACCAAGGTGATTAAGTAAAACTTGTGTCTCTTCACCAATTACCGGCGACCATAATCTGTTTGAGTCACTTGTTTGAACGGTAGTTTCCATAATTTCAACTGTTTTAGAACAATTAGACATTTATTTTCAATCGTATATTACTAACGCTATCGTATATTCACTAGCGTGAGTAGACTATGCTATAGTTAGCAGTGATTATACATCCTGTTATCTGTAAAAGGCAACATTAGCGACCGTGAAAAAAATTCGCTGCAACTTAAAGAACTTGATGGACAAAAAACAGCTATCTCAGTACCAGCTAGGTAAAGAAACTGGTCTTAGTATCAATGCCATCGGTCGGCTTTATAGAGAGGAATTTGACCGGATTGACTGTAACACTGCTGAAGTTTTGTGCAATTACTTTGGCTGCGACTTGTGTGAACTTTTTCCCTTAAAAGCAGTTTCCTCAATGCGAATGCTTGGTTCAGAATTTCGTAAACGATATGCAGATGGAGAAAGGGATTTTTTTGAAGTGGACTTGAGTGAGTCCGATCTTAGTGGATTGTGCTTAACAGACTTAAATCTCACTGGGGCAATACTTTACAAAGTGATATTTCGTAACACTAATTTAAGTAATGCAAATCTCGATAAAGCAGATTTGAGAGAAACGGATTTAGAAGGGGCAACATTAAATGGAGCATCTTTAAAATCGGCAAAGCTTGGTGAAGCTAACCTGCAAACAGCCAAGTTGATTTACGCAGAACTAGTTGATGCAGACCTTAGTGGTGCTTGCCTGCAAAATAGTGAGCTTCAATGGGCAAACCTTAGTGGAGCTATCTTAAAAACAGCAAAATTACATAATGCAAAAATACTAAGAGCAAATTTGAGGAAAGTAGATTTAACTAATGCCGAATTGAGCAAAGCAGAATTAAGATGGGTAGATTTACGTGAAGCCAAGTTAATTAATGCCAATCTCAGTAATGCTGAACTAGAAGCAAATTGTTTAGTCGGTGCCGATCTTAATAGTGCTAACTTGAGCAATGCTAACTTTAATAAAACTGACCTGAGCAACGCTAATCTTAGCCATGCCAATGTAACAAAAACCAACTTCAGTAATACTAAACTTGATTATGCGAATTTAAGCTTAACCAATCTTACCCTTGCTAAATTTAATAATGCTTGCTTAGTAGGTGCTAATTTGAGAGATTGTAACTTGGGCGGTTGCAATTTAAGTGGTACTAATTTGAGTAATGCTGACCTCACGAATGTAAATCTGAGAAGTGCTGTTCTTAAAGATGCGAACTTGAGTTGTTCTACAATGAAATTTGCTGACTTTAAGTATGCCGATCTTCTTGGTGCAAATATAAGTGGTGTTAATTTGGACGATACATATTTAGAAGGAGCAACAATGCCTGATGGTAGCATTCATGATGATTTTAGCAACACCTAAGCTTTTGCCCGTCAGCTTAATTATTACTTTTAACTTATGAATCTATTCAGTCACATCAGCATCACCAGCTTACCTTCCGCAAGTGCGATCGCCATCTTCAAATCCTTCAACAATTCTGAAAGCGTATTTGCAGAGTTCCTAAATTTACTATGGACATCGAAAAATAAAATAACCCCGTCACCAAGGGTTTAAATCATATTTTTAACGATGTTTATAACTTAAAAGCCCGCATAGCCGTAAGCCACAATAATATTAAGCAAAAGGCGGAAAATTTAATCAAAACAATCTTTAATCTCGGATGGTGCGTTACGGCTTTAGATACATACTAGACTTTCTTCAATACATTTAGTGCCGTAACACACCCTACAAAAGACAATCCAAAAAAACGCATCCGCTGTTAAAATCCAAATAAGCCGATGACGAGAGTCGAACTCGTGACCTCACCCTTACCAAGGGTGTGCTCTACCACTGAGCTACATCGGCAAAAAATTTTTAAATCTAGGTCTTGGATTTTTATCAAAGTAAATCCAAAACCTAGATGTGAGATGGGCCGAGCTGGATTTGAACCAGCGTAGGCGAAGCCAGCGGATTTACAGTCCGCCTCCATTAACCACTCGGACACCGACCCATGTCGTCTCACGATTACTAATAGTATCACAAGGTCTGGAAAATACCAACGTTTTTTAGATATTTTTCTGAAAGCTAGTGTGGGTGGGGGATGGGGAGATGGGGAGATTGGGAGATTGGGAGATGGGGAGATGGGGAGATGGGGAGATTGGGAGATTGGGAGATGGGGAGACAAGGAGTTAGGAATTTTGAATTATAAATTCTACCCCCTCCCCCTCTACCCCCTCTACCTAATCCCAACTCCTAACTGCTAACTGAGAAGCTCCCCCGTCTCTTGCAACGAATGCAATCTCTTATAAATCCCTTGCTCTTGTAATAGCTCGTCGTGGCTGCCTATTTCTACGATTCTGCCGTTATCCAAAACCACAATCTTATCGGCTTCTCTGACGGTACTCAGTCGATGAGCGATGACTATGGTGGTGCGGGTTCCTTGGATGGAACTCATTGCTAATTGGATCGATCGCTCGGATTCGTAGTCTAAGCTGGATGTGGCTTCATCAAATACGAGTACGTCGGGATTAACTAACAATGCTCTGGCTATTCCAACTCGCTGTCTTTGCCCACCGGATAATCTAACTCCTCTTTCGCCGACTAGGGTATAGTAACCTTCGGGTAGTAAACTAATTACTTCGTCGAGTTTGGCGATTCTACAGGCTTCTTCTACTTGTTTTAAACTCGCGGTTTCATTTCCGTAAGTCAGGTTATCCAAAACCGTACCGTTGAAAATATCTACTTCTTGGTGAACGATCGCCAATCTGCGCCGATATTCTCCTACGTTTAAGTTACGGATGTCTTCACCATCAATGAGTATTTTCCCTGCTTGCGGTTCAAAGTAACGAAACAGCAGTTTTACCAAAGTTGATTTTCCGGAGCCGCTACGCCCTACTAATGCCACCGTTTGATATGGTTCGATTAACAGATTAATATCGTGTAAAATCCGTCTGCTGGGTTCATAACCGAAGCTGACATGGGATAATTCAACTTTTCCGGTAAAATTGTAGGCTTTTTCTGGTTTCCGCACTTCTAAAAGTCCTTCGGAATCAACTCCCGATGGCTCTTGAAGAAATTCGTGGAATCGCAACATGGAGCTATAACGACGAGCAAACATCTCTGCAAGGATGCTAATTGGTTCTAACTCGGCATATGCCATGCTCGATAATGTCAAGGTGGCAATAAAATTACCCAAGGTAATTCTACCTTCGATGGTTGCGGCTAAAGTTAAACCAAGTACCATAAACACGCAAAACTGAATTACGCCTTTTTGCCAGGTATTCAGCTTTATGTAACCTATATGGATACGATATGTCACTACCTTCAATTCGCGTTCAAAGCGTTGTTTTTGCCTCTTCAATTCTTTAGCTTCGGTGGCAAATGCTTTCACTGTTTTGATGTTGGTGACAATTTCTGATGTCCGACTTTCTGTATTTTCCCCGTATTTATCTAAACAACTTTCTTGTTTAATTAGTAGCTGTAAATGCTTTAAAGTAAAGATGAGAATAATTACAAAGGAAATCAAAAATAAAGCCGCAATCCGCCAATCAACGAAACAAATAAATACAAAAATCCCCAAAACTCTAAACAGTTTAGGAAAAAATTGTCCGGTGATTTCTGGATAAGTAAAAGTATGATTTGTAATTCCTTTTGCTACTCTTGATGCTATCCTTCCAGGGTTGTTTTCATCGTAAAACTCTAAAGGTAATGTGAGAATCTTCTCTACTGCTTTTTGACTTTGGTTTCGTTTTGCTTTTAAGGCAATATCCCAGTGGAACCAACCGCTCAACCACGGCTGTGTCGGCGCTCTCACTACTGTAACTACAAAAATTAAACCTAGTAAAATACCTAAAGATAAATTCTTGTTTGCAGGATAGTTTGTTATATCAGAAATTGTCGCGATCGCACTTCTCAAAAACCCATCTAACGGTTGCCCGGAAAGTAGGTTCAGTATCTGTCCAATTGCATAAGGTACTAATAAATCTAAAATTTCATAAACGCTGGATACTGCGATACTAAATATACTCAGCTTCCAGTAGGGACGAAAATAATTAACGATATCTCGTAAGTTTGCCATGACAAGCTGAAAAATTTGTCCAATATCGCCTTCAACGTTTTATACTACACTTGTAGTACAAAGAGATCAATAGCTAAATATCTAAATCATCCTTTGGATAGAAGTGGAGCAGGAAAATCCAGATGATTCAGGGGTAGTTTGATCTTAAGAGTAGCTTTGGGGCTTTGAGCTTAAAAGACTAAAGTCTTAACTACAAAACTACAAACCTAAAACAAACAAAGCGCACCACCAATAGTGAAATGCGCTGTAGGAATAATTAATTGTTAAAAGGGCGACCGATGGGACTCGAACCCACGAATGGAGACACCACAAGCCTCTGCCTTAACCACTTGGCTACGATCGCCATGCCATATTTAACTTATTTTTTAGTATAGCAGCTTATAAATGAATTTATCAAGCATTTTTTTGGAACGGACTCAGATAATCTAGAGTCTAGTAGTCAAATAGTTAATTTTTATATTTAGAGATAATGAAAGTTGTAAGTATTGCTGCATATGCTGGAGCCGCCGTATTAATTGCGTTAGGAGTAGCAATGGCTGGTACAAATCCATCGCGAGTTGAGTACGAAGAATACGCTACTCAACGATTAAGCGAGTATTTAAAAGAACAGGGATGCAGTAAAACTCCGAACTTATTAGATAATTTAATCAAATTCAACTGTGCAAAGTTGATCGATTCAGCCAGCCCCCAAATCAAGCAGATAATTAAAGCATCCACCCAACAACAGGATTATATTTTGTTTAGCGTTTACAGTACAAATTTGCAAATCAACTCTCTCATACCTTCATATAAATTCGAGACTGTAGCAGCTTTAGATAATTTCTTTACTTATAAAGCAGAAAAGGAATGATTTGAGATGGGGGATAGGGCCGAAGGGCATTGTAAACTCCTAACTCCTAACTCCTCACTCAACAAACTTACCCCGCGCTTCTTGAGTTGAATGCAGAATTTGCTCTAAACTCACCCAGTCTTCTCGTTCAATCAAATTAACCAATTCATCAAGATTTGAGCGATAACTTTGCAGCGACATCAGCAACGCTTCTCGATTGTATTTTGCCATCATTACCCCCAATTCCGGATTACCTCCACCGACGCGAGATGTATCGCGAAAGCCGGAACTAGCAAATTTTTGAGCTAGAGTCTGCACTTGTGAATCGGGTTCTTTCTCGCAAGCTGCAATCAAGGAAGCACTCGCCATGACTGGTAAATGAGAAATTAAACTGACTGCTTTATCGTGTTCCTCTGGGGAACAGTAATGAATATTAACGCCAAGCTGACTAATAAGATTTTCAATAACTGCGATCGCCTTTGTCGGAGTTGTATTTATAGGTGTAAGTACGTAGGGCTTATCGTTAAATAAATTTGAACGTGCAGCTTCTATACCAGAATCGTTGCTACCCGCCATTGGATGTCCCCCAACAAAATTTTCCCATACGGGTGAAATGCCTTTGACAATAGGGGTTTTCACCGAACCAACATCAGTTATTACACAAGAAGTTGGTAAATGAGCAATCAATTGCTCAAGTGTGGGAATAATAAATCCCAGAGGCGTACAAATAAATACTACCTCTGCTTCCGACAGCAAGCTCATATTAACCGAAGCTTGGGAAACAACACCCATAGAAATTGCTCTTTGAGTAGTTGAATCGCGGCGACTGACTCCCAAAACATGATGTCCTTGTTTCTTTAAGTCTAAACCTAAAGAACCACCTATTAATCCCAGTCCAACTATGCCGATTATCATACTTAATTTAAAAAATAGGTCATGGGGCATGGGGGGAGATGGGGAGATTGGGGGATAGGGAGACAAGGGGAAAATAATTTTTAACTTGCGACTCTATTGCCAATTACCAATTACCAATGCCCAATTCCCAATTAAATATTACTTAAAAACCGCATAATTTAGCAATTATTCAAAAAATCAGAGGTAGCATCGATGAATGTAGAAGAATTATTGGAAAAATACGCGAAGGGATTTACCGATTTTAGCGGTATCGAACTCAGCGAAGCTAATTTATGTGGGGTAAAACTCACTGGTGTGGATTTCAGTCATGCTAATTTAAGCATAGTAAATTTTAGTGGCGCTAATCTTGCTAAAGCTAATTTTAGTGGTGCTAATCTTAATGTCGCAAGGCTTAGTGGCGCTCATCTTGAAGGTGCAAATCTTTATAAAGCTAGTTTGAATGTAGCTAATTTAATTCGAGCTAATTTGAGTAATGCTCAATTAGTTAAAGCTTCTTTAATCCGAAGTGAATTAATTCGTGCTGATTTCAGTCGCGCTAATTTATTAGAAGCTAACTTGAGTAATGCTGATTTGCGCGAAGCGACACTTCGTCATGCTGTTTTACGAGATGCTAACTTAAATCAAGCTTGTATTAAAGGTGCGTCTTTAGTTGCAGCAAATTTGGAAAGAGCGACTTTGAATGCTACGGATTTAGCTCGTGCTGACTTGAGCGGTGCTAATTTGCGAGAAGCCGAACTTCGTCAGGTGAATATGTTTCGCGCGAATCTTAGCGGTGCGAATCTTAGCGATGCAAATCTTCGATGGGCTGACTTGAGAGGTGCTAATTTACAGTGGGCAGATTTAAGCGGTGCTAAATTAAGCGGTGCTAATTTGGCAGGTGCCGATTTAAGCAATGCTAATTTGACTAACACAAGTTTCGTTCATGCCGATTTAACTGAAGCAAAATTAATTGAGGCTGAATGGGTTGGTGCAGATTTAACTGGAGCAACTTTAACCGGCGCAAAACTTTATGCTACCTCTCGATTTGGCTTAAAAACCGATATGTTGATTTGTGAATGGGTAGATTTGAGTGAAAAAGGCGATCGCTCAATTATTCATCATTTGAATGCTGAAGATTCAGGAGACTTTTTCAACGAAACTCCTCCTACTATTAGGATTATCATAGATAGACCTTTAGATCCAGAAGCTAATTTTGCTTTAGCAGGTGCTTATTTTCAAATTATTCAAAAATATCGAGGATTAAAGCAACCCCCAAGCGTGGAAATTGGTCGCCGTCGCACTGTTTTTACTTTCCGTGTAGATAGCGACGAAAGTTTATTTCCTGTTGCTTATATGGCAATTATTCCCTTTAAAGATGCTGCTGTTACCCAAAAAAGTATATATACCGCAGTAGAGGCGATCGCCAGCCAAGATCCAAACGAACAACTAATCAACATTCAACAAATGCAGCAGTTAACTAATTTATTGGAGCAAGCAAAACAGAATTCAAATACTATCAAAGATAGCACTAAAGTTTTACGAATAGCAGCACAATTAAGCTTTTTCCAAGCTCCTACTCAAACCATTTTAACAAATTCTAACGCCAAAAATCTAATTATTTACGACAGCCCGCATTTTGGCAAAAGATTAATTGACCATCCCCAAATAGAAGCCGCGACCTATGAAGATGAATTAAGCGAACTTTCTAAATCTAGGCAACCTTCTGTAAATATGATTGTAGATTTCTTTAAAGGTTTTCATTATATAAATTAGGACATTGGGAATAGAACATTGGGAATAGGAAATAGTGCAATAACCTTGAGGCATAATTATTCAGTTCAAATATTTCATACTTGATAGTAATTTTTTAGTATTTATAGTTGTTTAAACTTAAATAGAAAACATCTATAGTATTATTTAACAATTATTTAATTCTTAGCAGCGATTACAACTCACATAGCGTCGCTATCTTAACAGCATATGTAATAAATAAATTAAAAAAATCTAAAAGAATATATTTAATATCCAATGCCCTATTCCCAATGCCCCATTCCTAATTACCAATTACCAAACCATAATAATATTGATTCAATAATATACACAGGAGCAAGATAATGTTCAATAAAATGATGGGTCGTACCCGGTATGTAGTTTGTCGGATCATGCTGCATCTAAGCGGTTCGGAGGTTGCACCGATTTTAGGAGCATTAAACCGTAGCGCTTCAGAAGCAATTGATGCTGAAGGTGATATGAAGGTTATGGGAGAAGAATTAGTTTCGATTTGCGAAAATCTATTGGATTACGATGAATCTTGGATGTCCTCCGCTAATGAAGGTGATGTGTTTTGGAAGGAAGAAGACGCAGGAGACTACTTTCAAGAATTATTTACCGACTCAGGAGAACGTTATTTAAGCGAACCACCATCCAACTATTCCAACTCTAACGATTCTTTTTCCGTTCCCGTAACCCGCAATGTAGTGGTAATGATTACAGTGGCTTATGAAGGAGAAGTACCGCAATTAGAAGAGGACTTATCAAATATTGCTGCTATGCAAGAAGCTTTAAAGGCTTTAATTGATTTACATTACAAAAACAAATTACGAGCGGTTCAAGTACACTTCTCACCAGCACAATTAGGTGACGAACTGACTAACGACCAGTTATTACAGCATTTTACAGAATTAATTCCCTTGTAAGATGCGGGGGGATGGGGAGATGGGGAGATGGGGAGATGGGGGGATGGGGAGATGGGGAGATGGGGGGATGGGGAGATGGGGAGATGGGGGGATGGAGAGATGGGGAGACAAGGATAATCTTAACTCCTAACTCCTAACTCCTAACTCCTAACTCCTAACTCCTAACTCCTAACTTCCTAATATTCGGTTCTCCGTACCGATCGCGGCTATAAAGAAGTTGTTAAGCTCAGAGATAGAAGAAGAATTATCACATTATGACAATTTTGCGTAAATTTACAGCGGTTTTTTTAGCCTTGAGTTTGTGTTTTACAACAGTTGCTTGTGGTGGCGGAACTACAACAAGCACCCCGCAGGCTGGAAATGTAACTCGAACTTCAACTAATACCCGAATCAGTGATGGTGAATATCCCGTACAGCAAGCTAGTTACAACGATGCAGATGGACAATACACGCTATTTTTGTTAAATAGCCCTACTCCAACTTTTAAAACCGATAAGTTGCAAATGGCTCGTCTTACCGAAGAACAAATCAAAGAAGGTAAAAATAGTTATTTAAAAGTAGAAAACGGACAGCCCGCACTTTATTTAACTCCAGACTTTCAAATCGCATACACTCAAAACGTTACTGAAACAAAAACCGACCCCCAAACCGGACAAGAACGAACCGTTGTAGTTCAACGCAGCAACGGCTTTTGGGCACCTTTCGCTGGTGCGATCGCCGGTCAAGCAATTGGTAGTTTGTTATTTAGACCCCAGTACTACGTACCACCCGCATATCAGCCGGGAAGGACTAGTTATACTGGTTTTGGTGGATATGGTAGCAGCTATAACGGAGCAGTAGACAGTTATCGTCAACGCTACAACGAACCACCCGCAGCAGTCAGAAACCGTACCACTTTCCGCACCACAGGAAACGTTAGAAGAAGAAATTCCGGAGGCTCAAGTTTCGGAACTAATACTCGTTCTACTCCTAGTAGAACTACTGGTAACAGTCGCTCAACAGGTTCCGGATTTGGCAGCAGCACCCTAAAGCAATCCGGTAAATCCAGGTCAGTAAGAAACAGTCCTTCCAACAGCAGTTTCGGTAGCGGAACCCGCTCCCGTTCCTCCAGAAGCCGTAGTAGCGGTGGTTTTGGCAGCGGACGTAGAAGACGGTAAACGGATTTTGGATTTTGAATTTTAGATTTTGGATTGGGTGGGAGTTGGGAGTTAGGAGTTAAGAGTTAAGAGTTAAGAGTTAAGAGTTGGGAGTTAGGAGTTAGGAGTTAAGAGTTAGGAGTTAAGAGTAACCAGTGACCAGTGACCAGTAACCAATTAAATTCTACCCCCTCTCCCCATCCCCTTGTCCCCTTGTCCCCCATCTCCCCCTCTCCCCCCTCTCCCCCATCTCTTGTCAAGCCACAGCCACAGCTGACTCCCAACGTCCGACGGCTTTACCGATAACTGATAATTCTTGCATCAACTTATCAAAGCGTTCTGGTGATAAAGATTGAGGCCCATCTGATAAGGCTTTGGCGGGGTTGGGATGAACTTCTATCATTAAGGAATCGCATCCTGCTGCTATAGCTGCCATTGCCATTGAAGGAACAAGTTCTGATAAACCCGTACCGTGTGAAGGATCGATCGCAATTGGTAGATGAGTCAGCTTTCGCAAAACGGGTACTACAGATAAATCTAAGGTATTGCGAGTATACTGGCGATCGAAAGAACGAATACCGCGTTCGCATAAAATTACGTTGGGATTTCCCGAAGCAAGAACATATTCAGCAGCCATTAACCATTCTTCAATAGTCGCAGCCATTCCCCGCTTCAATAAAACAGGCTTTGGTTGCGCTCCAACTTTTTTGAGCAATGAGAAATTCTGCATATTTCTCGCTCCCACTTGAACCACATCTGCAACTTCTGCAATTTTGTCTAAGTCAGCAGCGTCCATTACTTCGGTAATAATTCCTAACCCGCTGACTTCTCTTGCTTTCGCTAACAATTCCAAAGCGCTTTCACCATGTCCCTGGAAAGCATAAGGTGAAGTACGAGGTTTGTAAGCACCACCACGTAGAAACTTAGCCCCAGCAGCTTTGACGCGCTTTGCTGTTTCTATAATCATTTCTTCATTTTCTACCGAACAAGGCCCGGCTATTACCACCAAAGGATAATTTTCACCAAAAGTAACTTCACCATCGGGAGTATTAACTACAATTCCTGAAGATTCCCCGTGACGAAATTGGCGACTAGCGCGTTTGTAAGGCTTTTCTACCCGCAATACCTGCTCAATCCAAGGACTTTCATCTTGAATTTGCAGCGGATCTAAACTTGCCGTTTCTCCAACTAAACCAATTACTACTTTATGTTGGCCGACTATTTTCTCCGGTGTCAGCCCCCGACTAATCATTTCTTCACTAATACGTTTAATTTCCGCTTCGGGGGAACCGACTTTCATTACTATAATCATGCAGAGCTTCCCAATATTTATTTTGATTGCTATCTAAAATTTAACTTAATAGGGAGTAGTTAGAAGTTAGGAGTTAGGAATTAGGAGTTAGGAGTTAGGAGTTGGGAGTTGGGAGTTAAAAATTTTCTACCCCCACTCCCTATCTCCCCAATGTTCCTTTAAACTCATATCTTGCACCATTACCACTTAGCTTTTACAACCGCCTTGGAATAAATTCCCAGGCTCACATATAAAGTCTGATAAATCAGACTAGCAAAGGCTTTTAGTGCGTTTCAACGTACTTTGTATATCAGCCGCATCAATTTATTTCAAGGTGGGTTGTCGGGCTAAACAAAATTGGTGCAAGATGTTCCTTTAAACAAAGAATGAAGAACGAAAACTATGCTTCATCCTTCATCCTTCATTAACTTTCATTTTTATTAACTTAACTAGGCGATCGCCATCAAACGAAGTTCATCGCTAAAATTAAACTTTTTTTTGCCGAGTCTCGCGCCAACCTGTTACCATTCGTCCGAAGTTGGTAGTAAATTCGCTCCAACCAATGAGAGTACCCGCTCTTTGTTCCTCCCAGGAAGCCGAAAGAACTCCATAGGTAATTCCCAAAACTCCTAAACCAAATAGCCCCATATTGACAAGCAATACAAGCAGGGGAGGAAGCTTGATATCGGCATAAATTATCAGCAAATAGCTGACAACTAAAGTCAACATACCCAGTACAGATGGTACTCCGCATAACCAAGCTACACGTCTAACCATTCGCTGGCTGACAACTTGGGGAATAGCCATTTCTTGTTTAGTAAAAGGAGGTTTTTTGGAATCTCCCTTTTCAACTTCCTTAACAATTGGCGTTTGAGCGTTGGCTTTTGCTGGCTTTTGGCGTTTTTTATTCGGTTCAAAAGGTAAGCGGTTGCGTTCAGATTCGGCAGACATAATCAGCGGCTCTTCTTTTTATCCACGTATACCGAGACTGCGAATTAAAGTTTTATAACGTTCGCGGTCTCCACTTTGAATATAAGACAAAAGACGCTTACGTTGACCAATCATCTTCAATAATCCGCGACGGGAAGAATGATCTTTCTTATTAACTTGCAAATGTTTGCTCAAACGGTTAATCCGTTCGGTGAGCATAGCAACTTGCACGTCAGAAGAACCAGTATCGGTTTCGTGGACTTGATATTGAGTGATTAACTCTTGCTTTTTTTCTTGTGTTAGACTCATAACCCGGCTTTTTTCTCTAATCTAGGCAGCAGTTTCTCATATTATCACAGGCATTTGGCTGTGGGTGAATTGAGGTGGGGAGATGGGGAGATGGGGAGATAACTCCTAACTCCTAACTCCTAACTCCTAACTCCTAACTCCTAACTCCTAACTC
>NZ_CAWUDI010000061.1:0-46203 GCF_963920925.1 Calothrix sp. CCY 0018 | reverse complement strand
ATTAAACTATGTATGATTATGTTTGACTATATTTTCATTAAACTTAATATATACTCAATGTTTGTAACCGGAACACGTTTCACAAAGACTTTGGATTCCCCAAGGACGATGGTGTGATTCGTCCCCCAACCCGTGCTTGACTCATTAGAATCACTATTGGCAAGTAAACAGCGCAATTGTAAATTATCCAACTGAGCAATTTGCGAACTGAGCTTAAAGTACCTTTTTCTTCTAAGTTCTATATGGTTCTTGACCATTTTTTCCCTTTCAGTTTGAGTAGTTAGATTACAAAGTCAAACCTCTGCACTTTCTCTACAAGAAGCCCCACTTCCTGCGTCTACCGCGTCTAGTAAGGTTTTTTTCAATAATCATCTTTAGCGGGAAGAGAGAATTGATAATTGTTCATTAATAATTCCTCTGATATCGCATTCCTGGAAGTTGGGAAACTAACCCCATTAATTCCAACTGTAATAAAGCGCTGGAAACTTCTGAAGCTGGCATTTTGGTTTGTTGAATTATAAAATCAAAGGGCAAAGATTCTGAAGAAATTGCTTTCATTACCTGGTGTAATTCTGCGGGCAAATCTGGTAACGGCTTCTCTATATCTGGGGTTAAATTTATTACATGAGCTTGAGGAATCGCACCCAACATTTTTAATAATTCATCCAATTCTTTAAGAATGGGAGTAGCACCTTGAGAAACTAATTTTAAGCATCCTTGGGAAGAAAAATCATCGAGTCTTCCTGGTAATGCGTAAACATCTCTACCAAATTCGTTTGCGTAGTCGGCTGTAATTAAAGCACCGGATTTTTGAGGTGCTTCCATGACTAATACAGCGCGAGATAAACCTGCAATAATCCGATTGCGTCGCGGAAAGTGAGTGCGGTGAGGTTGAGTTTTTGTGGGATATTCGCTGACAACAAAGCCTTGATTCAAAATCTGCTTGTATAATTCCCGGTTTTTCGCGGGATAAACCATATCTACACCCGTACCCAAAGCTGCGATGGTACGTCCCCCCGCTTTAATTGCTGCCGAATGTGAAGCGGTATCAATGCCTTCCGCTAAACCTGAAACCACCGTAAAACCATTTTGTACCAAAGCTGTACTAATACGGCGCGTCCAACGAATACCGTATTCCGTAGGTTGTCTGGTTCCCACTATGGCAACGAGAGGTTTTTGTGCCAAATTTTCAGCCTTATCTACCTTGCCGCAATAGTAAAGCACGGCTGGAGGGCTGGGGATTTCCAGCAGCAAACGGGGATATTCTGCATCTGCGGGAGTCCAGAAATTAGGATTTTCTTGTTCGTGCTGTTTAAGAAACTGTTCGGGATTTATTTGGGAACGTTGTTGAATTACCTTTTGCAAAGTTTGATAACCAAAACCTTCAACTTCTCCCAATTGCGAAGAATTTGCTTCCCAAGCAGTTTTCGGGGAACCAAAATGTTGCTGTAGTCTTTGCAGTAAAACTGGGCCAACCCCCGAAACCCTAGACCAAGCTAACCAGTACGCACGTTCTTCCGTCAATTTTCTATCCTCATCCCTACTGAGCTAGTATTCCCAGAAAGACAATGAACAATTATCAATTATCAATTATTAATTGTTCGTTGGGGAGAGGGGGAAGAGGGAGGGATGGGGAGACAAGGGGACATATTAATTCCCAATGCCCAATGCCCGATGCTCAATTCCTCACCTTTAACCTTTAACCTTTAACCTTTGACCTTTTAAATATTCAAATACCGATTTATCTCCAATATCTGGGGGAATTGCCTGTACTGATTTACGAATTGCGAAAACTAGAAAAAATACTGCCCAAACTGCTAATAAAGCTTTTTCTACTTCTAAGGGGAGAATATTTGTCATGTGTCCTAAAAGTAATAGCGGAACTATAGGAGTTAGTATTTTAGTTTCTAGACGATTGAAACAAAAAGCTTCTTTGAAAAAAATACCTGTTAAAGCTGCAAAGGTAAAGCCAATTCCTAATATAGTTAGGGGATAATTGTAAACTGTTTCTGCTAAGGTTCCGCTGTTGGAGAAAGCAAAAACAATTGCCGAAATGCTACCAATTGCCCAAAATACTTGTAATAGTCTGTGCAACTCTACCATGTAGATATGAATGCTCAACAAGCTGACTCCGAGAGCAAGACTAAAACCAGCGTACAAGAATGCGATCAATTGTAAATGGGGATTATCTTTGAATAATACTAAAGCCGTACCAATGGCAAAGAAAAGTGCGGCGATCGCCAACCCCGCACGATAGATAATTACACCCAATCGGTCATCTTTAGTAATCGTAAATTCACCAAATTGACCTTGATAAGTTTCTGGTATCGGTGCTGTTTGTGTTGTCATAGAATTTTAGATTTTAGATTTTAGATTTTAGATTTTAGATTAAAGTAGAGAGTTAAAGGATTTTAGATTAGGAGTTAATAAGTTCTCCCCCCTCTACCCCCTCTCTTCCCTCTCCCCATCTCCTTCTCCCCTCATTTCCCTCTTCCCTATTAACAAATAAGTAGTCATAACACCTCTTCCTTTAATAGAAATTTCTCCGCGTTTTTCTAAAATAAATTCATCTCGCAATCTGTGATAAGTTTCAACGGTAACTTGAATTTTTCCAGGTAAACCGTGAGATTCCATTCTGCTGGCAATATTTACAGTATTACCCCATAAATCGTATGTAAATTTTTGCAGCCCAATTACTCCGGCAACTACTGAACCTGTATGAATTCCAACGCGAATACTCAAGTTTAAATTATTCCTTTTATTAAATATCCCAATAGCATCTTGCATTTCTAATGCCATCGAAGCAATAGCTTGAGGGTGATCTGAACTTCGGGTAGGTAAACCACCAACCACCATATAAGCATCACCGATGGTTTTGATTTTTTCTAAACCATATTTTAACGAAAGACGGTCAAATACAGAAAATATTTGATTTAGTAGGTTCACTAAAATTGTAGCGCTCACTGAAGTTGCAATTTTTGTAAATCCCACAATATCTGCAAATAAAACGGTTACATCTTCAAAATGCTCTGCTATGGTACCCGGTTGCTGTTTCAAACGATTGGCTATACTAGCTGGTAAAATATTAAGTAATAAGCGCTCGGCTTGTTCTTGCTGATGACGTAATGCTTTCTCCGCTGAGATTCTGGCGGTAACGTCGCGAAAAATGGCACGTGTAGCTACTGGTCTTCCTTCGACAAATTTACAGTTAAGGTTTCCTTCTAAAAAGATAGTTCGATTATCTTTAGTCATAAATGCAGCTTGAAGCTGTTCGGAATTACTGCTCGACATGACACGATAAAAAGCATCTCGACACCGGATTTTAAAATCTGGATGTACAATATCAAATACGGATATTTTCTCAAGTTCGGCTTCGGTATATCCTAAAGTTTCTTGCCAAGCACGATTAATATATAAAAATCTTCCGTAAGGATTAACTGACTGAATCAAATCGTTGGCATTTTCAAATAAATCGCGGTATCTTTCTTCACTTTCTAATAGTGCTGACTCTGCTTCTTTTCTTTGCAGAAATTGCGCTATTTGACTGCCGATCGAAACCATCATTTGCTGCAAGTCTTCATCTTTAAATACTACCTCTCGGCAAAAGAAGATCATTACTCCCAAAATTTGATTATCGTTGAGAATCGGAAAACCGAAAGTTGCGTGTAATTGTGTTTCTTCAACCTGTTTAAATCGCGGACAAATATCATCATTGGCTATATCCTCGCACCATAAGGGAGAAATATTTTCCCAAATTTTACCAGCCAAACCATTTCCTACTTGTAAAGTTGTTAGCCAAGTAATAGCTTCAAACTCTCGCACGTCAACTCTTCGAGATGACCAGATTTCGACGCATCTCAAAACAGGATTGCTCGAACATTTCTGGTTTACACTTAGGTATTGACTGGGAGTCCACAATTCTCCTAAATCCCATCCCAAACTTTCACAAATTGCCTGCAAAATTTGCGGCATCGCTTCTTTAACTGTAATTGATTCTGACAAAATATTAGTAATTGCATACTGAGCGCTTTTACGACGTTGACGGCGTTTTTTAGCGGTAATATCTCGACCAATATAAACAATATCTTCTACACCGTTAATTTTCTTACTAATTACCGAACAAGAAAAAGCAATTAATTTTCTTTCTCTTGATTTTGTCCGACATACAACTTCTACATTTTGAAAATATTTTTTGTACAAAGAACGTTGTTGAATCGCTTTTTGCAATAATTTATTATCAGCAATAATTAAAGAAATTTGTTTATCGATTAATTCTTCTTCTGTATAACCGAGTAATTCTACCGTTGCTTTATTTATCCTTTTAATTATCCCGGTTTTAGTCGTTACAATCAACGCATCCGCCATTGAAGCGATTACTTTATCCAAATAGTTTTTATAAGCAACTAAAGTACTTGAGAGCAAATTCGTTTCATTGGCTCTTTGATTTAACTTTTGCTCTAAGAGCATCCTATCGCTTACATCTTCAATTAAAACTACCAATCTATTTTCAATCGGTTCGCCGATTATATATATATCTATATAAAAATCGCCATTATCTTGATTGAAACGGTAAATACCCTCTAACTCAAAGAACTCCTGTTCCCCTTCTAATATAGATGTCATTACATCTTCAAGCCCGACAAACTCCGGAAACCCAAGACGAATATCTTTTTGTAAAACTACTTCTTGAGGATAATAAGCAAAACGCTGCGCCTGCTTGGATATATGTAAAATAGAAAAATTCCCATCCAACTCCAAGCTTTCAAACTTGCGCGGTGCATTGTGTTTATTAAAAATTTTCTCTAACACATGATATTTCATCGTGGCGCTTTAAATTAATTAAAAAGGAAAAACGAATCAAAAAAATTCCAATTCAAACTAAAATTACTATTCTAGTTTAATAGTAATTTTAATTTCATTTTTTTAAGCTCGTCTTCCTACTCTTAACTTTTCAGTTAGATGTAGGCACCATTGATAATTGTATATGTACGTAATCTATTAGAGCGTCACCCTGAAATTAAATTTAAAATTGACTATCTTATTTCAAATATCGATCGCACCAATAATTTGCCACCTGGCAATCTGGTTTAACCAACAACTGGTAGATATACTATCGCAGTAAAAATATGCCTCAAAATGTTCATTTTTATTAAGTAACCTTTTAAATATTACCGCAAACAGGAATTGCTGCTCGTTGAATTATAAAATCGCTTTAGTTCAATCCACTATACTAGTCTTTAAAGCGTTACAGAGCAGCTAATCGAGCCATAGCTTCTACTGCATTGCAAAAATCTATAGTAAGTAAGTCGGCAGAAATAAACCGAATCATGTAACAGAATGTTAATTAGGCTTAAACTCTTACCCCTACTGCCGACTGCCGACTGCCTACTGCCTGCCCTAATTATAATTTTCAACGCCAACCTACTTAGCAGTGTCTCAGTGAATCAAATGTAGTATATTTATCTGTACCTACGTACAAGTTAAAAAGGTATTTAAAGCTTACGCAAAAGTCACTGGTGTTGTGCTACTAATTACTACGTTAGCGTAGTATCTTCCAAGGATAAAGATAGTAACTTTAATCTATCGAGACGTTAGGATAGATCCCTAGATGTAGTCTATTTTATTGCTCGCCACTGTAAAAAAATATCGCTTAGAGGATGGGCGGAAAAGTATTGTGTTTTACTTGCAGCACCTCGGAAACCTAACCCCCCTACCCCCCTTCCCAAAAGCGGGAATGGGGGTTTCAAAGCCTCTCTCCTTCTAGGAAAGAGGTTTCGAGTATAGTTATGGACTTTTCAAACACCCTCTTAGAGTGAATATAAATTTAATTGACAATTGCAAGTGAATATCAATAAGTATAAGTTTGTTGCAAGAGCTTTAAATCTGGCAATAAGGGCAAAATTTTTAATGATTATCGCGATTGCTTCGCAGATGCCCGAAGGGCATGAGGCTTTATTGTCAGCTCTAGCAGTGCGGGCAGAAGTTAGCAATCCTAACGGTATTAAGAATAAACCAGAACCCGGTTGGAGTTTGTGGCGCACGCGAGATAAAGCCCAAGAAGCAGATTTTGATTCTGGTTTCTCGAATCTGGAATTAGGGGCATATTTAGAATTTGAAAATGCCTGTAAAATGTCTTTCGCGCTTCCGGAATCTGAAATAAAATATTGGTTTAGGTTGAGCGATCGCGTTAGTCGTATTGGTACGGGTAAAGTCGAATTTGGTTGTTGGGATGGAAAGCGTTTTTTACATACTTATATTAGTACCGCAATTAAAAGTAGTTTGGAATATGTTGATTGTCTTCAGGTAAAATCTGCCGCAGGTGGTGTATTAATTTGGTCTGAGCCAACAGGTAAATCTAAACTTTTACGAGTCATTGGTAATGGTGAAACTGTTAAACCTGGATATTTCCCGGCGACAATTAACAATGATGGGAATCGTAATTGGGTTGCTATTAGTTCTCCCGTGGAAGGATGGGTTTCTGATGGAAGTATGAAGGGTGAAGGGAATTTAAGATTGTGTAGTCGATGATTTAAAGTTATATATAATTAAATTTTTAAACGACAATTTACAGAATTTGCGGTTCGATAATTTGGAATTTGTAAATTAATAGTTTGCGATTTTAAACAGATAATACAATTTTTCCAGCCAATCTACTTACAAAGCAAGATAAACTAGGATGGGAATTAATGATTTGATTCTTATTGTAAATATATCTGTTTATAAATAGCTTTGTGATTGAAAAAAATCTACCTTTACAAAAATATAATTGTAAAGACTGGCAACAGCAGCTTGTCTCCTATCTTCCCCAATTAACAATAATTGCCTCTCAATTAACTGTAGGAATTATTGCAGGTTTAATATTTAGCTGGTTACAAATTCCTGTAAGTTGGTTGTTAGGTTCGATGATTGGGGGAATTGCCTATTCGGTGATTCAAGGTAATCCCCAGCCATTACCGAAGATGTTCGTTACTGTAGGTAAGGCATTTATCGCTCTTTATACTGCGGCACGTTTTTCTTGGGAAACGATAAACGTTGCCGCAACTTATGCCGTACCATTACTGCTATGCGTGCTGATTACTGGTGCCTTAAGCTTGTTTCACGGGTATTTATTATCTCGCTTGTCTGGTATTGACAGGGTTACGGGATTAGTAGCGTTTATCCCTGGTGCTGCCTCTAGCATTGTGCCTATAGCAGAAGAAATGGGAGCAGATGCAGTCGCCGTAGCAGTGTTTCAATCAATACGGTTATTACTAGTAGTATTGCTGATACCCAGCGCCGCCGGTTTCTTTTTTCCAGCCGATTTGAATAGCTCTGTAACAATAGCAATCGCAACAACAACAGCGGATAATTCATCAATACCGATGTGGCTAAATTTAATCGTATTAGCTGGATGTTGCGTTGTGGGAATGTGGGGTGGAAATCGTTTAAGTTTACCTGCTTCTGGGTTTTTAGGTACATTTTTAATTGGGTTAGCGGTATTTTGGGGTTCCCCTTACGAGTTGCAAGTTCCTCAATGGTTATTCGCTGTGGGATTATTATGTGTAGGGCTTTCGATTGGGGTTAAATTTGATATTAAAACCGTAAATAAACTTCTGAAAGCGGTGTTAATTGAAATAGCTTTAGTAATCTCATTGATTATTTTATGTCTGGGTATTGGTTACGAATTTCATGTATTTACTCACGTTGATACCATTACTTCTTTATTAGGATTTACCCCTGGAGGATTAGAAGCAATGGTTGCCACCGTCATGCAGTTAGGTGGTGACACGGGTTTAGTATTAGCAATGCAGTTAACGCGAATGTTAATTATTATCGCTTTGGGGCCTTGGTTGGTAAAATTTGCGATCAAAGTTGCTGACAGCGAGCAGTGAGCAGTGAACAGTTAAGAGTTAGGAGTTAGGAGTTTTTATTTCTTCCCCCTCTTCCCCCTCTCCCCCCTCTACCCCATCTCCCCTCTCTCAAATATAAGTATAAATTTGCTCTACTTTTTCAAAATTTCCGAAGTTAAACTGGTAAAAGTGTGTTTTTAGTAATATTTAATCGGCTTTATCCAAATGTTATCTACGATTTTTATTCCTCACGGACATTGTTATTTGTGGAAAACTGGATTGGTTTCGCTGCATCTAATTTCAGATTCTTTGATTACAGTGGCTTATTTTTTAATTCCCATCATGCTTGTCTATATAGTTCACAAACGAGATGATGTTCCTTTTGATTGGATATTTCTTTGTTTTGGTGCTTTTATTATTTTGTGTGGCTTTACGCATTTGGCGGAAGTTTGGACGTTATGGCATCCTAATTATTGGGTTTCTGGTTGGTTAAAAGCTTCGACTGCGGCAATATCTCTAGCTACGGCTATTTTACTTTTTTGGTTAATTCCAAAGCTGTTAGCTATTCCTAATGTTCCGAAATTGTCAGCGTTAAATATAGCTTTAGAAAAAGAAATTCTTGAAAGAAAGCTGATAGAAACAAAGTTAAACTTACAAACTCAGCAGTTACAAGAAACTTTATTAGAACTTCAGCGTACTCAAGCTCAGATGATTCATACCGAAAAAATGTCTGGGTTGGGACAAATGGTAGCAGGAGTCGCTCACGAAATCAATAATCCGGTGAGTTTTGTTTATAGCAATCTTGAACCTGCTAGGCAATATGCTCGTGATTTTATAGAGTTATTAGAACTTTATCAGCAGGAATATTCCCAACCTCTGCAAAAAATTCAAAATAAAATTGAAGAAATTGATTTTGATTTTATCAAAGAAGATTTTATGAAATTGCTTGATTCGATGGAGGTAGGAACCGAACGTATTTATAAAATTGTTTTATCGCTGCGTAATTTCTCCCGTCTGGATGAAGCTGAATTTAAGAAAGTAAATATCCATGATGGGATTGATAGTACTTTAATGATTCTGGGAAATCAGTTAAAAGCAACATCAGCACATTCTCAAATTCAAGTCATCAAAGAATATGGTGATATTCCTAATGTGGAATGCTATCCGAGTCAGTTAAATCAAGTCTTTATGAATATTATTGCTAATGCGATCGATGCTTTTGAGGAAAAATTAGATAGTAAAAAAAATAATTCAAATAAAATTACAATTTCTACTCAAAAACTTGATAACAATCTGATAAAAATCATTATTGCTGATAATGCTTGTGGGATTCCGACGGAGATACATTCAAAAGTATTCGACCCATTTTTTACTACGAAAGAAGTAGGAAAAGGTACGGGTTTGGGTTTATCTATTAGCTATGAAATTATCATAGATAAACACGGTGGGAAATTGTCTTTTGATTCTGTTATTGAGTTAGGTACAAAGTTTGTAATTGAGATTCCGATTACTCATGAAAAATAGATTAAGTAGGGAGTAGGAAATTAATTTATAAATAAACTCGCTATTTTTATAAATAGCGGGTTTATGACTTTTTTAAGTAAATACATTTATAATTATCTCGGACTAAATGTATCGAAAACTAAAAGTTTTTCAATATTATATAAAAATCTGACATCTAATTGGGAACAATAAATTTGTTGAGTAACTCGGTTTTTTGGCAATAGCGGGTTTCTCCCCATTCATTCCAAGGATTTTTGTAGGGTGTGTTAGACGCACGACTATTTCATGTATGAACGATAACCTTAATACGTCTAACGCACCATCCGATATTGCTGCATAACGGTATAAAGCTTTTAATTCCGTACTCAATCTTTTTAAGCATCGCACACTAGTAGTCTGGCAACCTAAAAATGCTAGGTGAGAATGTAAGGAGTAGCAGCAGAAAGTAAAAGAACAAAATTACGCCATATTTGCTAAGGATTTTAACTGAAACCAGAGAAGTCATTCCAGAATAGGTTCTAAGTGAGAAGAAATCATTAACGCGCCTCCATTAACATTAATCACCTGACCATTGACAAAACCGCTATAATCTGATGCGAGATACAAAGAAGCTTCCGCTATATCTTCACAAGTTCCCAAACGACGCACGGGTATGAGCTTTTTTAAAAGTTCGTATTTAGCCTCCAAATCAGGGTAATCTTGAGCAATGCGATTAGTATCTATTGTGCCGGGACTAATTGCATTTGCCGTGATTCCGTATGGTGCTAATTCTGTGGCGAGTGCCTTTATTAAAGCATCCAAACCACCTTTACAAGTGACGTTATGAGCGCGGTGGGATGCTCCGATTGTGCCGTCATAACCAGAAATATGAATAATTCGCCCCCATCCTCTCTCTTTCATACCCGCTACTACTGCTTTGGCTAAATAAAATGCAGAATTTAAGTTTGTGTTAATAACTTGATGCCAATCCTCAATCGAAAGATCAAAGAAAGATTGTTTTTGTCTAAGTGAAACATTAGAAACAATAATATCAACCGCACCAAACTTTTGGGTTGCAGTATCAACCATTTTTTGAACTGCATCGGGATTGCTCACATCAGCCATAACTGCAATTGCTTGAGCGCCTAAATCGCGAGCTTCTTGAGCAACTTTTTCAATCGCTTCTCGATTTTTATGACCATTAATTACAACATTCGCACCAGATGAAGCAAAAAGCAATGCGATCGCTCTACCAATATTTTGACCAGAACCTGTAACTATAGTTGTTCTACCTTGCAGAGTTTTATTCCGATCTTTCATTAGTAAATTTAACCTTTTTTCAACTATTTATAGCTAAACAAAAAATAAGCTTTTACATTGTACTACTCGGTTTAATCATCTTCAAATACTTTAATATAATCGCTAGTCATCTTCATGTAAAAATTGTCTAATAATGTAATAAAAGTAAGAAAATTCATATACGTTTTTGATTTATTATACCACTTAAAGAATCTAAAAAAGAGAACGGTAAATAGGAAACAGTAATCAGAAGTAATCTAGAGTTAAAACAAAAATGAAATTATTTTTATTAAATAAGGACTTCAAGCTGTTTGACAAAATATACAGACATATAAAATACAGCTATAACCAAAAATTACATATAATTTATTTTACAAAAACAGAATATAATAAAACTGTTGTAAAATAAACCAAGCTGTTATGAAAGGTAGTCAATGTTATTTAATAAACTAGCGATTATTGACTCTACTTTACGCGAAGGCGAACAATCTTGCTATGCTAACTTTTCGTCTGAAGATAAAATCGAAATAGCAAGAGAACTTGATGCTTTTGGAGTAGAATATATAGAAGTTACATCTCCATGCGTTTCCTCTCAATCCTATAAAGATTGTCAGCTTTTAGCTCATAATGGTTTACAATCAAAAGTTTTAACCCACATTCGCTGTAATTTAGAAGATGCTAAAAAAGCCTTGGATACGGGGGTTAATGGTATTAATATATTTATGGCAACCTCTCCACTTTTACGTAAGTTTGGTCATGGTAAAGAAATCAATCAAGTAATTGATATTGCTAGTGAAGTAATTACCTTTATTCATCAACAAAATCCTCAAACAGAACTGCGTTTTTCCACAGAAGATTCTTTCCGAAGTTCGCTACCAGATTTGCTCAAAGTTTATCTTGCTATTGCAGAATTAGGAATTGTTAATCGTTTTGGAGTTTCCGATACAGTTGGTGTTGCAACACCACAACAAGTCTCTCAATTAGTACAGACTTTACGTCAATGTTTTGATCGAGATATCGAGTTTCATGCTCATAACGATACCGGATGCGCGATCGCAAATAGTTATGCAGCTTTTGAAGCAGGTGCTACCCATATTGATACAAGTGTATTAGGAATCGGCGAACGAAATGGGATTACTCCTTTAGCTGGATTAATTGCTCGTTTATATACCCTCGATGCAGAAGGTTTACGTAATAAATATAACCTGAATAAGCTTTTACATTTACATCAAATTGTCGCGGCTAAAGTTGGCATCGAAATTCCCTTTAATCACTATATAGTTGGTGAATATGCCTTTACTCATAAAGCCGGGGTGCATACAAAAGCAATTTTAAATAATTCAAATACCTACGAACTAATTTCTCCCACGGATTTTGGTTTAAGCCGAAGAGTATTAATCAACCATAAATTAACAGGTTCTCATGCTCTGACTCATCGCATGAATGAACTCGGAATTAACTTAGATTCAACTCAAATTCAAGTCATTACTAGGGAAATTAAAGAATTAGCAGAACGGCAAAATGTAACTTTAGAAAAGCTTGATGAAATTTTATTATCATACAGTGATGTTTCCGCGAGGAAAGTCAATTGATTTAGGAAACAGAGTTAATTGTTTCATAACTTAATTCCGAATTTCCCCAATCGGTATCATCCAGACATTAACTTAATTTAATGGCATCGGAACAGTTGATTTTACCGATTCGCGCTGATGCAATTCATTAAACCAATTTCCGACATGAGGAAACTCTAAAAGCCAATCTTCATTTAAGCGAAAGCTGTAGTAGCCAAAGGAACATAATGCTGCTATATCTGCTGCTGTCCATGTGTCATTACCTAATAAATATTTAGATTGGGCTAATTGTCGCTCGAAAAATAATGCAAGACGATTAATTGAAGTTTCTAATTTAGTTCGATGACGAGTTGAAGCTAAATTATTTGTTAAATTAAGTATCCATAGATTGATGATATTATCACCTAAGTTATCTGCTAACTCTTCCCATTTCCGACAATCAAGCCTTGTGCGAAGATTGCTAGGATAAAAACTAGGTTGTGGATAAGTTTGATCGAGATACTCTGCAATTAATGTAGAATCCCAAATCACCGTACCATCTTGTTCTACAAACACGGGTACTTTACCAATGGGAGAAATTTCTAGGAATTCAGGAGATTTATTCAGCAAATTAATATCTTTTAGTTCACAATCCAAATTTTTCTCCGCTAATAAGATGCGAATTTTCCGAGAAAAGTTTGATTGTTGGTGATAATACAAAATTCTATTCATGAAAAAATGCTCATTTATTTTCTCTTACAAAGCTTATACTGATTATGCCTCAAAATAAATCAATTTAAAATTTAGTTGTGATTGGTGCCGGAATCGATGCTTTAAATTGTAGGTTGGGTTAGAGAGGATTTAGTAATTGGATTAAAACGAAAATATATATTAAACAATCGTAACCCAAGATTATTGTGATGAATTTGAGTTATTTTAAGATGCCGATAATTGCATTTTTATCGTTGAAAAACATGGTTATAATTGTGCCATGAAGTTAACCTACAAATTGATAACTCTTATAGCAAAAGTTTTATAAATTTCACATCTTGCACCAGTGTCGTAAACCCGGTTTATTTTAGTGAAACTTTAAAATCATCGACTATCGCGGTATAGTGCTTACAGAAATGGGTGCAGGTGAAACACCGCAACATTCACCTATTTAATCAGAAGATGCAAGGGGAGAGCAGTAAACATTTTTAAAGTAGCGAGTCGAAATAGATGTTTGAGCAGCCACATCTACGACAATAATGCAGAAAAAGTATTTACTTGGTACTTGCTACTTTCTACTCATTCCTTAACTCTCAACTATTTCCAATCCCCAATGCCCAATGCCCTAATATCTTATGTCCAAACCAATCGAAATCCGTAACCCCCGCACGGGAAAATATGATTACGTAATTGTACCTCCACCAGAAAAGCTGTTGGTGCAGCAATGCAATCGTCTGCGGAGAGCGCAACAAAGTTGGTTTGATTTAGGTGTGAGTGGAAGAATTGATGCTTTATTAGAATTGAAGGATACTATATATTCAAAGCAAGATACATTAACAGAAGCTTTGACAATTGATACGGGTAGATTTAGAGAATCTAAGTTAGAAGTTGATTTCTTTATTTCTAGTATTGAAAGATGGTGTCGGTTAAGTTCAAAAATATTGCAAGAAACGCAAAAAGGAACCTCAATTTCGTTTATTAATTTGCAACAAACCGGGATACCTTATGCTTTAGTTGGCGTTATCAGTCCTTGGAATTTTCCTTTATTACTATCAACTATTGATACTATTCCGGCATTATTAGCCGGTTGTGCGGTAGTTGTTAAACCCAGCGAACTTACGCCACGATTTATGGCTCCTTTGATGAATGCAATTAGTAACATTCCCAAACTAAGGGATATATTAATTTTTATTGAGGGGGATGGTAAAACAGGAGCGAGTTTGATTGACAATGTAGACCTGGTATGCTTCACAGGCAGCGTTGAAACAGGACAACAAGTTGCGATCGCAGCAGCCCAACGTTTTATTCCTGCTTTCTTAGAATTAGGAGGAAAAGACCCAGCAATTGTATTAGAATCGGCAGATATAGAGTTAGCAACTTCTGCTATATTATGGGGTTCTGTAGTTAATAGCGGACAGTCATGCTTGTCAATCGAGAGAATTTATGTTGCTCAGAATATTTATGAAGAGTTTTACCATAAAATTGTAGCCAAAGCACATAAATTAAACCTTGCTTATCCTACATTAGAAAGTGGAGAAATTGGGCCAATTATTTCCGAAAGACAAGCAGCAATCATCAACGAACATTTACAAGATGCGGTGGAAAAAGGTGCAGTAATTCACTGCGGTGGTAAAGTTGAAAAAATAGGTGGTGGCTGGTGGTGTCACCCCACAGTAATCACCGAAGTTAATCATCATATGAAATTAATGAACGAAGAAACATTTGGCCCTATAATGCCAATTATGTCCTTTTCTAAAGTAGAAGAAGCCATCGAATTAGCAAACGACACCTATTATGGATTAAGTGCCGCAGTATTTGCAGAATCGCCAGACGAAGCATTAGAAATAGCCCGTCAAATAGATGCAGGTGCCATAAGCATTAACGATGCAGGTTTAACAGGAATGATGCACGAAGCCGAGAAAAACGCCTTCAAATTTTCCGGTTTAGGAGCTTCCCGCATGGGTGCATCAGCATTAACAAGATTTATCCGCAAAAAAGCATTTTTGATTAAGACTAACGACAATTACGATCCTTGGTGGTTTAATCAATGATCAATGATCAATTATCAATGTTAAATTAAATCAAAAAATAGGTTCGTAGTAAGGGCTAAAGCCCTCTCATCCAAGGACTAAATTCCTCACTACAAACTAATTAAAAATAATGCAACTAAGTACTACAAGCATAATTCCACCTTCATATAGTATGCTTTCCCAATGCCTCATACCCAATTACCTGATAACTGCTCACTGTTAACTGTTAACTGATATGCCAAAATCTGACAAAATAAATTACTCTAATCCCAGCGGTTTTCCTGAATTTTTACCTGGTGAAAAGCGCTTAGAATCTTATTTGATGGATACTATTCGTAAGGTTTATGAAAGTTACGGATTTACGCCGATTGAAACTCCTGCTGTAGAACGTTTAGAGGTTTTGCAAGCTAAGGGAAATCAAGGTGATAATATTATCTATGGTATTAGTCCGATTTTACCGCCGAATAAACAAGCTGAGAAAGAAGAATCTGGTAAAAGTAAATCCGATGATAATAATTCGGAAGCTAGAGCATTAAAGTTCGACCAAACTGTTCCTTTGGCAGCTTATATTGCGCGAAATTCCAATAATTTGACTTTTCCCTTTGCTCGCTATCAAATGGACGTGGTATTTCGCGGGGAAAGAGCAAAAGATGGACGTTTTCGCCAGTTTCGTCAGTGCGATATTGATGTAATTGCTCGTCGGGAATTGAGTTTACTTTATGATGCTCAAATGCCTGCAATTATTTCCGAGATATTTGAAGCGGTAAATATTGGTGATTTTCTGATTCGGATCAATAACCGTAAGGTTCTAACGGGTTTCTTTCAGTCGGTTGGTGTTACCGAAGACAAAATTAAAACCTGTGTGGGGATAATTGATAATTTAGAGAAAATTGGTGAAGCAAAAGTAAAAAAAGAGTTAGAACTCGAAGGTATTTCGGCAGAAAAAACTGATAAAATTATTGAATTTGTGAATATTAAGGGTTCGGTAGATCAAGTTTTGAGTAAACTGAAACATCTTGCTGAAAGTATGGCAGAAGCCGAACAATTTAAACTAGGCTTAAACGAATTAGAAACTGTTATTTCCGGAGTTCGTGATTTAGGAGTTGCCGACAATCGCTATTGCATTGATTTGGCGATCGCTCGCGGTTTAGATTATTATACCGGCACCGTTTACGAAACAACTTTGTTGGGACATGAAGCGTTAGGAAGTATATGTTCTGGTGGTAGATATGAAGAGTTAGTAGGGACATTTTTAGGTGAAAAAATGCCGGGTGTGGGTATTTCTATTGGTTTAACTCGCTTGATGAGTAGATTATTAAAAGCCGATATTTTAAAGACTTTACCCGCAACACCAGCACAAGTAATGGTGGTAAATTTACAAGCCGAATTGATGCCACTTTATTTGAAGGTGTCTCAACAACTGCGGCGATCGGGAATAAACGTAATTACCAGCTTTGATAAACGCGGTTTAGGTAAACAGTTTCAAGCCGCCGATAAACAAGGAATTCAATTTTGTGTAATTATCGGTGCTGATGAAGCAGCAGCAGAAAAATCAAGTTTGAAAGACTTGAAATCGGGAGAACAAATCGAAGTTTCGCTGGATAAATTGGCAGAAGAAATTAAGCAGAGATTGAGTTAGGAGTTAAGAGTTTAATTATGTTCGTTCGTAGTTGCGCTTCAGCGCCTCTTCTCGGAAGCGCTGAAGCGCAACTACGAACATATTATGCATTCCCAGCCCGGAGGCTAGGAACGAGAAACTGCTAACTCTATTCCAACAAAAATCTCCGCTTAACTACTTGTACTGGCCTAGCATTCATGGGAAATATTTGAGCAAACTTCTTTACTTGTTGCGAAGAAATTTCTACTGGTTCTTTAAAAACAATCCAGTTAACCATTTCCGAACAAGGTGGTATAGTCAAAGAACCGAAATACCGATAGTAATCTTGGTCTTCTGGTAATAAGTCAGCAGCATTAATATTTACATTAGATACCATTTGTTCGCGATTTTCTTTTATCGGCAGTGATTGCCAAATTTGCTCTATAATTTGATTTTGTTGACCCTGTTTTAGAAAAACACCAACTACAGCCAAATCTCCTTTTTTATTTTTATGAACTAAATGCAATTCCATCGGTAAGGCAACTCCGTCAACCTGATGCTCGCTGGGGTGATGGAAGTGGAATTGTAGTAACTCATAAGGCTGATTATCAAGAGTTAAAATGCTTCCCGGTTGATAATTAATCTGAATAGTATGACCGTTATTAATTATACGAAGAGGAGTATCTTTATAGGTAATTTTTAGTCGAGGTAAATCCGCATCAATAGCCGATTGAAGATTAACCGGAGATTGACTTTTACCCGATTGACAAACATCAAATTCTTCAGATAGAGTTCCCCAATTTTCAGGCCCTTTTTCACCAATGTAACCCCAATGCGTTTTTCCTTTTTCCTTTGTTGCTGAGGTTAATGAATTACAGCCAAATAAAGAACTTGTTGCAATTCCAGTAGCTGCAAATAATCCCTTTTTGAGCAATTGTCTTCTATCCATAGTCTTGCTACGATAAACTCGAATTTGCCATTACAGTATCTGCCTAAATTAGTTTACGCTCTATTTAGTCAAGTATATCAAAATACATATTATAAATAATTAATTAATTTGTCATATTTAATCTTGATAATTGATTTTTATTATTATCTTACGAATTATGAGTTGTTCTTTATTTACTTTTAGATTAAATATCTTGTGATTATATTTACAGGATGTATTGTTTAAGCTTAGAATACTTTAGGCACTGATTTAATCTTGCGAGCAAATTTTATAGATCAAATAAAATGACTCAAAATTCAGAAAACACCTTAAAAATTGCACATCAAGGATTTGAAGATTTTACACATGGTTTAGCAACAGGGGAATGGAACGATTTTTTAAATATGCTTACAGAAGACTTTACCTTTTGGTTTCCTAATGGAGAATATCACGGTTTAAACGTCGGAAAACAGAAAGCAAAAGAGTTTTTTGAATACGTTTCCCAAGCCTTTAATTCGCAACTTATAATTACTTCCGTAGAAAGAGTTACCAGCAACGATACAACAGTTGTATTTGAATTTCGCGACGAAGGAAAACGAATGGGAGAACCTTATAAAAACAGAGTTGCAATATCCTTTGATGTACGTGAAGATAAAATTTGCGGATATCGAGAATATTTTGGTAGCGATGGTAAATCTAATTGAATCAATTATCAATTACCAATTACCTTAATTATTTTCAAGATTCGGTTGATTGAGTTCCTCATATTTAGCTGCTGCTAATTCATAAGCGGATAAATATTCTTTACCACCTAACATTACTTCCCCATAATATTCATAAGGCGTATCACCGTAAATTGGTAATGGATCATCTTCTGGATAATCTTCTTTTGACTCTTCAATTATCCTTTTAAGTTTTTTGATGGTAAAAGTTTGTGCCGTGAAGTACCACATTTCCTGAGATTCCTTAGTTAAATGTGGTAAATTTGGGTCAATTATTCGCGAATCTATTTCTATCCAAGAATGTTCGAGAAGTTGGTAAGACTTACGTTTGATAATCAAAAAACCTTGAGCATAAACTGCACCTTCCGTAGCCAATACCGCTTTATAAGCATTGTCAAAAGGTTTTTTAGCTTTACTTCCGATTTGCTCGGCAATTTCTCGCGAAGCTGCTTCATCCAGTAACTTATCCATCAGCAGCAAGAACAACTACATCAAACAGTTTACAGTGACCAGTGACCACTTACCAGTTATCAGTGAGCAGTGAGCAGTTAGCAGTTAGCTTAAGCCCACATTTCCGCTTTGTAAGCCGGAGGCTTTCTCGCAGAGAAATCAATTTCAGGGCTGCATATACAAACTACGTTAAAACGCACTAAAATAACCTAAAAACCTTAACCAGTCTGATTTATCAGACTTTGTGTATTAGCCTTGGAATAAATTCCAAGGCGGTTGTTGAGAATGATACAAGATGTGAGTTAAAACGCACTAAAATAACCTAAAAACCTTAACCAGTCTGATTTATCAGACTTTGTGTATTAGCCTTGGAATAAATTCCAATGCGGTTATTGAGAATGGTACAAGATGTGAAAATTAATACTATTCGCAAATTACGCCATTCACTTTGTCGCAATAATTCTAATATATCTTCTGATGATTCGGGATTTGATAATGGAAACTGATAAGCTTTTTTTGCTAATTCTTCTTCCATTCCGAATTGGATTCCTTTGGATTTTAAAGCTTAAAGTAATAGTTTTCCTAATTCATATACCCAGTTGGTGTAAGTTCTGATTTTAATTGGTACTATCTCTTCTAAACCAATAGAACTATGTTTTAAAGCCGGTACTAATCCTGCCTACTAAATTAGGACGATTTGCTTGAATAAAAATATTAATACTCTGCTGAAAATAAATATGTGCTTCTTGTAAAAAATTAACAGATTTTAAACGATATCTTTGAGCCTGCTGGAAGTAGCATAACCCCATATAAAACAAAATTACTCCCATGCGGAATTTGGAATTTGGGAGGAGGGCAGAGGGGAGAGGGGGGTAGAAATATCTAACTCGTCTCTTTGTAATCTTTTACTATCTTCTAACTCTTCACTCATAACTCTTAACTCCTAACTATTATTAGCCAATTACCAATTACCAATGCCCAATTACCAATCCCCTCATTCTTCCAACTCACTAGCTTCAGCCAAAATCGGATTGATATCAAACCAAGATTCCCCACCAGCATCGCGATATTCAAACACTAAACGACTGTGAACTAATGCTTGATACTCCAAGTCTCCTCTCACTTTCTTCCGCTTCTTCACTTGACGCAATAATTCCCATTCATCATCGGAAATTTGCATAGTCATTTCATTGCGACGGTAGCGAATCAAAGCTTCTAAAGTTTTACAGGATAAAGGAAGTTTTCTTTCTTTCTGAATCCAGTTATTTAACAACCGCAGCAAATCCCGCACGTGCCCCCCACTTACCTGACATAATCTATCTAAACTTTTGGCATCGTCGAAAACTTGAGTAATTTTATTTAGGCGCTGCTGTGGATTCAAATCTGGAAAAGCCCGCGCTAAAACCATTTGCCGTAACAATACCATCCCCGGTTCAAAAATGCTTCCATCTGGTAATTGTACTGGTACCATTGGTAACACCTTTCGGTCTTCAGGAAAACGTTGAGTCAAGTATCCATAGTCATTAGAGAACTTTAACGCCAAAGGCATTGTGTAAACAACATGACACCCCAACTTCGTTAAATACTCACTCTGATCGATAAATAGATACTCTTGTTGCGGTCTTCCCCATGACTTTGCACGAGAATCAACTCTATCGAGATTATCCACAATTACAACCAAACCTTTTTTACCCTGTTGCTTCAATTTTTCTATCGCAGGTTCGAGTAATTCAGAATTAATAGCCTCTAATAGCTTAGTTTTTTGAGGCCCTAAATACTGATTCAGCCTACCTCTTAAGGTGGCATCATCCTTGGTTTTCGCCGTAATCTCTCCAATCCCAAAAGCCAGAGAAAACTTATCAGAGTCCGAACTAACACCAACATCACCAACACCCGGAAGTTTAGCTTTCATCCCTACAACTTCCGCATTTAGAACCCGCCAAGTACCCTGCAACAACTCCTTTAACAGACTGGGTTCATCCAAACCCATATCAGCCAAACTCTGACTAACCCGACGCGCCACACTCAGCAGGAAATCACCGATATCAACATCAGCCATTTCCATATCTTCACTAGACTCAAAATAGACCACATAAAAGCCTTCCCCCTCCAACTCCGCCTTCAATCTCAACAATTCAGTAGACTTACCACACCCAATATGTCCCGTAAACAAAACACAAGTAGGTCGATCCGGCGAGAAAAAACTAATATTATCCCGCAACTCCTGAATAATCTTGCCACCTCTTACCGAAGAAAAATCAATATAATACTTTTCATCTTCAGCATTTTCGATAACCAGAGTTTTGCTAGGATTCGTAGCTTGAAAAAATTTTCGTAAATCTATCACCATACCAACAAACCCGTATTTTGTAATAACGTCTTAATTCCAATAGACATCTCCGGAAAACATTATATAGTTTTAAATTTACACTTTGACCTAACCCCCCTGCCCCCCTTCCCGGAGCAGGGAAGGGGGGTTTTAAAGCCTCTCTCCTAGTAGGAGAGAGGTTTGGAGAGAGGTATTTTTCATTTCCGGAGATGTCTAATAGATTTACCAGCAGCCGAAATTTAATTAGATAGCAAACTAGAAAAAATACTTAAGGTGCAGTATTAAAACATCTAACTTATACAATGGTATAGTTTAGATTAACGAAGTGTTAAGTGATAAAATATACTTTTAAAAATTAACTTGCCACTAAATTACAATTTTGTAATTGGTAATTAGGGATTGGGCATGGGGCATTGGTAATTATTAGGAGTGCGAGCATCTTGCGATCTTGTATCGAGCGAGCAAGATACTCGCACTACAAATGGTTTAACTCCCCATCACCCCATCTCCCCATCTCCTCATCACCCCATCACCCCATCCCCCCTATCCCCCAATTCCTTAATGTGGCAAAATAAAGACGGTAATAAGAGAAATATATAAAGGTAATTTATCAGTGAGTCCTACTAATCAAAAGACTTCTACAGCGCGGCGCGTGGTATTTCCTTTTACCGCCATTGTGGGCCAGGAAGAAATGAAGCTGGCTCTAATTTTAAATGTGATTGACCCCAAAGTTGGCGGCGTAATGATAATGGGCGATCGCGGTACTGGAAAATCAACTACTATTCGAGCGCTAGCTGACTTGCTGCCAGAAGTTGCCGTGGTTGCTGACGATCCTTTCAATTCTCATCCCACCGACCCCGATATTATGGGTGATGCAGCCCGCCAAAAACTTGAACTTGGTGAAGATATTCCTGTAGCACAAATGAAGGTACCAATGGTAGATTTACCTTTGGGAGCTACAGAAGACCGAGTTTGCGGCACCATCGATATTGAAAAGGCTTTATCGGAAGGTGTAAAAGCTTTTGAACCGGGGCTTTTAGCTAAAGCTAACCGGGGCATTCTCTACGTTGATGAAGTTAACTTGTTAGATGACCATTTGGTAGACGTGCTGTTAGACTCGGCTGCTAGCGGTTGGAATACCGTCGAACGTGAAGGAATTTCTATTCGTCACCCAGCACGTTTCGTTTTAGTTGGTTCCGGAAACCCAGAAGAAGGTGAATTACGACCACAGCTACTTGACAGATTCGGAATGCACGCCGAAATTCGCACAGTTAGGGAACCAGCATTAAGAGTGCAAATCGTGGAACAAAGGTCAGAATTTGACCAAAACCCTCCCACATTCATCGAAAAATATCAAGAACAGCAAGAAGAACTGCAAAAACGTATCGTCCAAGCCCAGGAACTTTTACCCTCCGTTAATATGGAATACGACTACCGGGTAAAAATTTCCGAAGTATGTTCCGAACTAGATGTAGACGGTTTACGCGGTGACATCGTAACCAACCGCGCCGCCAAAGCCCTAACCGCATTTGAAGGACGTAACGAAGTCACAGTAGACGACATTCGCCGCGTTATTTCACTGTGCTTGCGTCACCGACTGCGTAAAGATCCATTAGAATCCATAGATACCGGCTATAAAGTAGAAAAAACCTTCTCCCGCATCTTCGGCGTAGAACTTCCAGAAGATTCAGCCAACGTCAATGGAACCGGAGAAAAAGTACGAACTAGAAGTTAAATAGAGCAGAGAAAGCGGAGGGAGTAGAGGAAGAAAGTAAATAATTACTCAAAGATAAAAAATTAACTGCTTCTCTTGCCTCCTTTACCTCTCCTGCTCCCCATCCCTCATTCCCTCACCCCCATAATGATTAGAACCTGTTACTCCTGGATACATACCCTGTTTTTAGCAAGTCAGTACAATCCACCGAGATTTGTAGAGTTAATAATGCTCGGTATGGCATTAATAATGCTGACAATTTATACCTTACTTGCTAGCTTGCCTTATTTAATTTTGGGTTTTAGTTTGGTTATTGGTGCATCGGCTTCTATTTTAGTCAGAGAGGCGATCGCCCCAACTCCTCAAACAAGAATTACAAAAATCACAGCATTACTCTTGCTTGTTATTAGTATTTATGGCTTTGCTGATGAGTTGAAATTTTTTATTGATTTTGCGTAAACTTGATCTTTCTCTAAACCGCTAAAGTGGTAGTGGTAGGTTGGGTTAGATGCGCGACGATAGTGACAACTAACCGATCAATTTATATTGCATCGTAACCCAACATCAGTATTTTGATTTTATGAATTATCCAATATCAATTTTTGGATCAAGCGAGTATTATCATGATTTGAATTATTTCGTTGAGTTTTCCAGATTATGTTGGGTTGTGCCTCCGGCACACCTACGGTGAACGTTCCTCAACCCAACCTACGAACTATTTAACATCAAATATTAACATCAAATAATAGTATCGGGATGAATCAATTTGTAACCTGCGGCTTTAATCTTTTGATTGTTTATACGAGCATTAAAAGAGCGGTAAGTTGGTTTTGTGTCATTCCAAAGAATCGTTTGCAAATTTCTGAGAAAGACGAGTTTCTTCAATAAATGATATGCCATTAAATACCCCATCCTTAAATGCCTGAGTACTGCGAACTCGATGATTTGGAGCAAGTAAATTTACTGTTTCCATGAAAGTAATCAGCTTTCCATCTTGAGTTTTATTTGCCCGAAAGGCGATGGTATTTTCACCGGAATCCCATGCAATCGCTTGGAAGTCAAAGTAGCTGGTAGAATTCAATGTCAGAATTCCGTTGTTAAATTCTCCTTCAAAATTAAGAGTCACTTGCTTTCCATCTGGAAATTCATACTGATTAACTTGTTGATAGGTATTCCCCTGAATCTCGATAGTAAAAGTTCCTAAAAAACTGCTTTGAAAATGTCCTTTGGTATCAGTTTTTATGTACTCACCTTTCCAGGTTCCAATGTGACGTTTAAAAATTTCTGGGACTATTTGTTGACTTATTTGATTCATAGAATTTGTTAACCTCATATTTTATGAATTAAAAATCGAAGATTTACAGGATTTTTGAGAAAAAATCAGGAATGAACCCGATTTATTAAATTAAATTAAATTAAAAAAAATTAAAAAAAATTAAATTAAAAACGAACATTAAATTGCTGCTGTTCTTTTCCCACTCCGACCAATTTTTAAGCTCATTTCGCGGCTAGTTCTTTGATACTCATGAACTATGGGCATTCTTTGGGTCTGGAAGTTTTCCAAAGCCTCTGCAATACTATTACTAGTTGCAATATGGTGCGATAACGAGAGCGCATCTTCCCAACCAGAAGTCATTCCTCTAGCACGTGTTGGACTTTTAGCATGGGCAGCATCACCAATTAACACGACTCGTCCGTTGTACATACGTGATAAGGGGCTAATATCGTAGGAGAAACGACAAGTTATTTGTTCGGGTGGAGTTGATTCAATTACGGCTCGCGGCTCATCTGGTAATTTAGCTAATTCTTCAGTAGGAATATTGATATTATTGGGTCTTGATGCTCCGACTTCAGATTCCTCTTGTTCCGTTTCAAGAAAGAAACCCCAATGAGTGTAACCATTCCCAATATCAAAGAAATTAGAGTAAATTCCCCGTCCACGTACATAAACAATAAAATTTCCTTCGGGACAGAACTGATTACCTGAAACTATCCCCCTCCACACAATATCACCTAAATAAAACAATTCTACTTCTGGTATTACAAACTCGCGGACTTTGGAGTAAATTCCATCCACACCAACAAGAATGTCACCTTCCCATTTACTACCATCAGTGAAGTGAGCTACTACTGAGTTACTAGTCTGTGTGACAGACTCAAATTCAGCGTTTAAGTGCAGACATTCTGGAGGTAGTGGTTCTAGGAGAGCTTCTAAAATTGCCTTACGGTGTACCAACATTCCTGGTAACTCCGATTCTTCGTAGGTTACGGTTTCAGAATTGATAAATCCACCTTTTAAATTGCGAAACTCAAATTTTTTTACAGGAGAACCCGAATCTATTATCTTCTGGCAGATTTGAGGATTTCCTTGATAGAGTGTTTTCATTCCAGCTTGAACCACAAAAATCCCACATCCATCAGTACGAGGGTATTCTCCCTTCTCAAACAGATCAACTTGGTATCCTTGCTGTATTAGTAAATCTGCCAGATAAACTCCCGATGTTCCAGCACCAATAATACCTATACGGCAGTTTGAAGAAACCATATCAATAATTCCCGCTCTCTTAAATTTTGAATAAACTTTGAACTAAATCGAGACTCTCAAGCAGTTGTTATACAATAACAACTACAAAGTAAAAATTTATAACTTTCGTGAGCATTATAGCGCACCATTTTATCCAAAATTTGATAACTGCTAACTGCTAACTGCTAACTGATTTAATCTCTTCCAACGCTTCAACAGCAGATTTATAACGTTCCGAAGCATGATAGCGCACCATTTTATCTAAGATTTCTGCAAATTTATCGCTGACTTGCGCCCATTCTCGCCATTCTAGGTTTCCCGTGTCGGGATGTGGTTGCAATTCGTGGGGAAGCAATCCGGTTAATGCTTGAATGGCGATCGCACCTAAAGCATAAATATCGCTGCTGAGTCGGGGATGCCCTGCAAATTGTTCTGCTGGTGTATAGCCCCGCGTACCAATGGCTACGGTGGCTAATTCGGTTTGTTCTTTTGATTGCGGTTGCATTAGTTTTACGGCACCAAAATCAATTATTACCAAGCGATTATCTTGATTGCATCTAATAATATTCGCTGGTTTAATGTCGCGATGAATTACTTGACGTTGATGAATAAATGCGAGGATTTCTAACAGTTCTTTGAGCATATCAATAACATAAGACTCGCTTTTTATATTCTTATGGGGCGGTAATTCTTCAGTCAAAGGATGTCCGGGAATAAATTGCTGTACTAAATAAAATTCTTTTTCTTCTTCAAAAAATGCATACAGTTCTGGTATTTGATCGTGTTTTCCTAAAAGTTCGAGAATTTCTGCTTCTGAGTCAAACAATCTTCTGGCAACTTGTAAAAATCTAGTGTCTCTTCTAGCTGGCATTAATTGTTTGACAACGCAAGTTGGTAAACCGGGGCGTTGAGTATCTTTAGCTAAATATGTACAACCAAAACCACCTTGAGCAAGAACTCTAGTTATTTTATAGCGGTTGCTAAGTAAGGGAGAGGAAGAAGTTGAAACAGCAGCAGCAAAAGCTAAAGGCTGTATCCGAGGGGTGTCTTGAATACCAGATGTTTCGTTTAAAAGTGTATTTAATTGTTCTATCGCTTCCTTCTGTTTTTCAACTTGTACAAGAATAACTTTTGTCTGTAATTGTGTTTGATAACTCGTATAGCCTAATACGCCAATAGCAGTAAAACCTAAAGCAAGTCCTGGAGGTACTACGGGAACCCAACCAGCTTGTACAATTAATTGATAACAAATAACTACTAAACCAGATAAAGTAACACCTGATACTATTAATAAAAATGCAGGTCTTCGCACTTTCCACGCTAAAACGCCACCAAATAAAGACCAACCCCATATCCATACAACTTCCAGCCATTCGGGAAAATACCAAATTAAAGGTCTATTATCCAATACCGCATTAATAAGTTGACTGCTGATTTGTGCGTGAATAAATACAGGAGAAACTTTTGATATTTTTTCTCCAGAGATACTATAAGGAGCATCTAACCCACGGTCAATACTGCGAGCGCTAGTACCAATAATTACCAAACGATTTTTAATTACATTTGGATTAACTTTGTCTGTTAAAACTTCCGTAAAACTGATATTCTTGGCAACATTGTTGTGATTGCGATAATTAATTAAAATTTGAGAACCACCCCTATCAAGGTTTATATACCCACCAGAGTTTTTTTCTAAACGAGGAAAAGGCACTTTATTTAAAGAAAAAATTTCACCTGGAAAATTATATTCAATCCCTTGTTTGGCTAAATAATTGACCGCAAGTTTGGTAGCAAAAGAGTAATAACTATTACATTTACTATTTGGAAAAGCTGTAGAAAATAGTAAGCCCCGGCGAACAACACCATCAATATTGACATCGGGAATTAAATCGGTAAAACCTGTATTCTCTTTAGTAAAATTAGGCGGTGGTGGTATTTCTGCTTCTGCTTCGTTTATACCTTTAAATACACAACCAGCAAAAATATTATCTTTGGGTATCCCTATTTCTAAGTTAATTTTTTGGGTATTTTTTTGATATAAACTATTATGTAAACCAATAACACGCGGTTGATAAGATTGAATTTTTTTCAATACTTGATTAATAGTTTCATTGCTGAGTACATCTTTTTGTTGCTGTAAATCTTTATCTGTTAGCGTTACCAGCAAAATTCTATCATCTTGTGGTTCCGGAGGGCGCATAAGCATCATTTGATCGTAAGCACGCAATTCCCAACGCTGCAACCAGCCTAATTCCCGTGCCCCTAAAACCAAAACAGTAACGCCCAAACTGGTAACAAAAATTGTTCTCCACCAGCTTGTTGGAGTCGAATCTTGAATAGAATTATCGCGGGTGCTATCTGCAACTTGAGGAGCTACAGTGTCATCCCTCTCCGACAAACTACCCGGTTTATTATTTAAAAACGCAACACGGAAATTATCTAAAAGTCTCCTAATCACGGTACGGTAACAATAGCCTGAATTGGTAGATGTATTAAATATAGTTGAGGATCGGAAGTGAAGGTAAATATTCAGTTAAGAATTATACAATTTTACACAAATTAGGGAATAGGGAATGGGCAGTAGGGAGTAGGGGGAGATAGGGAGATGGGGAGATGGGGGGAGTTTTCAATTACCAATTACCAATTACCAATTCTCAATTTCCAATCCAAAATCCAAAAGACACGCATCCGTTGTTAAAATCCAAAATCGATTTATGCATCAAATTTCTGGGCGCTGGCGTTTCGGGCTGGCATTGTCTTTATTAACGGTTGTTTTATGGGGTGTTTTACCAATTTCCTTGTCGATAACGCTACAAGGATTGGATGTATATACCTTGACTTGGTTTCGCTTTTTGGGATCTTTCTGTTTGCTGGCAATTTATTTAATGTGTCGCGGGAATTTACCAAGTATTTCACAATTACGTTCTACTTCCCCGAAGCTGGTAGCTATTGCAACTATCTTTCTGGCAATGAACTACATTTTATTTGTCAAAGGTTTGGATATTACTACCCCTGCAAACGCTGAAGTTTTGATTCAGCTAGCCCCTTTACTACTGGGCTTCGGGGGTTTGGTCATTTTTAAAGAAAGCTATAACTTGTATCAGTGGATCGGTATAAGTATTCTTACTATCGGCTTTGTTATATTTTTTAACGAACAATTATCTAATTTGATTACCGCTCAAACAACATATGTATTTGGTAGTGGTTTAGTTGTACTAGCTGCTTTTACTTGGTCTATTTATGCTTTAGCTCAAAAACAGCTTTTGCAAAGTTTATCTTCCGCTCATATTATGCTGATGATCTATGGGGGATGTGCTTTAATCTTCACGCCTTTTGCCAGTATTAAAACAATTTTTACACTTAATTCCTTGCAAACTAGTATGCTGGTTTTCTGTGCTTTAAATACTCTAATTGCTTACGGTGCTTTTGCTGAAGCATTAGCACATTGGGAAGCATCGCGAGTTAGTGCAGTATTAGCTATAGCTCCTCTTGTAACATTATTATCATCTTACTTCGTATCGGAATTATCACCAAATTTAATTGCTGCCGAGCATTTTACTTTGTTAGCAATAGTCGGAGCTATTCTAGTTGTATGTGGTTCTACGGCGATTGCATTGGGGAAAAGGTAATAAGTTTCGATTTTGTTCGGTACTTCTACGTGTAATTAAAATCATCATTTATCTTTATTTTAAAGTTTAACTTAACCTACGCAAGCAGATGTTTATTTTATCTGCTATCATGTCATAGTGAACATCAAAAAACTAATTCAATCTATCTATTAGTAAGTAATTCAACTTACCTGTAAATACGGTTGAGATGTAAAACAGCATTCTACCTATCTACCTTCACAACTAAATCGATACGTTATTAGTAAGGCAAATAATATTAAAAGCTATTAGCTATTAGCTCTTAGCTATCAGCTTTTCTGTTGGCAATTGGATGGGGATTTAAACCTTAACAAGACGGCTTACACCGTCCCTTTTCTGTGGGGTATTTAACCCACTTCTAGCTAAAAGCTAAAAGCTAAAAGCTAACAGCTAACAGCTAAAAACTAAAAGCTATCTAGGGTGTCTGAGCTACCAAATCTACCTATTTGAAGCACATCTTTTTTGACACTATCTAGTGATGAACAGTTTGTTTGGTAAGTGGACTAGCACCCTGAGAAAATCTTGGCTGTTGCTGGTTCTATCTGTATTGCTATCTATATTTGGTATCAGTAATTATGGTTGGACTGCGGAACGAATTTATGCATCTTATTCAGCATTTCAACGTTCTATTTCTATAACTGCTTTAGAAAAATTCGCCCTTGATGGCGAAATTGGCGAAGAAATTGCCGTGTATACGCGGTATTTAAAATCGGAACAAATAGCAGAGTTACGCCAAGTTTTAACAAGTCAGATCAAAGTACATCCCGTAGCGGTTTCGCAGTTTCTTTATACCTCGCAAGGGGAATTTATGTTGCGACGGTTAGGGGAAGTAATTAAAACCGAATCGGGTGAGAGTAAGTCCGAATTTCATGCTTTGCGATCGGCTTTAATTCTAGCTGCCGAGCGCCCGGAAGGTTTAACTTTATTAAATGTATTGCGCTCGTATCCTAGCTCCAGCATGGATATCGATTTAGCGCGTACATTGCAGATAGCAGAGCAATTACAAACATTAGTAAACGAAACTGATAAGGCTGTCGCAGCAGTTTCTGCTAAGTCTGATACGGAAGCTAGATTTCAAACTGCTCAACAAACAGTTGAAACAGCAGTCAGCGTCGATAATTTACCTAACTTAAATCGTAGGGGAAAGTTTGTTACCAAAAAGCAAACATTGAAATTTTTTGATGTAATCCGTGGAAGGTTATTATCAACCGAGATTTATCTTCCTAATATTCCCTCCTCCGTACCCGTAATTGTGATTTCACACGGTATAGGTACCGATAGCAGTAATTTTCGATATTTAGCCGATCGTTTAGCAACAAACGGTTTCGCTGTTGTTGTTCCCAATCATCCCGGTAGCGATACCAAACAAATAAAATCTTTATTGAATGGTAGTGCTTCCGAAGTTGCACAACCGGAAGAATTTATCAATCGTCCTTTGGATGTTAAATTTGTTCTTGATGAATTAGAGAAACTCAACAATAGCGATCCCCGCTTTAAGAAACGTTTAAATTTAGAGCAAGTTGGAGTATTTGGGCAGTCTTTTGGTGGCTATACAGCTTTAGCCTTAGCGGGTGCAAAAATTAACTCAGAGAAAATAGAACAAGATTGTAACCAAAAAGCTTTAAAACAAACCTGGAATATGTCTTTACTGTTGCAATGTCGAATTCAGGAATTGCAAGTTAACAAATCAGTGAAGCAATATAATTTATACGATGAGCGAGTCAAAGCTGTAATCGCGGTGAACCCTATAACCAGCAGCATTTTTGGCAAAACCGGCTTAAGTCAAATAAAAACTCCGGTGATGATGGTAACAAGCAGCGAAGATACCGTTGCACCAGCTTTATACGAACAAATTTTACCTTTCTCCTGGATTGCGAATCAGCACAAATATTTAGTCCAGCTTGAGGGTGCAACTCACTTTTCCACTATCGGTGATGGCAAAGCTAGTTCCGAGCAAGTTGGAATACCCTCGAAATTAATCGGTGATAATCCCAAACAAGCACAAAGCTACATGAAAGTTTTGAGTTTACCTTTCTTTCAAAGCTATGTATCTGGAAACTCACAATATCGTCCTTATCTTACAGCAGCTTACGCAGAAAGTATCTCTACAAAATCTATGGATTTAAGTCTAATTGAGAACTTAACTACTACTGAGATTGCCAAAGCAGTTAACAGTGAACAATTATCAATGAACAATAAGAGATAGAGGGTTAAATCCCTTACTACGAACTTAAAAGTTGCGTAAATCTTACATCTTGCACCATTTTCAACACCGCCTTGGAATTTATTCCAAGGCTCACATACCAAGTCGCCTAAAGACGACTAAATAAGTCTTTTAGTGCGTTTTAACGCACTTCGTATATGCAGCCCTGAAATTGTTTTCCGTGAAATGTGGGCTTAACGATAATGGTGCAAGATGTAAAATAAATCCCGTATTAACTGATAATTGATAATTGTTCATTGATAATTGACTCGTGTTTGGTTTCTTAAATCTCGATAAACCCTTTGATTGGACTTCTCATGATTGCGTGGCGAAAACGCGCAAACTTTTGCGGATCAAAAAAGTTGGGCACGCGGGTACTTTAGATCCTGCTGCTACTGGTGTTTTACCGATCGCCATTGGTAAAGCAACACGTTTGTTACAATATCTCCCTACCGATAAAGCTTATAAAGCTACGATTCGGTTGGGGGTACAAACTACGACTGATGATTTACAAGGAGAAATAATTTCTCAACAACCTGTAACTGAGTTAAGTTTGGAAACTGTAAAAACGGTGTTGCAGCAGTTTCAAGGTAAAATTGAACAAATTCCGCCGAGTTACAGCGCTATTCAAGTTGATGGAAAACGACTTTACGATTTAGCACGCCTCGGTGAAAAAGTTGAAGCACCCGTGCGTAATGTGGAAGTATTTAATATTGATATTTTAGATTGGCGAGTAGGTACCTTCGCAGAATTAGATGTGAGTATAGCCTGCGGTGGGGGAACTTATATTAGAGCGATCGCCCGCGATTTAGGTGCAGTATTAGGTACGGGGGGAACTCTGGCAGCTTTACAGCGTACTGTTAGCAGCGGTTTTAATTTGGCAGATAGCATCACTTTAGCTGAGTTGGAAGCAAAGTTAGAAGCCGAAGAATTTCAACCGATGGTTGCTGATGCACCTTTGCAGCATCTTCCTGAAATAACCTTAGCTGAAACAGAGGCGCGGAGATGGTGCCAAGGGCAGAAAATTTCCTTAGATAGTCAGGTATCGCAAATAGCAAGAATTTACAACGAAGAAAGACTTTTCTTAGGAATTGGTGAATCTAAAGAAGAATTATTAATTCCGCGAATGGTGTTGGAAGGAGTTTCTTAAAAAAGTTCGTAGTAAGTAGCTCTAACTCTTAGTATAGCGGTTTTCGGTTGAGTCCAATATAAACCTAACCCCCAGCCCCTTCCCTGCAAGGGAAGGGGAGCAAAAATTAAAGCCTCTCTCCTCGCAGGAGAGAGGTTTGGAGAGAGGTCAAAACTATATTCTATCCAACTGAAAACGGCTATATAAGGACTAAAGTGCTTACTACAAACTATAAAAAATTCAAAAGCTTCTTCGTCACATAAACTACATTTATAAGAAACAATTATCAATTAATTGTTTCTACAAAACTATAGATGATAGGAAATTAATAATGTTTAGACGCTTTCAAAATCGTCCGATACCATTAGCATCTGTATTTGTATGTGTTTTATGTTTTACTTTAATATATGGGTGCTTACCGAATTCGCAACCTGCTGATAAAGCTTCAATGCTGCTGACAGAACCTTTTTTACAGTTACCAACCGAAAATTCGGTGAGAGTTGTTTGGTTTACCGAGTATCCTGGTGAAAAAAATACGGTTGCTTACGGTGAAAATCTCAAACAAACTACCGAAGCTACAACTATTAAGTTAAGTCATACTAGGGAAGATCAAAAATCCAAAGTTGGAAATCAAACAAAAGATAAACAATATCAACAACCCGTTAAACGCGATATTTGGCGACATGAAGCAGAAATTACGGGTTTAACTCCAGGTAAAGAAGTTGACTATCAAGTAATTAGTAAACATGAAAATGCTGGGAATGCAAAAAGTAAAATTTATAACCTCGCGTCTGCACCTCAAGCAGGTAAACCATTAAAAATTCTGCTTACTTCCGATCATCAGCTTAAACCAATGACGGCAGCGAATTTACAAAAGGCGAAGGAAACAGTTGGAGATATTGATGCGGTATTTATGGCTGGCGATTTGATTAATATACCAGATCGAGCTAGCGAATGGTTTGATGATAATCGCGGTGGTGCATTCTTCCCGGCTTTTCAAGGTAAAGCTAATTATGAAATTGCTAAGGAAGGGGTAAAAACCAATTATACTGGCGGCGAAATTATTCAAAATGCTCCTCTTTTTACGGCTCTTGGCAATCATGAAGTGATGGGAAGAAGAGGGAAAAGTGATGATTTGGATGGTGAATTTAACGATCCAATTCCTCGCGAGGTAGCTGAAAATTTGTATGGTGAATCGTCTTTGAAAGCAAATTCATTTAATACCGATACCTACGAAGAGATTTTTAGTTTACCTGAAAGTAAATCTGGGGGAGAAAAGTATTATGCAACAACTTTCGGTGACGTGCGTTTAGTGGTGCTTTATGCCACAAATATCTGGCGAGTACCGAGTTTAGAACCCGATGCCAAAGGTAAATATCGCGAAAGAGAAGCTGATTTTGATAACCCGGAAAATTGGGGTTACGCACAGCATCTTTTTGAACCAATTGATAAAGGAAGCACTCAGTATAATTGGTTGGTAGAAGAACTTAATAGTCCGGAATTTAAGCAAGCAAAATACAAAGTTGTCATGTTCCATCATCCGGTTCACTCTTTAGGTGATAATATTGTTCCAGCTTATACCAATCCAGTACAAAAAATTGAAAAAGATGATAGCGGAAAAATCACAAATATACGTTACGAATATCCCCTTGAAGAAGATTTTTTAATTCGGGATATTGTACCTTTATTAGAACAAAATAACGTGCAATTAGTATTTTACGGACATTCTCATCTATGGAATAGATTTAAGAGCGAATCGGGAATGCATTTTTTAGAATCATCGAATGTTGGTAACACTTACGGTGCTTTTTTAGGTGATAAGAAACGCAATGTACCTCAAGAATACAAAGAGAAATATATAGAAGTCGGCAACCCAAACGGTTTAGAACCGATAACGCCATCAATTAAACCCTTAACCGGCGAAGATGGGAAACCAATGCCTTATATTGCCAGTAATGAAATAACTGTATTTAGTATTTTAGATACTGGTAATGGTACGGTTGATAGTTATTATTTTGATACGACTAAACCTCAAGATAAAGTGGTTAAATTTGATGAATTTCAATTGGAATAATTATAAATTTACTGGCGAACAAATTAATGATGTAGTAAAATTTTACGTCTCCCTAAATTTGCGGATTCTTAAAGGATATTTAGGTGCGTTACGCTGTCGTGATAACGCAGCCTACAATTACTGATTTTAGACAAATATCAAATTTACTTTAATTTTTAATTTGTAACTGGGAATCATATATAAAAGTCGGTTACTACCATTTTTATATATGTTTCTTTCCTCACTCAAAAAAGCTTTTCACTCTCCTTGCTGCTTGGGAATCCTAGCGATTTCCTTTTTACAAGCTTCAGCTTATGCTCAAGTAATCAAAGATGATACTTTACCAACTCGCGTTACAACTACAGACAATCTCAATTTTACGATTGATAGTTTTAATAACAAAAACCGTATAGGAAACAATTTATTTCACAGCTTCAAAGAATTTTCCATTCCTACAGGTGGCTCTGCGGTTTTCAATAATTCCACTGATGTAGTTAATATCATTAATCGGGTAACTGGAGGAAATCTTTCTAATATTGATGGATTAATAAAAGCGAATGGTAATGCAAATTTATTTTTAATTAATCCTAACGGTATTGTATTCGGTAAAAATGCGCGGTTAGATATCGGTGGTTCATTTTTTGGCAGTACTGCTGAAAGTATTAAGTTTGCTGATGATATTGAATTTAGCGCGATCAATACGATAACACCACCACTATTAAGTATTAACCTACCTTTAGGTTTACAGATGGGGAGTAATTCGGCAGCAATTGAAGTGCAAGGTGATGGTTACACCGCTGTTTCTAATGACAGGGATTTATTTAGTCCTTTTGTCGTTACTAATATCAATGGTTTGCGAGTTAAACCGGAAAATACTTTAGCTTTAGTTGGTGGTGAAGTATTTTTAAATGGAGGTATAGTAGCCGCAGATTCGGGAAGAGTTGAGTTAGCAAGTGTGAATTCTGGTTTAGTTAAGATTAATTCTAATTCACAAAGTTGGAGTTTAAATTATAAAAAAGATGATATACAAAGTTTTGGCGATATAAAGTTTTCTTCCCAAGCTTTAGCTGATGCAAGTGGTATAAGAAGCGGTTCGATTCAGTTACAAGCAAGAAATATTTATATTAAAAATGGTTCAAAAGTCTTTGTGCAAAGTCGCGGTTTGCAATCGGGAGGAAAATTAAATATAGATGCAACAGAATCAATTGAAGTAATAGGAACTAGTTCGGATGATAATTTTACTAGTGCATTTTTGACTAATACCTTAGAAAAGGGAGATGCTGCGGAAATTAGTATTTCAACTCCACACTTGTTGATGTCTGACGGGGGTGTAATATCAAGTGAAACCTTTAATTCAGGAAAAGGAGGTAACATTACGATAAATGCTTTTGAATCATTGCAAATTAAAAAAAGTTCACCTACAAATCCAATTCATTTTGGTGACATTTTAACCTACAGTTTTGCTGGGGGAAAAGCCGGAGATATCAATATTTATGCAAAAGATTTATCAATTGCGTCTCAATACATAGCTTCTCCTAGCTACGCTACTGGTAATAGCGGTAATATTTCTATATCAGTTAAAAACTTAACAAATCTCGATGGTGGAGTAATAGCTTCTACTACTTTAGGAATTGGCTCCGGTGGAGATGTTACAGTCAATTCCGAATCGATTAAACTCAAAGGCTTCGATTTTGATCGTTTTACACCTAGTGGTTTGAGCGCTTCAACACTTGGAATCGGAAACGCAGGTAATTTAACTGTCAATACCGGAAGTTTGATACTTGAAGATGGTGGTAGAGTCGATTCTTCTACACTTGCTTTTGGAAAATCAGGAAGCGTAACTATTAAAGCTACAGATTTTATCGAAGTAAGCGGTACCGTAGCGAATTCGGTTAATCCTAGTTTAATCGTTTCCAGCGCCAATATTGTAGATGAATCCTTACAGCAATTATTTGGATTAGCTGCTATACCCAGCGGAGATTCGGGAAACGTAGATATAAATACACCCATTTTAAAAGTTAATAATGGTGGGGAAGTAACTGTAAAGAATGATGGCACTGGTAAAGGTGGAATTTTAAATATTAACGCTAATTCTATTCTTCTCAATAGCAAAGGAAAAATTACCGCGTCAACTCAATCTGGTACGGGGGGTAATATTGATTTGCAAGTTAAAAATGGTTTAATACTACGAAATAAAAGTCTTATTTCTACTGAATCTTTGGGAACAGGTAACGGTGGTAATATCAATATCAATTCATCAGTAATTGCAGGTGTAGAAAACAGCGATATTATTGCTAATGCTGTAGAAGGTAACGGTGGAAATATTAACATTCATACGAGCGGTTTATTCGGTTTAGAGCTTCGAGATAAGTTAACTACAGAAAGTGATATTACTGCTAGTTCTCAATTTGGCGTTAGCGGTACAGTTGAAATTAATAACCCAGCAATTAACCCCAATTCAAGTTTTACAGAATTACCAATAAATGTAATTGATAGTACTCAAACAATGAAAAGTGGATGTAGTGCTAACAGAGGAAATAATTTTGCAATTGTAGGTAAAGGTGGTTTACCTTATAATGCCGAAACTGTTATTAGAAGGATGAACTTATGGCAAGATTTGCGTAGTTTAAATGCTGTTGATACTAATAAAAAAACAAGTATTCAAGTTAAAAAGAATTCTCCAAAAGCAATTTTTGAAGCTACTGGTTTGGTTGTAGATCAAGAAGGAAATATTGAATTTGTTGCTCAATCTAATGATGTGAATGCGGGAGATAATTGGCACAAAACTAGTAATTGTAAAGGTGAAGTAGAAAATATTTAAGAATCAACGTAAAACAACCCTACTGTAACTAAGACGGTAGGGTTATTTGATTATAAATCGGTGCTATCAAGTAACTAAATATCTAATAATTTATTCAAGCAGCCGAGTCCCCATTAACTGAAGCTTGTTATCAGAACTGTAATACATATAGCAGTGATAACCTTTTCTTAAAAGCGCTCCATATTTGTTTTGGGAATCTACTTTTCCTGTTACAACATAAATACCTTGAAAGATTTCTCTTGTTTGCGGTTTACTAGGATATTTTGCTGAAGCTGGTGATTTTAAAGTATTTGTTACTTTTGTTTTACAGACTCCTGGCATATCTTTAACTACTTTTTTAGGTGCCGATTTTGTTGTTTGCCCCAGTTGAGAAAATCTCTTAGAACCTATTTTCTGTAAAGCCATTTTACATAAGGAATTATCATTACCCTTTAAAGGTTCACAAATATATTCTCTTGCCTGTTTTTCGGTATTAAATACTTTTACGGCATGATCAGATTTTTTAGCGGCTTCAGCTTTAGTTGGGATGAAACCGATCAACTGTGCCGCAATTGCTGCCAACAAAAATATATTTAAAGGTTTGATTTTCATATCTGTGATGTATTTTTATTAACACTATCTATTTTAAATTTTGATATTTATATACTGTGGGAGAAAAATTACGTAAATAGAATTAAAGTTTGTATAATTAATCCGGTTTCTGCTATTTTCGGGAAATTCCGATGAATTGGTATTTAAGTTAATTGATAAATAGATATTGGGATTAAGAATATTTATCAAATATATGTAGTTATAATCATAAATCCTGGGAGACGTAGCACTGCTACGTCTCTACATGAGTGGCTGTTTTGATTTAAAGTTTGCCAGTGAAGACTTTTTGGGCAGGCCCCGTCATATAGATTCTTTGGTCAATTTCTGACCATTCTATTAATAAGGGGCCTCCGGGAAGCTCTACGGTGGCTGTTCGATCGCATTTCCCATTCAATACTCCAGCTACTAAGGCAGCACAGGCACCAGTACCACAAGCTAAAGTTATACCTGCACCGCGTTCCCATACGCGCATTTTTACGTAGTTGGAACTAACAATTTCAATAAATTCGGTATTGATTCGTTCGGGGAAAGCTGGATGATGTTCAAATTGAGGGCCGATTTTTTCTAATTCAATTGCTGCAACGTCTTCTACAAAAGTAATGCAGTGAGGGTTGCCCATATTTACACAGGTGACATCCCAAGATTTACCCGCTATTTCTAAAGCTAGATTAACTACCTTTTCATTTTCAGCAGCAAGAGTAGTAGGAATTTCATCAGCAGTCAATCTAGGAATTCCCATATCCACCTTAACTTGCCCGTCGGACATTAATTGAGGTGTTATCGTACCACCTAAAGTATGAATCTTGTACTTATCGCTTTTTTTAGTATCTCCTTCTAATTCGGCCAGAAAAGCAGCCATACAGCGAATACCATTGCCGCACATTTCCGGTTCCGAACCATCAGAATTAAAAATCCGCATAGTATAGTCAGTGCCATTTCCCCCAGGTAAGGCAAAAATAACACCATCAGCACCGATACCAAAATGGCGATCGCACAACTTAACTGCCTGCTCTGGAGTAACCGCCGGTTCTGAAGTTGAGCGATTATCAATCAAAATAAAATCGTTACCTAAACCCTGATACTTAGTAAAATTAATTGCCATTTGTCTATGAGATGAATTATTACAGATATTAGTTGTTAGTAGTTAGTTATTAGTTGTTAGTTGTTAAAGCCACTAACTACTATCCACTAACCACTATCAACTATCCACTATCTACCATTCATATACAAAATGTTGACAGAATTCGATACCTCACTACCAAGCATCAAGCAAGTTCAAAAATTAATTCAAGAAAACACCCAAATTGAATTAAAGCTAATAACCGGGGATGTCATAGCCGGAAAATTGTTATGGCAAGACTTACAGTGTTTCTGCATCATGGCAGACAACCAAAAAACCACCGTTTGGAAGCAGGCGATCGCCTATTTGAAAATTGGAGAATAGGTAATTGGGAATTGGGCATTGGTAATTGGTAATTGGTAATTGGCAATAATTATTTATTCTTTTTCCCTTCTCCCCTTGTCCCCTTTGTCCCCTTCTCCCCTTCTCCCCATCCCCCCATCCCCTATTCCCTCAACTCATCAAGCGGCAAATATTCGCGCAGTGCTTCTAATTCTGCGGCTTTGACTACTGGAATTGATAACGCTGCCTGGTTAGTTGGGGGGGAAAATAGTTCTTCTAGTTTATTTAAAGCTGATAATCTGCCGCACAATAATAATTGATCGCGGTTTTGCAGTTTGGTTTTGCCGTTAGGATAGCGAATAAATTTTCCTTCTCTTCTAATTGCTTGTATTTCTACCGCGTATTGTTTGCGGATGTCTAAGTTGCTAAGGGTTTTACCTAGTATGGGGGATTCTGCGCTGAGTTTTACCCACTGGCAAGCGCTGTTTTCTCCGGGTACGGTTGCTTTTCCTAATGCGAATTCGTCTAAGGCGGCTATTTCTTCGGATGAACCCACTACTAAAAACTTGTCGCCTTCTTCTAAACTTGTTGTTGCGTCGGGATAATCTATTTCTTCTCCGCTAGTACGCTTAATTGCCATCAGGCTCACGCCGGTTAGATAGCGCATATCGGCTTGTTCTAAGGTCATTCCTATTAGGGGAGAGTTTGTTGGTAGGGGGTACCAGCGTTTGTTTAAATCGGCTGTGGCTCGTCGTAAATCGCGGGCTACTTCGGATGCCGATTGTTCGGGGCGGAAATCTAAGTAGTGACTTTGACGAATTTTTTGGATTTCTTGCTGTACTGCCGTTGGTGATAAGCCGACATCTGTTAATACAAAGGAAACCATTTCTAAACTAGCTTCAAATTCTGGCTGTACGACTTCTCGCGCTCCTAATTGGTAAAGTGCTTCAATATTTTTGTTATTTGTGGCGCGAACAACTATATTTAATTCCGGAAATAACTCCAAACCGCGCCGTAGAGAAAGACGAGTACTCATTGGATCGGGAAGCGCGATCGCCATTGCTTTGGCTTGGGTTACTCCTGCTGTTTCTAAGACGTGAAAACTAACGCAGTTGCCGTATACGTAAGGAATTTTAGCTTCCCGCAGTTGTTGAATTACTCTTTCGGATTGATCTATAACGACTACAGGAAGTTTATGGAAAAGCAATAATTTAACTAAGTTTTGACCTACTCTTCCGTAACCGCAAACTATTACATGATCTTTTATCGGTAAATCGTCGGCTACTTCGAGGGGTTTGCCTTCACCGTTGAGATAAGGCTTTAACCAAGGCATTGTTTCAGCCCAATCAAAGAAAATTGGTACCAATCGCAGCACGAAAGGAGTAATCACTAATGTTACTGCCGTCGTACCTAAAATCAGTAAATATACTTTACGAGATACCAACCCTAACTTTTGACCTTCACTAGCAAGTACAAAGGAAAATTCCCCAATTTGAGACAATCCCAAGCCCGCAATTATCGCTGTTTTCAGCGGATAGCGGAATAATTTTACTAGAGGAGTGATAATTAAAAATTTACCAATAAATACTAACGCCACCAATCCTAAAATTAATTCCAGATGCTTCCATAGAAATACCGGATCGATCAACATCCCGATCGCCACAAAAAACAAACTGGCGCAAATATCCCGCAGGGGTTCCACATAAGTTAAAGTTTGGTCGGCGTATTCCACCTCGGAAATCATCAACCCGGCGACAAACGCCCCCATTTCAATGGAAAGTCCCAATTCTTCAGTTAATAAAGCGATTCCCAAACACAGAGCCACCACACCCAATAAAAATAACTCTCGGCTTTCCGTTTGAGCCAGCAACCGCAACAAAGATGGAATCAACCAAATACCTGTAGCTACAGCACCCGCAGCAAATAAACCAATTTTTAACAGCGCCATTAATACCGCTATAGCAAGAGTTTCCGCTGGACGATCCAGAGCGGGTAACACTGCTAACATTAACCCCAACGCTAAATCCTGCACCACCAGAATTCCCAGCATTACCTGTCCGTGGGGAGTTTCCGTTTCATTGCGTTCCATCAAACACTTCAAAACCACCGCAGTCGAAGACAAAGATAAAATCGCCCCCAAAAACACCCCTTGAACCGGCGAATCTACCCAACCAACTCCCACCGACACCAAAGTCGTGACTGCGATCGTCAAAATAATTTCTAAACCGCCACCACCCAAACTAATTTTCTTAACCTTATTAAGTTCCGCAAAAGAAAACTCCACACCCAGCGCAAACAACAAAAAAGCAACACCAAACTGCGCTAACGTCTCAACTTGAATAAATTCCTTAATCAATCCAAAACCAGTAGGGCCTACAATCATCCCACCCACGAGATACCCCAACAACACGGGTAAACCCAAAAGCGAAGCAAACAGTCCCCCACCCGCAGCAACAGCGAGAACCGAAACCAAATCAACTATTAATCTAAAATCTTCTTGCACGAGCTTATAAAAAAATCTCAATATCCCTTTCAATAAGCATACAAACTTTAGGAATCAGTGAACAGTTATCAGTTACCAGTGTAGAGACTCCGCAGTGCTACGTCTTTTAGGAGTTAGGAGGCGCGGAGTTATCACCTTTAACCTTTAACCTTAAAAAACCATTCCTTCCAAAGCCGTTTGTAAATCTTGAGTTAATTGAGCTACAGATTGTTTTGCACCCTGACGGCTTTGTTGATAAACGGTAGCGCGATCGCTCACCGAAATTGGTTCTCCCACAGTCACCGTAGATTTACGCAATCCCAACCGGGGACGACGAGGACTTTTATTTCCTTTAATTCTGGCGATCGCATCAAATAAAATTAAGGTTGTTTCGGCTAATCTTTCAAAACTAGGTTTTTCTTTAACGTAAGTAGCCGTCATGACGACAAAATATTCTACCAAACGCATATGCAGCATTCTTAAATCGGCTTCTGCGGCAATCCAATCTGCTAAGCCTCGTTTCACGGCAGATAAATTTTTGAATTTATTCAATTCTTCGCGATAAATGTAATTCCAACCAGCCTCTTCTAAACGTCTACAGCGCTCTATTACATTTCCCTTTTTCTTAATACCAAAATATTCTTCACCTACTTCTAGAGATACATCTAATAATTGTTGCAGTCTAGCTGTGAGATTTTCTTCTAAACTAACAGAATCTTCAGAAAAATCTGGTAAATCACGATGATAAAAACAACGATAAAACTGTTCCATTTCTCCGAGAAGATATTCTCCCAGTCTTAATAAACGCTTTAAATATAATTGTTCTGGTTCTGTATTAGCAATTTCTATAGTTTGTTGTGATAAACCACAATCAGCTTCTAATCTACTTAACAGCCGATCGAGTTTTGACCATTGAGGATTAATATAAGAATACTGAATATTAATAGGCAGAACAATAACTTTTTCAACACGATTAGCCTTTGCTAAATCCTCCGCACACCAAAACGCTAATTGAGCTACACCAGGTTCTAGTGGACTAATAACTTCACTATGCCCATTTGTCGCACCTTCAGGAGCAACTACCAAAGGAAACTGACCGTTAATTAATATTTCTCTAACTTTTTTTATTGCTTGTAAATCAAGAGTTTTACCTCGATGTACGGGAATGCCTCCTAACTTAGAAAATAACCAACCCAGCCAATCACCAGCCCAAATTGTCATACCTCTGTCATACATAAAATGACAGTTAATCGGAGATTTTAATTTTATTTTATTTTGACGAGCAACTTTGGGTATTTCGCGAGAAAATAAATATAAACCAGTAAGTGGATCGTCTACCTCACAATGACGAAAGGCAAAGATAAGGCGAATTTTTCCAATTTGGAATTGATGATAAATATTAACTAAAGTTTCTTTATTTCTTGTTTCAACTTCCTTAATTCCTGCTGGTAGCCAAGGTTGCAAGCGAAATCTTTGTAAAACAGGCAGCATCCAATGAACAAGCCGAAGAATTAAAGAGTTGAAATTTGGAGGAATAAAACTTAATTTTGGTTGAGCGCGTTGCATATTTTAGTTGTTAGTTGATAGTTGTTAGAGGATGTAAGAATGCGTCAATAACTATGCTCGGAACCTCTCTCCAAACCTCTCTCCTAGAAGGAGAGAGGCTTATTACCCCCATTCCCTATGAGGGAAGGGGGGCAGGGGGGTTAGGTTTCCGAGGTGTTGGAATTAAAACATAATATTTTTCCGCGCATCCTGTTAGATATTCCCCTACTCCCCATTCCCTGTTCCCTATTGCCTTACTTTATTATTCTCGAACTCAACAGATGTCTTTGTATCCAATCTTCCATATCTTCTAGTACCTCTTGGTAGTTAATATCGCTGTGAAGCTCGTGATAGCTACCGAGGTATTCTTGTCTTTCTTTATCAGCTAAAGTTAAGCGTTCAAAAAAAATTCGACTGCTTTGAGGTAATGTGACTGTATCGGCACCACCATGAAGAATTAATAGAGGAACTTTTATTTCTGCGATATGAGCCTCAATCCACTCAATAGTATTTAACAATTCTGTCGCTAATCTAGCGGTACCTCGGCTATGACGTAATGGATCTTCTTTGCAAGCCGCTACTGCTTTTGGATCGCGAGAAGCAGCACTAAAATCTATTCCCGTAGCTAAAGAGAAACGAGGCAAAATACCCGACAATATTTTACCAGCTAATAACTTCCACGAAGTTACTCCTAATCCTAAAGCTGGAGCCAATAATATTAAACCTTTGAGTTGCGAAGTTTCTCGTAAAACATAGTCTAAAGCAATTGTTCCTCCCATACTTTGACCAATAATAAATAAATCTCGATCGTGTTCTTTAGCTTTGACTAAATCTACAAATAATTTTAAATCAATAAGGAATTCTGACCAACTATTAATATAGCCACGCTGCCCTGGCGATCGCCCATTACCACGCAGATCGAAACTATACACGGCGTAATTACGCTCGATTAGATATTCCACCATCTGTGGAAAAATGCCGCTATGCCCTCCGTGCCCGTGGATTATTATTAAAACGGCTTCTGTTAAACCTTGAGGATGCCAACTTTGATAGTACAGTTCGAGTCCTTTTGCTCCCTGGAAAGTTCCTTGGCAATTATTATTTGTCATTAAGCAAGAATTTATATTTTCAACCGTCTTGATATTTTTTAATATTCTCACATCAAGGATAAAAAAGTAAATAACTAAGAATAAAAATCAAGATTGGGAATCGCCACAAAATGTAAACTATGTCAGTTAAATTGGTCACTTTACTTTAGTTTCGTCATAATTGAACAAATGAATATTGATTCAAATCTATACAGTATGCCTCGAATAAATACAGAAGTTTTAATATTTAAGTGTAATCGTTTTTTTTGTATAAAACTATAAAAACAGCTATAATAGAATAAATGAATTATAGTTTATTATTACTTCTCGACAGTTGATAATTTATATTTAAAATCCATAAATATAAGTATATTTTGTTTATCTTAAAAATTTTAATCTACACCTTCCAAGCTCACATCTGATAATTGGTCATTGATAACTGATAACTGATAACTGATAACCGAACATGAACATAATTTGGTTCCGTCGAGACTTACGTTTAAGCGACAACGAAAGCGTTGTTAAAGCGGTTGCAAACAATGCAGAAGTTTTACCATGCTTTATAATCGATCCTTGGTTTTATCAATGGAAAGATGTTGGTAAAGCGCGAGTCAGATTTTTGTTTGAATCTTTAGAAAATTTAGACGAAAATCTAAAAATATTAGGTGGCAAACTGTATTTATTTGAAGGAAGTGCGGCAGATATTCTGCAACAACTTACCCGCGAATTACAACAGCAATCCTATCAACCCAAACTGTATTTCAACCGCGACGTACAGGTAGAATATGGAATTGCCAGAGATAAATCAATCGTAGATTTCTACCAACAGCAGCAGACGGAATGTCACATCGGTTTAAGCACCTTTATCCAACATAGGGAAAATCGCGAAGAATGGTTTAAAGAATATTACTCTTATCAAAGAGATACTTTACATTTAACTCCAACTCATATCAACACACCACAATTATCTTTAAACGTACCCCAACTGACAATAGAAGAATTAAAGCAGAAATATCGGGCTTTTTGGGAAACAGAAAAAGTTTATTTTCCTGGTGGAGAAACAGAAGCAACTACAGTATTAAATTCGTTTCTTTCAAGTAGATACAAAGGATATCATTGGAAACTATCTCGCCCTTGGATGGCACAGAAAAGAGCTACATCTCACCTATCACCGCATCTTGCCTTCGGTACAGTTTCCACGCGCACGATATACCAAAAAACTAAAAAACGTGCCGAAGAATTAGCAAAACAACCCAAAGCGGGATTTTCCCTCAAAGCATTTAGAGATCGATTGCGATGGCATGATAGTTTTACTCAACGCTTATACTCGCATCCAGAAATAGCTTACACCAATCGTTTCCCAGAATTCGACGAATATTATAAACCAGATCAATTAACATCTCAACAGCAAGAATTATTTCAAGCTTGGTGTGAAGGAATGACAGGTTTCCCAATGGTAGATGCAAGTATGCGTCAGTTAGAAAGAATGGGTTGGATGAACTTCCGAATGCGGGCCATGTGTGCTACCTTTTTAACAATAAACTGCGGTGTTTCCTGGCATCATGGCGCTAAACACTTCATGAATTATTTAGTAGATGGAGACTTAGCCATCAATAATTGGCAGTGGCAAATGCAAGCAGGAATTACCAATCCCCTCAGCGACACCTTCCGTATTTATAATCCGACTAAAAACATCAAAGATCGAGATCCCGAATTAAACTTTATTTACCATTGGATTGAAGAATTGCGCGGTTATAGCTTACCGGAAATACTTTCTGGCGACTACATGAATAATAGTTACTATCCGCAACCAATAATAGATTGGTCGCAAACACGTAAAGTTAACGGTAAAATAGTTTCTAATCTACGTAAAAAAGTCAAAGAAAGATTGCTTTCCGAAAAAGGCGAAGAATATTATAATGCAACTGCGACAAAACGCACCGTAGAAAAATATCGCGAATCTAAAGACAGACAGTATCAAGAAGTGCAGGATAAAAGCTCGTAGTAAGGGCTTTAGCCTAAGCTGTTGACTCTGTACCTTTTTAGAGCTTAAAAATTCATGCAAAAAACGTGTTGG
>NZ_CAWUDI010000060.1:0-46794 GCF_963920925.1 Calothrix sp. CCY 0018 | reverse complement strand
GTTCGTTCGTAGTAGCGCTTCAGCGCATCCGGATTTCAGATGCGCTGAAGCGCTACTACAAACCTATCATATCAATCCGTCACCCGCTTTTTAAATTCTTCTGCCATTCCGGAGTCGGGAACTTTATTTGCTAATCTATTTACAAATTCGGTTGCAGAAATCTGAGGATTGGATTCTAATATCTCTTCAATAATAAAGTTTGCTATGGGGCCAATTAAATAAATTAGGTCGCGTTCGCATTTTTTGATAAAATTACTATCGATGCTTTGCTTTTGCTCTAAAACTGTTGGCGATTTAGCTAGCTGAGGTTGTACGGCAATATCTGAAGATTCTAAGATAGCTTGTGTTTGATTTTTAAAATGTGCTTTTTGCTGTAGGGGTATATACTCTGTAATTTTTTCGATTAATTCTTCGTTATCTGCCGATTTCTCAATACATTGTTGCAATATTGTCGCTGCAATTATTCCTACTGAATGTTTGAGTAATGTTTCTAATTTAGTGTAAGTTTCGGCTGTTAAAACTAGATTCTGTATATTCTGTGGAGTTGATAATATTGTTGCAATCTTAGTAATGGGTTTTTCATAAATTTTAACTTGCTTAATTTCTTCAAATACCCGATCGATACCACCTGGTAAAATATCAATTATCGCTTGGGTACCGGAAAACCAAGTTTTTAAATTAATATCTTTATCCCGTAACAGTTTTTGTAATTGGGTAATCCATTTGGCAACTGGCAATCCAATTTGAGGATTAACCGCAGCAAGACTTTCTATCAAGGTGTGGCAAAAGTCTTCCGATTTATCAAAGGATGTTTGGGTGACTATTAAACATTGTCCGTATTCGGCAGAGCATTGTAAATCTTCGATCCAATTCTGTGCGGTAGAAACATCTGAATCCGGGCTGACTAAATTTAATATTACTATTTGCTGTGTTTTTTGAGCCTGACGCAATATTTTTCTAAAATAACTGCGGCTTAAATATATTCCACCACCTAAAATTAATCTGCCTTCTCCATCTTCTGTTTCTTTTACGCAACCCCGTAAATATAGTAAACAGGTGGATATATTATTAATTCCCCCTCGATCTTTTTGTGCTTTTAATTCTTCGGTAGTTTCGATAAATTGTTGAATTTCTCCGCGAATATTCGACCAATTTTTATTTTGTTGATGAAAACATTCGACTTCAAAACCACCAGCACCAGCCAGCAATCGACTTAATTTATTGCTCGAATCTCTATTTAATAGCCCATCAACGACTAAAGCACGTCTGAATTGACTTTGAGGCTTTTCTTGCTTGGGCTTATATCCAACAATTAATTCTCCTACCCCTTCAACAATTCTTTTTGGAGTTTGTAAAGGATATTCTGGATAAAGTCTGCTGTCTCCACGAGCTAAGTTTTGCTGATTAATTAAACGTACTTGATGATTTAATTTATCAATATACTGTACCGTTTGACGATAAACATATTTATATAAGCCGTCAGCATCAATAAATCCAGTATTATCGGCAGCTTCTCCCGATAATCCCTGCATTAAATAATAGGTGAATACCCCATGCCCTAATTCAGGAAATTCCCACGATTTTTGTCCGCGATCGCAACTTAGTAAAGCACAAAATCCCTTGCTTTGGGAAGCTCGCTGTCTCAACACGCTCATCAATTGCGGGGTGGAATTGCTCACGGGTGTTTCTGCATCTCTAGCACTACCACCGGCATTTAATAATGCCATATCACCACTATGACAGGTATCCAAACATAATAACTGTTGTTTTGCAGGACTTTTACTCAAAATTTCTACCAATTCCTGCATCGGTAAACCAGTATTTAGCAAATTATTTTGATTGGTATCGGAAAAACATAATACGGCTTCTTGGGTAGTAGGATCTAACATCCCATGTCCGGAGAAGTATAGCATTATCGAGTCGTTAGGTCGAGAATGCAGGACAATCTTTTTTAAACTCTCGCGAATATTCTTTAATTGGGGTGTTTTTGCAGCAAAATCGTGATGCACCACAATTTCTTTGTTGGGAAAACCTTCCGTAGCCTTAATTAAAGACTCTTCCAAACCCTGACAATCCAAAGCTGGATAACGTAAAGAAGGTAAACCCATATCTTGATAATCGTTGACACCCACCAATAACAGCCAAAGTTTAGCTTCACCAGATTTTAATGTATAACTTGAATCGCTAGAACCTATACCGAGAGCCATAATAGTAAAACCCTTTAAATAATTCTTATATAGTTAGATTGATTCGATTTGAATCGCTTAACATATCGAGTAGTTAATTGCAATTTTTTTATCTAAGTCTTAATATAAATTTAGTATTTTCTTGGACGGATCGACAATTAACTGCTTTATTCATATTTATAGAGCTGAAGACAGAAGTAGTCCATACAGAAAAGTGGTGGATATCGTTACTTGAGATCGACTTAACTTTTCTACAACTTTGCTGGGAAGATTTTATATTGATTATTGATTATTGCCGATAGGCGACATTTGACTTCGAGAAAAATAGTTACAACCTCATACAAAACTATCTAAAAGCAATTAAAACAAGTTTTACGCATTTGCTATTTACAACTCCTGGGATAGATTCTCCTATTTATTATATAGGGGCAGGTTAAAGGGAATTATGCATGAAAAATTTACATATTCAGAAGTATTGACAAAAATGATTACTTAGTCACAAATTAATAATATTTAATTACTGATAAAATTTGAAAATCTTTTATAAGCAAGGAATTTACAATAGTAGATGCAGCAGAAAACTGTATCTACTATATAAACACCTTTCGTAAGTGGTAAAATTTATGCGTTCTCGTCAAGGTATCACCGAATTATTTGCAACTTTTCTGCAATTTGACGCAGATAGAGCCGTCGGTTGGGCTACCGATGCCAGATTGCGGCGAAATATTACCAATCGTCAGCAGAAATTATCAAAGCCAGAAGATTCTGAAGATTTCTGGGTATCTTACTGGTACAAAGAATGGCAATCTCAAACCCAAAATCTAGCAAGCGCACATTTAACGGCTTACTTACAAGAAGTTTGCTATTGGGCAGCCAACAAAACAGCGACTAATTTTTCCTCTGCTCAATATACTTTACCGGATTGCTTCCAAGCGATCGCCACCAAAACTGATAAAGTATTACAAGGCTTCAAACCCAATATGGGTTTTAATATCAAAAATTACGCCAGCGCCATATTCAGCAGCGAATTAAAAGAATTACTGCGTCAGCAAAAAGAAGTTGATATTTCCACAGATTGGCGATTGTTGCGAAAAGTAACTCAAAAACGCTTGATAGAATCTTTAGAAAATTCTGGATTAAATCCCCAAATCGTCGAAAGATACGTACTCGTGTGGAAATCCTATCAAGCTTTGTATGCTCCCCGTAAAGAAAAGGGAACTCGCAAACTTGCAAAGCCCGATGATGCTGTATTGCAAAGCATTGCTCAACTTTATAATCAACAGCGTCAATCTCAACTTTCTCAAAGTGGCCCCGAATGTAAAGGTAAAACCGCCGAAAAGTGTTTGGTTGCTTGTGCTAAAGCAGTACGAGCTTATCTTTATCCCAACATGACTTCCTTGAATGCGACTACCGGAGATAATTCCGGAGAATTTCAAGATATTTTACCCCAACTCAGGCAAGATTCTTTACTTTCGGAAATTGAAGTTGAAGAAGAAATTCAAGAAAGAAAAACGCAGCAATCGAAAATCGGCGACGTGTTAATTGCGGCAATATCTGAGCTAGATGAGCAAGGACAAAATATCATCAAATACTATTACCAGGGGGACTTGAAGCAATCTGAGATAGCTAAGAAAATAGGAGTAAAGCAATACACTATTTCTCGTAAGCTAAGTAAATATAAAGAAACATTACTGCTAAAACTGGCAACTTGGACAAAAGAATCAATGCATATCTCTTTAGACTCGTCGGTACTAGATTATATGAGTACAGTTTTAGAGGAGTGGCTGCAAAACTACTATAAACCTGAAACTCAAGAGTTGAATTGAATGAATTGAACAAAAAATTAAATTTATACTAATTGTATTATTTCCAAGAGGAAGCCAGAATTATGATTGACTTAGAAACGCTGACTTTAAACAATCCTACAAACCTGTGGTTAGAAATTCCCCAAGAGCAACAAACCAAAATTTGGGAGCAAAGCCAAGCCTTTTCTACAGACAATCGTCGCTGGATGGCTTATCTCAACCGTTTGAGCTTAAAAGCATTTTTACCTTGGCTAAAAGAAGAATACGCCGCAGACGCAAAAGTATTTCCTTCCAAGGCAACTTTACCAAGCATTTGGGAAGCCACCAACGGAACGGGAATTTCTTTTAACGGTAAAAAATTGGTCTTAATTCCCAGTGAAGCATTAGATATATCGGAATTAAGAGTTCCCCAAGAATGGGTAGACATTCCCAATTGGAGCGCCGATTATTATGCAGCAGTACAGGTAAATGTAGAATCCGGTTATATCAGAATTTGGGGTTATACATCTCAAGTAAATTTAAAAGATAAAGGAAATTATGACGCTAACGACAAAACTTACTGTTTGGATAAAGAAGATTTGATTTCCAACTTAAGTATTTTATGGATATCGCGTCAACTTTGTCCCGAAGAAATCACCAAAAATGAAACTGTTCCGATGGCGGAATTATCCACAACCCAAGCAGAAAATTTAATAACTCGTTTAGGAAACCCACAATTAATTAACCCCCGTCAAGAAATACCTTTTAGTTTGTGGGGAGTGCTGTTAGAAAATGGAGGTTGGAGACAGGGATTATACGAACAGCGTCAAGGAATGCAAAGACAATGGTCAATTCGTCAATGGATGCAAAGCGGAGTTTCAGAATTAGCACAAACATTTGGTTGGGCAAGTGTAGTACAGCCAAGTTTAGAAGGCGCTAGAGGAACAGCGGCACCAGCACAACAACCAACTTTAATTAAACAAATTACCATTTCCGGTTTGGAATATAATTTATTAGTGCAACCAAAAGGTAATATTCTTGGGAGAACCTGGCGCTTTGAATTACGACGTACCACTGTGGGAGAAATGATTCCCGTTGGCGTAAAACTAATGTTGTTAACAGAAGACTTACAGCCATTCGACGGCAACCAAGCCAAAGCCAAAAAACCCGTAGAAAGACTTTATGTAGAAGTTGCTTTAGGTGAAGAAGAAGAAGGCTTGGTATGGAAAACAGAACCCATATCCGATGATTATGAATATGAAGTTTTGTATTTGTGATAATTAAATTTGATTAAACGTAGGTTGGGTTAGACGCACGAAAAAGAATAAATTTTAACTAATAATTAAATTGCGTCGTAACCCAACGGGAGTATCATCGAAGCCTGAAATGGATTTTTAATTTATTAATATAGATTTTTATTCCTGGTGCGGAATAGTTAATTTTTTACGCTTTCACAACAATGGGCGTTAAGCGAAGCTCTACCGAAGGTAATCGCGATAGTGCGGCTACAAAGCATTGGCTCGTAGTAGCGCTTCAGCGCATCCGACTAAGATGGGCTGAAGCGCTACTACAAACTAATAAATTAATTTTCAGCTTGTAACTGAGCTTGTAATTGCTGAACTTTTTCTACCGATAAACCTGTATTTTTTGCAACTATTTCTACAGCGAAACCTTCACGCAAGAAATTAACTGCGATTTGTTCTGCTGCTTGTTGAGTCCCTTCTTGTATACCTTTCTGGATACCTTTCCGTTCCCAACTCGTAGTAATTTCCATATATTCCTCCCTTTGATCTAATCCCATTGTAGTTATTGCTGCTTGAAAGGTTTGTTCTTCTGCTTCGTTTAAATTCAAATAAGTATCAACAAAGCCAGAAATTAGTTGCATTCGTGCCGGATCTAATCTTAAAGTAGTTAATAGTCGTAAGCATTCCGCTTTCACCTGCGGACGTTCTTCCGGTGATATATTCATCTTGGACATTAATGCAGCAGCAACAGGATTTTGCTGAGTGAGATAATCTCTCCAGCTAATTCTATTTAATTGAATTGATGCAAATTCAAACTTGAGTACTTCTAAATTAGGAAAGGTGACGCTATGTGTTTTAGGCTCTGCTCTTAATGGCTCGTCAAAAGAGAAGATGACGACAGGGAAAATTGGTAAATCGTATTTTTCATAGAGTCTGGCAAAATATTTGAACATTCTTTTCGCAAAATCTTGTTGTGTATAAGATTGAGCTTCGACATGAATTAAAAAGAAAGTGTCTTGTTGTTTGTATTTGACTTTTACCAACAAATCTATAACTTTCTTTTCTCCAGCAGTCACATCGCTGAGGACTTCTTCTGGTAAAAATTGAATTGAGTTTTTATCGATATCGGCAGCAATTTCTGGAAGGAATAGTTCGATAAATTCGAGAAAAAAGGTTGAAATTAATTCTTTAAACAAACGGTCGTGGTCGATAGTCATAGATGCTTTTTAAGTACTTGAAACTATCGTATCATTGGATGAAAAGCTTATTTAATTAGTTTATTTATAAGAATTATTTTATACTATTAAAAATAAAAATATTATCATATGTAGGTTGGGTTAGACGCACGAACAATAATAGATTTCAACAAATAATTAACTATCAGCGTCGTAACCCAACATCGCCTATTTGATGACTGTGAAAAAATTACAATAAACTATTTATCTTTTCCCATCTCCGGGTTTAATTCCCACTCCGGAACAGTTGAAATCATGGATTGAAAACGGCGATATACCTTTGATTCCGGCTTCGGAATAGTTAAAAACAAATATTATGTAGGTTGGGTTAGACGCACGAACAATAATAGATTCTCAACGGCCGCCATTAAATTGCGTCGTAACCCAACATCGCCTTGTTGATGGCTGTGAAAAAATTGCCACAAACTATTTATCCTTTCCCATCTTCGGGTTTAATTCCCACTCCGGAACAGTTGAAATCATGGATGTAAAATTGCGATATATCTAGACGCAACCGCAACTAAAAAGCAGAGATTCCCAACCCTAAGATCCCCCAACCCCCTTAAAAAGGGGGGCTTTGCGTAAGTCCTCATACCTTTGATTCCAGATTCGGAACAGTTAAAAATAATGTTTATATCGCTGCTAATTCATAAAAATCAAGAGCTTCGTCTAATTAACAATGATAAAAACCAACAGGATATGTAGTTTTGAGAGCATAACTTGGGAAAGATAATCGTCTCTACATCAGCGATTTTTTTATTCGCACAATTCAGCCCACGCAGGTGGGCTTCGCAACTATAGCCCCAGCCTTCAAGGCTGAGGGCGATTGCGGACAATTCACCAATTCAACTACCTCAAAAACCCCGCCAATTCTTCCAATTTCCGCCAAGGCTCCCCATATTTCATGGCATCTTTAGCCAACACCACAGCATCAGCGAAAGTCTGCAAATAATCCCCCTTATCTGCAACAGCTTCATCCTTCGGATTCGACACTTTGCTTATGCCGGGGAACCCGTCCACCGCAAGTGTCTCACCAACAAACAATGCTAAAGCAGCATTTAAAGCCACAACATCTTGCTGCTGCTGTGTACCTTTACCTTGTAAAACAGATTTTAGGATAGTTGCATTTTCTTCAACTTCTCCACCTCTAATGCTGCTAATTGGTGCTGAGCTAAAACCCATTTCTTGGGGATCTAATTCTAATATCTGTATTTCTCCGTTGGATAATACAGCCAAATCTGTTTTATCTCCCAAACCTGCTTCGTCTAATTTTTCCCTTCCGTGGAGAACAATTCCGCGACGAGTTCCCATCTGATAGAGAACTTTGGCAAAGGTTTCGATCAAAATCGGATTATTAACGCCAATAACTTGTCCCGTGGGTTTGAGAGGATTGAGTAGAGGGCCGAGTAAATTAAATACAGTGCGGACTTTGAGAGCTTTTCGTAACGGTGCGATCGCCTTTAATGCTGGATGCCAATCTGGGGCAAATAAAAAGGTCATTCCCACGGTTTCTAAAGCAGATGTAGCTTTTTCGGTATCGGCTTTAAGATTAATACCCAACTTTTCTAAAACATCAGCAGAACCAGTTTTACCCGAAGACGAACGATTACCATGTTTGGCAACCTTAACCCCACAAGCCGCCGTGACAAAAGCAACTGCTGTAGAAATATTAAATGTTGAAGCTCCATCTCCACCAGTACCGCAAGTATCAATAAAAGGTAAATCCCCGATGATAATTTCACGAGCAGGTTTAACAGATTGAGAATGTAAAACCTCTACCATTCCCAACAACTCCTCAACAGAAACCCCCTTAGCTTGAATTGCCGCCAGAATAGCACCAGAATACAAAGGATGAATACTTTCCGTCAGCCAACCCTGCATTAAATCCGCAGCTTGAGAAACTTCCAGAGATTTACCATCAAGTAATTGCTGCAATATCGCAGACCAATTTTTTGTTAAAGTTTTAGTTTGCATCACTGTATTTTAGATTTTAGATTTTGGATTGGTAATTGGTAGTTGGTAGTTGGTAATTGAGAATTGGGCATGGGGAATTGGAAAAAGAAATTTTAAACTATTACCTATTACCCATTACCAATTACCAATTACCTGTCAAAACGAAAAAGTCGTTCGCAGAGTTCCGGTATAAATAGTACCGTTAGCATCTTGATTGGCGGCGTTTTCAATTATTTGCAGTGTGGGTGTGATTTGCACGTTTCGGCTAATTGGATAGTTGTAAAATGCTTCGTAATTCGTCTGGGTTGAATTGCCGATTTCGTTAGCTATAAAAGGCTGTCCAACTGCAACGCCAGCTAAAGCACCTCTGGTAAATAAGTCTCTAAATGCAACTCCAGCCATCCAATAATTAGGACTAATATCGCCAAATCTGGTATTGTCATAATTACTGTAACCATAGCGTCCAAATATACCCAGTTTCTTAGCAACAGTAAATTCTAAATTGGCTCCGATTGCGTCAAAACGGTTATCAAAAACTTCACCACCGCTGTACTGCAAACGTAAAGCTAAATCTCTGGAAGGGGAAAATTCTACTTCTACTACACCTTGATAATTATCTCCAAATAAACCGCGACTTCCTCCACTGGGAGCATTAGGAATATTGGGATTAGGAGCGTCGTACAAAACATTAATGAAAGGTGCATTTCCGATAATTATTCCTCCATCGCCGGGATTTGCTGCATCTGTTGCGGTATAGGCAGCTCTAACAGCAAAAGGTCCCCGCTTAGAAGGTTTCCAGTCAATTACTGCACCAGCGCTGGGAAATTCAATGGGGAACATTACATAGTTATTGACAAAAGCTTGAGTACTAAAGTCGCGGAAGCTGAGTTTGGCATAACTATTAAAGTCTAAAAAATCGGCAGCACGCATATTCGGCCCGATGGTAACTGCTAAATTTTCACTAGGCTTAAAAGTGTAATAAAGTCTCGATAACTCAATATCTCTATCCGTGGGGGGATTGATAGAATAGTCCAAAGCACTTCCAAAAGATGGTTCTAAGAAACCTGCTGCATTATCTCTACCACCGTCGGGTTGACCATTTGGCCCTAATATACCGCTTCCGGTTTCCAAGCGAACTTTTAGTAAATCAGTTTTATTAAAGCTGGTATCTAAATCGATTCCAGCCCTAAAAATCATTGTAGTATTGGGGTCATCGTTAGCAACTGTTCTCCCGGCAGCATCAATAATACTGTCTCCACTAAAACCACCACCGTTAATCGCAAATATTGCTTGCCCCCTTAACTTAGTAGTTGTAGAAAACTGCGAAGCTTCCAATTCCGCGCTACGTGCTTCTAAAGCATCTACTCTACCGCGTAAAGTTGCTAATTCAGCAGCAAAACTTTCTTGTAACTTCTGCAAAACTTCCAAATCTTCCCTACTGACAACATTAGTAGTCGCAGTTGCAATCAATTCATTAACTCGATCCAAACAAGCATTTAGTCCAGCAGCGAATTCATAACGAGTCATAGCCCGATTGCCGCGAAAAGTTCCGTTGGGATATCCAGCAATACAACCATACCTTTCAACCAAAGACTGCAAAGCTTGAAACGCCCAATCAGTAGGTTGAACATCGCTTAATTGATTGACATTCGTTACCTGACTCATTCCAGAATTTTCTTCTACTTCTGCTTTAACAGGAGATGTAGTTAAGAGAAAACAGAAGCAAGAAGAAAGAAGAAAGAAGAATTTGAAATTTTTAAGCATTTTGAATTTTGGATTATATGGTTGATGAAGGTAACGGGGAACAGGGAACAGAAGAAAGTATTCCACAGGCTTAGATCCCCCCAACCCCCCTTAAAAAAGGGGGGCTTTGCGTAAGTTCTACGGGTTTGTAAAAGAAACCTGGTTTCTTTAAGCTTACTATTAACTATTCCCTGATAACTGTTAACTGTTCACTGCTCACTGCAACAACTTCACAACAGTTTGCACATCTTTATCTCCCCTACCGGAACAGTTAATTACAATTCGGGGACTACCGCTCAATTGGGGACAAAGTGTTTTTAAATAGGCGATCGCATGAGATGTTTCTAAAGCGGGAATAATTCCTTCTAATTGCGACAACAATTGAAATGCTGTTAAAGCTTGTTTGTCGGTGACGCTGTAATATTCAGCACGCTTGATTTCTTTAAAATAACTGTGTTCTGGCCCAACTCCTGGATAATCTAAACCGGCGCTAACAGAGTAAGGCTCGATAATCTGTCCATCTCCATCCTGTAAAACATAACTCATCGCTCCATGCAAAACACCTATTTTCCCAAGTGTCAAAGTTGCAGCGTGTTTATCGGTATCAATCCCTTCACCAGCTGCTTCAACACCAATTAACCGTACAGATTTTTCGCTGACAAATTCATGAAACAATCCCATTGCATTAGAACCACCACCAACACAAGCCAGTAAAATATCGGGTAATCCACCCCATTTTTCCACAGCTTGAGCGCGAGTTTCTTGACCGATAATTGCTTGAAAGTCGCGCACTATCATCGGATAAGGATGTGGCCCGGCAACGGAACCTAAAATGTAATGTGTAGTTTCAACATTAGTTACCCAATCTCGAATAGCTTCAGAAGTAGCATCTTTTAGAGTACCAGTTCCCGCTTCCACCGGACGAACTTCCGCACCCATCAACCGCATTCGGAATACGTTTAAGGATTGTCGTTCCATATCGTGAACGCCCATATAAACCACGCATTCTAAACCGAATCGAGCGCATACAGTAGCAGTTGCAACACCGTGTTGTCCGGCTCCAGTTTCCGCGATAATCCTTTGTTTACCCATGCGTTTGGCGAGTAAAACTTGACCTAAAGCATTATTAATTTTATGAGCGCCAGTATGATTTAAGTCTTCTCTTTTTAAGTAAATCTGCGCTCCCGTACCATCGGGACGAGCGTAATGTTGAGTAAGTCTTTCAGCAAAATATAAGGGAGTAGAGCGTCCGACATAATCCCGCAATAATCCTTGCAGTTCCTTTTGAAAATCCGCGTCATTGCGATACTTTTGATAAGCCGTTTCTAATTCACTTAGAGCAGGCATCAAAGTTTCAGGAACATACTTTCCGCCGAATTTTCCGAATCTACCGTTATGTTCTGGAGTTGTTTTTTGAGTTGTTAACATGATTTTGATAATGGGTAATTGGTAATTGGGAGAGGGGGGAGAGGGGGTAGAAAAAAATAGTTATTATCTAAGGAGCGAGACGCTCCCACTACATTCTTCACTCATAACTCCTAACTGCTCACTGTTAACTGTTCGCTGATAACTGACTTTAGTTCGGCGCAAAATTCTGTAATGGCTCTTAATCCTTTGTATGGTGTGGATTCTCCTAAGCGTTTGACGAATGCGCTACCGACTATTACTGCATCTGCTCCCCATTCTTTTACTTGACGAGCTTGCTCTGGGCTGGATATACCAAAACCAACGGCGATGGGTTTATCTGTAAATTTTCTGATGTTTTGCAGTACATCTTTTACCCGTGTCTGCAATTGGGAACGAACCCCGGTAACTCCGGTGACGCTGACAAGATATATAAATCCGCGAGACTTTTCGGCGATCGCCTTGATTCTGTCGTCGGGGGTATTGGGAGTGACGAGTAAAATAACTTCAATTCCGGCAGTTTCGGCGGTATTAATTAAAGTATCTGCTTCTTCTAAAGGTAAATCGGGTACAACTAAACCTTTAATTCCGGCTTCGGCTATTCTTTTGAGAAATTGCTCAATTCCTAAGTTAATAATAGGGTTGTAATAAGTAAATAGAATAATCGGAGCTTCAATTTTACGAGTTACCGACTGCGCGATTCGTAAAACATCATCTAAACGAGTTCCCCTTTCCAAAGCGCGGGTAGCTGCTGCTTGAATCACCGGGCCATCCGCTAACGGATCGGAATAAGGAACTCCTAATTCAATAAAATCGGCTCCGTTTGCTTCTAGTATTCCTAATGCTTCAGTAGTGGTTTCTAAATCCGGGTCGCCAGCTGTGATAAATGGAATTAAAGCACATTGGTTTTGGGCGCGGAGATGTTTAAATTTTTCGGATATTGATTCCATTTTAATTTTAGATTTTGGATTTATGATTCGTATCATTTTTGTAGGGGGAAGGAATCTGAGTTTATGCAGGATTTGAATGGTTTCGGAAAATATTAGTGGAGTTAGGAGTAATATCGAATCGGTTTGGGTTATTTTGTTAACGCAGAGGAGCGCAAAGGTTGACGCAAAGGAGCGCAGAGTCTTATTTTAATTTCTCCTTGTCTCCCCGCTCTACCCCTCTCAATTTGCCAAAACTACTCCTTTAGCGGAACAGGTAAATTCACTTACTACATTAGTTACAATTGCTAATCCCGCTCCTCCAACTAATGTCATGATGGATTCGGGATGAAACTGTACTGCGGCTATTGGTAAGGTTTTGTGTTCTATTCCCATTACTATTCCGTCTTGGGATATGGCTGTAATTTTTAGTTCTTCTGGTAAATTCTCTTGTAAAGCATACAGGGAATGATATCTACCGACTTCAAAGCTTTCTGGTAAGTCTTTGAAAGCAACGGAATTTTTATCTACTACATTTACCAAAGATGTTTTACCGTGTTGGGGATAATCTAAAACTCCCAATTTTCCACCGTGGGCTTCTACTATTCCCTGCAAGCCCAAACATACGCCAAATATAGGGATTTCACGTTTTTTGCAAGCGGCGATCGCGCTCTCTAAATTAAAATCACTAGGTTTTCCTGGCCCCGGTGACAATACAACTAAATCTGGCTGTTGTTCGTCAAATACGGATTCGGGAAAACCATGTCGTAATGTTGTGACTGTGGCTCCTGTTTGACGAATATAGTTAGCGAGGGTATGCACGAATGAGTCTTCGTAATCTATTAGTAAAACTTTCTTCCCTGCTGCTGGCTTGGCTTCTTTGATGCCAACTGGAACTATTGGTAAAGCAACTTGATGAGATGCTCTATTTAATGCTTGGAATAAAGCACCACCTTTAGTTAAAGTTTCCTGTGCTTCTGCTTCGGGGTCGGAATCATACAAAACTGTGGCACCAACTCTTACTTCTGCGATTGAATTTTGGAGTCGGATGGTTCTTAAAATTAAACCTGTATTTAAACCACCTCTAAAATTAAAACCTCCTACTGCTCCACCATACCAACGTCTGGCGCTGCGTTCGTTTTGCTCTAAAAACTGCATTGCCGAACGTTTTGGCGCTCCGGTAACGGTAACTGCCCATAAATGAGTCAAAAATGCATCTAAAGCATCGGCTTCGGGTTTTAGTACACCTTCTACATGGTCAACTGTATGGATCAGATGGCTGTACATTTCAATTTGACGACGACCAATAACTCTAACAGAACCGGGTTCGCAAATCCGCGATTTATCGTTGCGATCGACATCGGTACACATGGTAAGCTCGGATTCATCTTTGCGCGAATTAAGCAGCTTTTGAATTTGTACCGCATCATCAATCGCAGTTTCTCCCCTTCTAATTGTGCCGCTGATGGGACAAGTTTCTACACGTCTACCTTCAACTCGAACAAACATCTCTGGAGAAGCACCAATTAAATATTCCCCACCCATATTAAAGATAAATCCATAAGGGCTGGGATTAATTTTGATCAGCGTGCGGAATAGTTCTGTAGGAGATTTTTCGCAGGTTTCGGAAAAACATTGAGAAGGAACAACTTCAAATAAATCCCCGCGTCGGAAATAATCGAGAGCTTTAATAACCTGCTGTTGATATTCTCCCGGTGCATGATCGGAACCTTGAGTCACGTTGAGACGCTTACCGCGATAATCAATTTTTTCGCCTTTGCGAGGTAAATCTCTAGTGCTACCGTTTTTGGTGACAAAATCGTACTGCATCCGAAAAGCTTGTTGTAAATGGTAATCAACAACTAACAACTCATCGGGTAAATATAAAACTAAATCCCTTTGGTCATCTTCCCTTTCCAACAGCTTGGGCATTTGTTCAAACTGGAACACCAAATCGTAACCCAAAGCACCGTAAAGCCCTAAATTTTCATCCAATGGGCTAAAAAATGCAGAGATGATTTCTCGAATCACGCTAAATACAGATGGCTGTCTGCTTCTTTCTTCTTCGGAAAAAAGGCGATCGCTCGGTTTAATAGAACCCGAAATAGAATTATCTTCTCGATTTATCTCTTCTATATAAGGTTTATCTAAAAATAATTCTTCTAAATAACCCAGTAAAATCAAACCTCGTTCGTTATGAGCGGTAATTTTAAAAGTTCTGTCTCTCGTAGATATTTCCAAAGGAGGATTGACAAAACCGATAGCCCATCTTTTATATCTTCCGGGATATTCATAACTACTAGCGAGTAAACCACCCCGTTGAGAATCCAAACGCATCAAAACTTCATCAATAGCGGAATCGATAGAAGTGTTCGTAACCGAACGGGATATAAATATACCACCGCTTGTGGTGTAGGAATTGGTGTCAAATTGCATATTAATTATTCCAATTACGTTCAATACTTCTTATAGGGGTTGGTTAATAGTGTTTATGCAACGCCGGGAGAATGGTTTACAGTTCTTAATAAAAAATGTTGCAACTTGTAGGGTGTGTGACGGTCACGATAAATTGTAAACATGACTAAAAAAAGTGATATTACCGTCACGCACCATTGGTTAATTGGTGCCTTACCAATCGCGTTAATAGTACCCTACAAATTTAAAAAAAGTAATGTTGAATTTACAAGAAAATCAATCAAATCAACAAGTTACAGCCGTTATATCCCACTATATCCGTCCCGGTCGCGAATCGGGATATGAAGATTGGTTGCAAGGAATTTCTGAAGCAGCAAGACAATTTGAAGGTCATTGTGGGTTAACTATTCTCAGACCGCAACCTGGTAGAACCGAATATGTAATTATTCTACGCTTTAATAACTATAAAAATCTCTGCGAGTGGATGAAGTCATCCGAACGAAAACAGTGGATAGAACGCGCACAACCTTTAATTGAAAAGCCTGAAAATGTACAATATTTAACGGGATTAGAAGCCCTAGTGTCTCTTCCTAACACTGCTTCTGCTCCACCAGCAAAGCATAAAACTGCCTTTGTCACCTGGATTGGGGTTTTTATCTGTGCATCTATCCTTGGTTATTTTTTAGGCCCTTATTTAGCACCTTTACATTTTCTATTACGTCAAGCAATTATGACTGGGTTAGTAGTTATCTTGTTGGCTTATGTAGTGATGCCTAGATTGACTAAATTATTTTATAAATGGCTGTACTCATCGTAGAGAAATGGCATAGGTATTGAATTATTAGTTTGGTAATGTAGCTTTTCACGCAGCATCTATCACAGGTGTGGTTCATCCCAAAACCTTGCGGTTGCTTTATTCTGAAAAGCTCATTTTCTTTTAGACGACTGGTTGTAACGATGGCTTTTTTTGCATATTTTGTACTAAAGCCCGTGTCAAATTAATTAATAATTCCCCTTTGTTTAATGCTTGTTTTTGCTAGTTCAGAGAGACCAGGCCAAGGAATAAAATTCAGTTTTAGAACACGCTTTGTGGGGTGATTATCCCAAGCACTATAAATATTTTGCCACTGACTACGGAAGCTTGGCTTAAATTGTCCCAAAGAATTTATCAGAGAATAATAAACTCGATCTATAATTTCTTGTTCGGGTGAAATATCTTGCCGAATTTCTAGATCGAATGCGAGATACTGTCTATCTTCTTCATAAACTAATTTAGCGCGATATAATCCGGTGAGAATTTGATCGAGTTCTTCACATTTGACTGCTGCATCCAGTATATATTCTGTGAAATTGGAACCACCAACAATTAGACATTTGTCTGCTCTACCTGTAACAGCCAACAAGTCGGGAAGCTGCTCGCTAGCTTTAGATAAAATTTCTATCAGTGCTTCATTTGAGGAATTTAGATGCTTCGAGTTGAGAACAGCTTGCCTCAATTCTTTCCATTTGTATAATGATACTCGGTCATAGACAATATAGCGGACTATCGGAATTCCTTGCCAACGAGTTACACAAAGGTGTCCATCGACAGTTTCTAAGAAAGTATCACTAGACAGAAAATGGAAGAAATTAGGGATTGGAGATTCTATACCCAATTCACTAGCTAAAGCACTGTTTTGATACAGCAATTTTCGTAAAGCTATCGTTGGTTGCGATTCAACTCCAAGGGTACCTGTATCTGCACTGCCGTAAAGAGAATACATAAATGGGGTATTATCTGCGACACCTGCACGCTTCTGAAGGGAAGCTCGCAAGCTTTCTGCAAAAGGTTCGGCTACAACTACGTACTTTATTTTATCCAAGGGAAGAGGTTGTTTTAACTCAGTTGCTTTAAGTTGAAGATAGGCGATCGCCGACGGAGCTACAAACAAGATAATTTGCTCTACTAAGGATTGTGTACTGTTGATTGTTTCAATAATTTCATCGAGATTGTTGCCTGGAGAGAATACGAAGAAGGGATAAGTTGTATCAACTGCCATGCTTTTTAAACTCCAAGACATCGTATCTCCACCGAGCCAACTACCCAAGCTAAGTCCTACAATAGCTAGTGTTTTCTTTTGGTGAATCGCGAAGGCATTTTCTAGAAAATTCTTTAAGGCAGCAGGTGAGGATCGATTAGCTGATTTCATCTGGGGCCAGTAAAATTTGTGCCCTGAAGAGCCCGAGGAGCGAATTATGCTAAAACATTCCTCATAATCATCTGCAAGTAATTCATTCCATAAGTAGACCTTAGCATAAGTTTCCTTATCTGACTTAGGTAAATTTTCAAATGGATCTCCGACATTAAATCCGTGTTTTTGCAAAAATTTTTTATAAGCAGGTACAGAGGTTTGGGCACGTTGTGCTACCTCAGATGCAAGTTTTTTTGAACCCAAAAAGTTTCTTACAAATGCATTATTCATGAAAAAAATCGTTCAAATGTTTTTCTAATTATCAATATATCACTCACCACCAGGCAATCGATATAAGACTAAAGACTGATAATCCATGTCGTACTCAACTAATAACGTTATCTTACAAAATGCATGAAAGTAGTATTTGGTAATGAAAACAAAAAAACCTGGTTTTTCCAAAAAACAGGTTTTTAAAACTATTAAATTTATAGTTCGTAGTAAGGACTTTAGTACTTAGAGCGCTGTTAGCGGAGCGTGCCGTCTGCGGCATAGCACTTATTACGAACCTGATATTTTATTCGCTATTCGGATTCTCAAACACCAACTTTAATTCCACTTTCAGCAATAAGTTTTGAATTTATCAAAGCAGAATCACCACGCCCAAAGTATTCCGCTAAAGGCTTCAATTCTCGCATCAAGTCAACGAAATTTCCAGGAGTCAAAGATTGCGGCCCATCGGAAAGAGCTTTTGCAGGATTGGGATGAACTTCAATCATCAAAGAATCGGTACCGGAAGCGATCGCCGCTTTAGCCATTGTGGGAACAAACTTTGAGTAACCAGTAGCATGGCTGGGATCGATCATAATCGGTAAATGAGTCAGAGTCCGCAATACTGGAACAATCGATAAATCTAGAACATTGCGAGTGTATTTCTTATCAAAACTGCGAATTCCCCGCTCGCACAAAATCACGTTAGGATTGCCAGTAGATAAGATATATTCAGCAGCCATCAACCATTCTTCAATAGTTGCAGACATTCCGCGTTTTAGTAAAATTGGTTTACCAGCAGCACCAGCTTTCTTCAACAGCGAGAAGTTTTGCATATTCCTAGCGCCAATTTGCACTACATCCGCAATCTCTGCAACTTTATCTAAATCTGCGGTATCCATTACCTCGGTGATAATTCCCAAACCAGTAACTTCTCTAGCCTTAGCTAATAAATGTAAAGCGCTTTCACCGTGTCCCTGGAAAGCATAAGGCGAACTACGAGGCTTGTAAGCACCACCTCTAAGAAACTGAGCGCCAGTACCTTTGACTACTTTTGCAGTCTCAACAATCATCTCTTCATTTTCTACCGAGCAAGGGCCAGCCACAACAACCAGAGGATGATTTTGACCGAAGGCGATCGCACCATTAGGAGTTTGGACAATAACTTCAGAATGTTCGCCATTACGGTATTCTAAAGAAGCTCGTTTGAAAGGTTGTTCAACTCGGAAAACTTGCTCGATGAAAGGACTAATTTGTTGAATATATCCAAGATTAATATCAGAAGTATCTGTTACTAAACCAATTACAACCTTCTCTTTACCAACAATTTTCTCAACAGTTCCGTCATAAATGCTCAATTCATCAATAATACGCTCAATTTCAACTTCAGGGGTTCCGGATTGGGTAACAATAATCATTTTTTTTCCTTGTTTTCATCTGATACTTTTATATAGGGGGAGGGTTTAATAGTTTATGCAATTTATGAGAAGGTAGGGAACAGATTGTAGGGTGTGTTATGTCGATTATTTTAATTAGACATCTCCAGAAAACATTTAGATAGTTTAATTTTATACGCAGACCTAGCCCCCCTGCCCCCTTCCCTACAAGGGAAGTAGGGTTTTAAAGCCTCTCTCCCTGTGGGGGAGAGGTTTGGAGAGGGGTTTCTTTTCTATAATTAAAACCCAGCTTTTTCACAAAAAAACCGGGTTTATTATTTATCTCCAATAACTTGGAAGTACTATATTATTTACAATACTTTGACGAATGATTCTAAGCAGCCTGTAAAACAGAAGCATCCTCTATCTTACTAACAAAACTTGTAGCAACGCGATTCATTCTCTTATCGGAAACAATATCGTAAACAGCTTCCAAAGCAGATTCAATCGAACCTTGTAACCAAGCAGGATATCTAGAACAATGTTCGCCAGCAAATAACAATTGATGTTGTCTTCTAGCTGCTTCCAAATAATTAGAAGTATTAGCAGCAACGTCATCCCAATGTACCGCGCAACCGCCAGCACTCCATTCGTAATTACCCCAAGCAATAGAAGTTGCTTCTACAACCATATTTTCCGATTGCAATTCCGGATGAACTTTACCAACAACATCTTTAACGTAATCGTGACGCTTTTCTTCTGACATCATTCCCATACGCTCAGCATCATCACCAATCGTATAGCTAGCTAACATCACGCTACCAGTTTCAGGAGTAAATTTAACAGAAGGATAATATGTTTGACGCACACCTTCACCGCTAAAAGAAGCACCACCGCGAATACCTTGTTTTTGCCAAAATGCTTCTTTGGTGTGGAAAGCAACCTTTGTCGCGGGACAATAATAAGTATCGCGAATCGAATTTAACTTTCTTTGATCAAATCCTTCTAACTCCATCTTTCGCAATACAGAAAAAGGAATTGTACACAATACATAATCGCAACTGCGGGTGTATTTTTCGCCATTTTCTACATAATCAATTTCTGTAAATTCGGGATTAACTCTAATAGCAACTACTTTCTGATTACACTTAATAGGAGATTTAATTGATTCTACCAAACAATCGATAATTTGCTCCATTCCACCTTGAAGCTGCAATAAATCCTTACTAGTTTCAACTAAAATATCTTCAAAAAACATATCTAAAGCTTTGCTGCAACGAGCCCGGAAACCGGGATTTTCTTTAATGAAATATTGCAAATCGATTGACTCATTATCTTCGCAAAAATAAGGTTCTAAATCCAATCTTTCCAACTCATCCATCAAGTGAGATTCGAGGTCATTTTGTAAACCTTCGCGCAAATCGCCAGGGGAAATAGTATCAACAATAGTTTTTAACCAAGCTGCAAATAAACGAGTTTGTTCGCTGTAACGAGTATCTGTAAAAATTCCTTGGTAGCGCTGTTGAAGTATACGAGGAGCATCCTTCATTTTGAAGATTTTACCTTCTAAATTAATAAAAGCATTTTGTTCTTCAAATACCGTCATAAATTTACACAGTTTGTCACTCAATCCCAATTCTTTAACATAATGTAATGTATGCTGGTGGCTGCTAGGAATCCGCATTGCTCCTAATTCTGCTAATGGAGCATTATTATCCTTACCAAAGCGATGCGTCCAAACTCTTCCACCTACACGGGGACTACCTTCGAGAATCTCAACTTCATGTCCCAAACGTTCTAATTCATAAGCCGCAACCAAACCTGCAATTCCTGCACCTAAAATGGTAATTTTTTTACCAGGTTGCAAGTTGGTCATTTCACACATATCGAGTAAAGTTGAAGTAAGCATTTTTTTAATCCTTGTTCGGTCTGATTTTCGTTCGCAGTGTTTTCACCGCTTCTGATATTTCATACCGGACAAGTTTTTTCATTTATGCAGGGATTGGGAATTGGGAACAAAAAAAGTCAATAACCGCCTTGGAATAAATGGGAACCGCAAGCGAGCAAGCAAACTCGCTCTTTTGACAAGTGGGTAAACACAAAACAGCTTTAGAGACGCGGCGCAGTGCTACGTCTCCTCGATATTTCAAAAATAGATATGAAGTAGTAGTTTGAAAATTTTAGGGGGCAGACAAAAGCCTGCCCATCCTTAAAAATTGTGAAGTGCATAAACCACAAGGGTTTAGCTTCTTGGGCACACTGATTATTCTAGTATCAGTGTTATCCTAGTCTTGCAACTAGCTCCTCAAGCGTTAATTCCGGCACTCCCTGCCGTACAAGAATTATTATAGAAAAAACGACTGGGATAATACCCAAACGAAAAATTTCTTTACAAAGGTAGCTTTATAATGGGTAAACTAGATCCTTACAACCTACAAATGCAGATTACTTCGATGTTCGAGCAAGGGCAATCGTTCTTTGCAACAACAAAAGTGCAAGATTGGTTGAAAGAGCATAATCAAAATCCTGCCGATTACGATATTCTTTTCCACAAAATTTATCCTAAAAAACCCGTAGCTGCCGGTTCCGAAGAGGAGATGCTTATAGAGATTGAGCTAAGGCGCAAAGATGGACAGCTAGTAGATTCTTGGTTGCAAGAGCAAATAAATCTGCAAAGATAAGGCGATTTTAGATTTTGGATTAAATACAATTTTCATCCAAAATTTAAAAAGGACTCAACCCCATGATTTATTCGTAAAATAAATCCAAAATCTGGTGCAGGAAAGTTTGGGGTTCGTAAATCTACCCCCCAACTTTCCGCAAAATCTAAAAGAAACGCATCCGTTGTCAAAATCCAAAATTCCCTATGACAGCTACTTTACCTGTCGCTTCTCAAACCGAAATCTTCTACCCCAGCGCTGATGGAGAACCAGTGGCGGAAACTTTTGACCATCTTTATGCTTTATTAACTACTCTGGAAGTTCTGAAGCAATATCTGGCAAATCGTCAAGCAACGGTTTTGGGCGACCAGTTTTTATACTACTCCCAAGGTTTTCCTAAATTGCGGGTTGCGCCGGATGTAATGGTAATTTTCGATGTTGCTCCCGGCGGACGCGATAATTATAAACTGTGGGAAGAAGGGCAAGTCCCCAGCGTAATTTTTGAAATGACTTCTGGTGGTACGCAAGATAAAGACCAGATTTTCAAGAAGACACTTTACGAACAGTTAGGTGTCAAAGAATACTGGTTATTTGACCCCAAAGGTGAATGGATAGAAGAAAAATTGCGCGGCTATAGATTGCGTGGGGAAATCTACGAATCTATTACCGATAGCCGCAGCGAACCGTTGCAATTACGTTTACAAGTAGAAGGGCGATTAATTGGCTTTTACCGAGAAGATAACGGCGAGAAGCTGCTGATACCCGACGAATTAGCAGCAGCCTTACAGCAAGAAGTTGTAGCAAGACGGCAAGCAGAGGAACAAGTAGAACAAGAACGTCAACGTGCCGAACAACAGCGTCAACGCGCAGAACTTGCTGAAGCTGAAGTGGAGCAGTTGAAAGCGAAATTACGGGAAATGGGCGCTTACCCTGACGGAGAGATTTAGTTTTTTAATACTTTCTTTTAAGGGTATTTACGTAATTGCGTTTGTTATGCTTGAAGCTGTTAACAGACGCTTTTTTATTTTATATAAATAATTTGTAATGAAATCTAATCGTACTTGGGTAATCGCCTTTTGGTTTTACATCGGAATTATTTTATCAATATCTATATCGGCTTATTTAAAGATTATTCCTACTGAAATAAAACAATTCCCTTATTTCGACACAATAATGCATTTTCTGTTGATGGGATTTTCGGCTTTTTTAGGACATTTAGCATTTAATAAACGTAAAATAAATATTTTCCGTTTTTCTCTTCCTTCAGTGCCGATTATTATTAGCGTTTTTGTATTAATAGAAGAATGCTTGCAAATATTTTCACCTAACCGTAGTTTTGATTTAGTCGATTTGGCGGCGGATTTTTGCGGGATTGTTTTGTTTACGTTGTTAGCGGAGAGGGTGAAGATGAAGGCTTGTGAAGGGAAATAGATTAAATTAGTTCGTAGTAGCGCTACTACGAACCCATTTATTACTAAAAATCTGTCTCAATAATACTTGCTGCTGCTTCTTTAACTTCAGGAGAAGCATCGTTTTGAGCGGCTTGTTTGACAAGTTTGACAACTTCGGGAAACTGTTCGCGAACTTGCCATAAATTTCTTAATAACGTTAAGCGAACTGTGACTGATTTTTCTGAGGTAAATGCCTGCTTTTGGATTTTAAAAGTTTCTGGATTTATCTCTCGGTATCCTAATGTTGTTGCGGCTTCTAATCTAACGCTATCGTCTGGATCTTTGGTTAATATTGTTGTAATTACATTGTCAACTTGCTTATTATCAATTAACCTTAATGCTGATGTTGCAGCGCCACGAATTTTTACTGAAGAAGCTTTTGTAAATGAGACTATGGTATCAAATGCGTTTGCAGAACCAGTATTTCCTAAGACTAGTAAATATTGTCTAGTTTGTTCTTCAGATTTTGCTTTTGAGAGCTTTTGTACGAACTGCTTGACGATTTTATTCTTTCTAGTTGGCGATGCTTCGGTTAAATTATACGCCACTGTTCCTAAAGCTAATTGAGCGGTAGAAGCAATCCGTTCGTCGTTAGAATTAAATGCTAACTTACTTAAAATATCTTCTGCTTCTTGAGTCGGATTATTTACCGAACCCAAACTAGGAATTAACACATACATTGCATCCCAATCTTGACTGCGAGCGTTGATAATATCGGTAAGTGCGGTTTGTGCTTGGGAATTACCTACAGCACTTAATGCTCCCGATAGAATTTGCATAGTTAAACTCTGAGCATCGGCAGTAGCTAATAGTTTACCCAAAGTTTGACTTGTCTCTGGCTGTAAATATACTAAAGCTTTTAATTTGAGATATAGAGGAGTATGGTTTTGATTTTCATCTGATGAAGCTTCAGCTTTTTTTAAGTCAGCAAGTAAGGTTTCTAAGGTAGCATCTCCTAATTCTTGACGCTGGATTTTGGCTTCTGTTTCTGCTTCTGAGGGAGTTGCTGAAAGTGCTACCGATTGTGATAATAGATTGCGTTCTGTTCTAGCATTTTGTAGTTTAGTTAATTGTTGGGGATTTAAAACAGTTTGGCTGATATAAGTCATATCCAACTCAGTTTTTACTTGTCCAACATTCTTCTCTGAAATAATTATTTGTTGTAATTCTATACCTTTAAGAGAAATTAAATATCCATTTTGAAGGTTAAAATTAGCGGTTAACTTACCTTCAGGCTTGATTGTAGTCTTTACATCTGATGCATTCGGTTTTTTAGCGCTAGTTGATTCTAAATAACGCAACTTGGATTTTTCAAATTTTCCCCAACTACTTTCATAACGAGCAATATACTTACCGTTGGGGTCATCTTCTTGAGTTTCCCAATTACTAGGATTACGGTCGGAACTAGGGGTGACAAACTGACTAATACCTAAAAGAGTACGAGCAAAATTTTGAGCTATATCGCTGACATTTTGGTCGAAACTAACAGAAATAACTTTACCTTGAGAGTTAAGTTCGGCAAAAATATCTTGTTTTAAATCTCCTTGAATAAGTTGCCCTTGCTCTACTGCTTCTTGTCCGCTAGAAGTAATTTTGACTGTGGAATTTGGTAAACTATAAGAAAGAAGTATTTTATCATCTTTTTGTTCTAAAACTGTAATAATTAACTGACCTTGAAGGCTGACTTGAAAGTCGTTTATAAAAGCATTAACTCCCGCTGGTGCAGCAGAATTATTAGTTTTTATATCTTGAAATAAAACTCTCAGATCGGACTTAGAAGAATTTTGATAATCAACATTGTAAACTAAACGTTGACCGGGAGTAAATTGGTAAGCTGGTAGTGTTTGTTGATTTAAAACTCTAGAAGTTAAAACATTACCAAATTGACTAAATTGTTTACCGTAAACAACTGCTCCCGGAACGGCAAAAATCAGTAAACCAGAAATAATTAAAATCGATTTATAGCGTTGAGATAATCTTTTGATTTGTCGGTGAGTATTGAAAGACATAGTTTTAGAGGGGGGAGATGGGGAGATGGGGAGATGGGGAGAGGGGGGAGATGGGGAGATGGGGAGATGGGGAGACAAGAGAAATATCAAGTTTCTAACTCTTAACTCCTAACTCTTAACTCTTAACTCCTAACTACTCCCTACTCCCCACTCCCTTTAGATGTAAATTCTGTTGGAGCCACGGAGTAAGTAGCCTCTTTGCTTAAAGCCAGTCCAGTCAAAGATGTTCCAATTCCACTGTTTCTTTCTCCAGGGTGGAATACCAAATCTGGGCACGTAGACGTAAGCGTAAGCATAAACTTTACCGCTGAGGGCTTCCATATCGTTGTAAACAGAATAATAAGTTTGCAGATATGCGCGATTAGCTGAAGCAAAACCGACTCTGGCTGAAGCGTAAGCGTTGAGATTATCTTTGAGCAACAATAAGTTGACCCCTACACCAGAACCACCAACTACGATATCAGCACCACCCTGTCCATAAGCTCTAGAATCGACAAAGGGATTCAATCGTGCATAAGCTAATCTAGATGCACCCGAAGCCGCCATATTATATCTGAAGCCGGCACTTCCTCGAACGCCAAATCTAGCGCTCATCGGAATTGGCCCGACGAAGAACCTAATATTGGCAACTCCGAAATCTAAGGAGCGAGAGAAAGAGTCTCCTTTGGAAAAATTACTTGCAAATCCGGTTTGGAAATTATAAACGTTTTGTTTGGCAACATATAAACCAGCATTTACGGTACCTCTACCGGATACGGGTGCATATACAGTTGCTGTCCCGCGTGCTAATTCAAAGTTGCGATTGAATGCATAGCCACCACTACTACCTTCAGCAGAAGCTCTGGTATCAGTTCTAGAACCTTTTAACTCTAGTTTTCCTTTGAGATAAGCAGCGAAAGTACTTCTCTTACCAACCTCCTTATCCCAACTTCTGGTATATGTACCGGAGCCGGAACTTGATTGAGCAAGTTTGAAGTTGCCTTTAGTTTGTTTGAGTTGAGGATTAATCTGCTGTATAGTACCTGGATTAATTTGAGGATTAATCGGCTTTATAGTACCCGGATTAATCTGAGGATTGTCTATTTGAGGTACTCCCCCTGGTAATCGAGGATCGATTTGTTTTATGGGGCCTTTCTCAATTGTTCTAAGAACCTCACTTGGCTCCAATTCCTTTTGAATCTCAACACTGAGGTCAATTTTTTCGGGAGTTTTTTCCAGAAGCTGTTGCTGCTTTTGTAACTCCTGCTTATTAATAGTAGAACTTTGGATGGTAACTTCTTCCGCAGGCTGACGTAAAGAATAACCGATTTGGTTAAATTCTCTTTCTAGCTTGTTTAATTGAGCGTAATATTCTCCAGCTTTGACTTTTTCACCATTAGGTAAAGTTAGTATTGTACTTGGCGGTATTGGTTTTCCCGTCTCTGGATCTTTAACCTCAAAAGCTTGGAATTGAGTCGGCTTCTGCTTGATAACTTGAATTTGATTCCGATCAAGTTGAACGCTTTCAATATTTTGGTTTATGGGTGCCTTGTTAATTCTAACTTCACTAGGATTGGGACGTTCAAATCCTTTGATAGGAGCTTCTATTTTATCAATACTTATCGGACGTTCAAATTCTGCCGGGGCTTGAATACTGCTTTGTGCAGTCACTGGTACGCTAGCAGCTACATTTAATGTAGAAACTGCGATCGCACTAGTAAAACTTATTAATCGTTTCATTTTTTCAACCTACGCTTGGTTGTGTTTGGCTTACATTTCTAAGTATGCACGGTTAATAAGTTTACGACTTGAGTTAAATTCTGGACTACTTTACCTAAGTAATTTAACTGTTATCCGGGAACATTGAGTGCTTTTCAGGAATCTTCAGGTAAATTGAGGTATATAAAGTAGGGGTTTACATAAATGTATTTCTCCTCATAAATTTCGGTTCCCTTCCTGAGTAAATCTAGAAAAATGGACTTTGTATTGGATGAAGCGCTGAAAATTGCGAATAATCTTATCTACTCTAGAGCGCAGAGAAATCTGACGGATGTTGAAACGGCGATAATTCGGGGTGCTTGGCACAAACAAGATTATGGAGAGATTGCTGAAGAAAATAACTATACTTTAAGTTATATAAGTCAAGATGTAGCGCCTAAATTATGGAAGCTGCTTTCGGAAGGTTTGGGAGAAAAAGTTAAAAAAAATAATTTCAAAGAAGCGTTAAAAAGATGCTTTCAAGATAATTCTATTGCCAAGGAAAATGTACCGTTACAAGATAATTTTGGTAAAGAAGAATCGTTAATTATTACCGATAATTATATAAATCGTCCTCCCGTGGAATCTATGTGTTATCAAGAGATTTCTCAGCCAGGGGCGTTAATTCGGATCAAAGCCCCTTGGAAGATGGGTAAAACTTGTTTGATGAACAAGATTTTTGATTCAGTAGTAAAGCAGAGTTATAAAACAGTACATTTAAACTTGCTGCAAGCCGATGAATGCACTATCAAAAGTTTGGATAAATTATTGCGTTGGTTGTGTAGCAGCATCAGCAGACGGTTAAAGCTAAAAAATCATGTAGCCGATTTATGGGATGCAGATTCTAGCAGCAATGATAACTGTACTGCTTATTTTGAAGATTATATTTTCGCGAATGTAGATACTCCCTTAGTGTTAGGTTTAGATAACGTAGATAGAGTTTTTAAGTATCAAGAAGTTGCAGCAGATTTTTTCGGATTATTGCGTTCTTGGTATGAAGATGCCAAGTTTATTGATGAGTGGAAAAAATTGCGGTTGATAGTAGCGCATTCAACAGAAGTTTATATTCCTTTAAATATCAATCAATCGCCTTTTAATGTTGGATTACCAATTGAATTACCAGAATTTAATCTTGAGCAGGTTCAAGAATTAGCCAAACAATACGAACTCGATAAAGATTGTATTCTTCTCGAAAAACTTATGGCAATAGTCGGCGGACATCCCTATCTTTTGCATAAAGCATTTACTGATATTAAAAACCAGCCAAAAGTAAAAATAGATGAGTTTTTGCAAACAGCAGCTACCGAAGCCGGATTATATAGAAATCATCTCCTAAAAATTAGTCAAGACTTACAGCAAGATTCTAAATTAATCGCAGCGATGAAAAATGTCATCGAAGAATACCAGCCAGTCAGAATTGATTCGGAGCAAGCCTTTAAACTTCACAGCATGGGATTAGTGCATTGGTGCGGCAACAAAATAGAACCTCGCTGTAATTTATATCGCTTGTATTTACACGATTGCTTGTTGGCGTAGATATTAACCAATGACAGAAGAATCAACCTACGCTTATAAATATCAAGGGGGAAGTTTACCGGCAAACGATCCAACTTATGTTAAACGAAATGCAGATGACGAACTTTATCATAGTTTGAAAGCCGGAAAATTTTGCTACGTACTCAACTCGCGTCAAATGGGTAAATCGAGCTTGCGAGTTCGTACTATGAAAAGGTTGCAAGCTAACGGTACTGCTTGTGCTGCAATCGATTTAACCGCGACTGGCAGCCAAGTCAGCTCAGAACAATGGTACAAAGGTATTGCCTATCGCTTATTTAGAACTTTTGGAAGTTCACTTCAAGTTGATTGGAAACAGTGGTGGTGCGATCGCGATTTTCTTTCGGGAGTACAGCGCTTAAGTGAAATTATCAACGAAGTATTATTAGAATCTATTTCTGAAAACATTGTCATCTTTATTGACGAAATTGATAGCGTTATCAGTTTAGATTTCCCAACCGATGATTTTTTCGCATTTATCCGCAGTTGCTACAACCAACGCGCCGATAATCCTAAATATAACCGTCTGACTTTTTGCTTGCTGGGAGTCGCAACACCATCAACTTTAATTGAAGACAAAAGACGCACTCCTTTTAATATTGGTCAAGCAATTGAATTAAAAGGTTTTAAACTAGAAGAAGCCAAATTATCTTTAAGTAAGGGATTTGTAAACAAAGTAGATAATCCCGAACAAATTTTAGCAGAAGTACTATTATGGACGGGAGGACAACCGTTTTTAACTCAAAAGTTATGCCAATTAGTAGTTGACGCGGAAACCAAAAACCCCGACATTACCGAGTTAGTGCAAACCCAACTAATCCAAAATTGGGAAGCACGAGATGAACCAGAACATTTGAGAACAATACGCGATCGAATACTTCACGACAAACAACGTGCTGTAATTTTAATAGAACTTTATCAAAGAATTTATCGTCAAGGCGAAATCGAAACTACTAATAGTTACGAAGAAGTAGAATTACGATTATCTGGATTAGTAGTTAAACAGCAAGGTAAACTGAAGATAGCTAACCGTATTTATCAAGAAATTTTTAATCAAAACTGGATTGATAAACAATTAAGTTCATTTTGGTTTTTTGAGCAGGAATGGAAAGAGTTAGATACAAAACCTAGATTACCTCCATCAACTGCATATTTAGCTAAAATCTTCAGTTATTATGGGATATTATTGCTTATTTGCGGAATTTCTCTTGGATCATCTTATCATTTATCTGGTAGCGAACCTTGGATAAAAGATTTTGGGGAATATGGAAGCTTAATTGAATTTGTTCGCAGCGCTTTTTTGCTAATCAACCATTTTTACTTAGTTGGCATTGTATGGAGAAAAGAAGCTTTAGAGGTTTTAAGAAGTAAATCTAAATCTGTAAAAAAATATCGTTTTACAGCAATATGTTTATCTAGTTTTATATTTTCATTTTTACTTTATCACTTAATTTTTTTACTACCTCAACAGATTTCTGGATATGAATATAGCAATGAAAAATTTAGAGATTATTATCTGCCAATAATTTTGTATTTTCCCTGCTCTTTTGTTTTATACTTTTGCGTAGCAGTACCTTTTTTCTTTGTTAGTGTTTATGCTGCTTTTCAAGCTTACAATCAAAGTCTTAAAAGAACAATTAAATTAAATTATCGATTGAAAGAAATAGAGAAAAATTTTAATATTCTTCAAGATAAAACATCTCAAGTCGTTAAAACAATTAACCGGAATTATACAAAATACACCTGGGGTTTTATTAATGATATCGCTCCATATATTACTCTCTTAATTATTATAGAAATTATTAGAAATTTTGAATTTAGATATGGACTTGAAACCATGTCTTACAGCGGTCAAAAATGGACAATATTAGCTTATTTAGTTAGTTTGAGCAGTTGTCTAATTATTATTGTCTGGAATTTCTCACTTTACCAACAAGCATTAACTAAAACTTCCTATTGCTTATCAAAACTTCAGGCAGATACAAGTAAATTTGAAGCAGATAATAATGTTTTAAAAGTTTTATTAAAAATCATTCGCTGTCAATTTAATATTTGTCTGATTATAATATTGTTTATTTTCAATGTTTTAACGATATTTACAAGTTAAATTGAGAATAGGGAATAGGGAATAAGAAAAGATAGTAAATAAATTGACACAAATAAAACCAACTATGTAAAGAAATTTAATTTGCTCCAAACGGCTGGGATTGCTTCCTCGTGCCTCGTCGCAATGACAAAATACACTTACGTTTAATTACGCTCACCTACTTAATAATTTTATAAATTACATCTAGTAATGGTAAAGTCCTGTAATAAAACAATGAATTTCCGAATTATCCAAAGACAAATAAGTGAAGCTGAAGCAAAATTACTAATTCAAGAAATCAAAAAAACACCATACATCATGGGCTATACCTTGAAAGAATGGTTGAAAGCTCAAAATATTATGGTTGCTGAAGATGAAAATGGTAACTTAGTCGGAGTCTGCTTAAATTACGATCTAAATCAGAAATGGCATAAAATAGCAGCCTTATTTGTTTTAGAAGAATTTCGAGGAAGAGGAATTGGTAAATCTTTATTTTATGCATCTGTAGAAAAGGCTTTAGAAAGAGAACATAATATATATGCTTCAAGTGCGAATCCAATCACGATCAAAATGATGGATGATTTGGGTTTTACGAAATTTGATAATTTAATTGATTTTCCGATGGAATATAGTCAAGATAAATGGTTGATTTATTCACATAGTTTAAAATGGCTGTTTAATTCCTATAGAGTACGGGAAATAATTCGGAAGAAAATTCTTTATGGGCTTGGGGAGCCTTTTGTTTATGGGGTAAAGTGTTGAGAGAAAGAGTATTAAACTTCTGATTTTAAGAGCATCTTAGTAAAATTTGCAATCAACATAATCTAATTAGATGCGTCTACCGTAAGTTTTGTAATCGCAACTATCGAAACTATATTTCAGTAATAATAACTATTTAAACTGTAATTATACGGTTAGGAGATTTAGTTTATTGATTGAATTAACAAAAATTAGCATTTCTCTTTTATTGATTTACTATCTTTAACCTCGTATTTCTAATTAACCTATAGCTTATTCATGTATTTTCACTTGCTTTATCAAAATATTTTAAGTAAATTTACTATTGGATTTTCAATATTGATCTAGTTAGGATATAACTTCATAAATAATTAGTTAAACCTATATTTTTTAGCATAATAATAAAATTTTATGCTGCGAATATCGTATTCACAGATCGGCTGAATCAATTTTAATTCAGTCTTATTTTCTGCATAGGGGCATTTATTATATGATACTTATTTATAAAATTGAGTTTAATGTGTTTGGAGTAATCTATGAATTTTAGATACTTCAAGCATTGGTTGAGATATTTCTCAATTCAAAGCATTGTTGCTCTAATGTCGATTTTTTTATCCACTGCATTGGCTCAAGCTAGTTCAAAAGGGGCAATTGACTGGATTATTGTAGTAGATACTTCTGGTTCTATGCGCGGTGCGGGTGGAACCAAAAATATATTTAATCAGGTAAAAAATTCGATTACTGATTTTGTTAATACTGCTCAATTAGGCGATACGGTAACTATTTACAGTTTTGATAAAGATGTAACTTTACAGACTCAAAATATTCCTATTAATAGCAACTCAAACCGAGGACAACTTAAACAAATAATTGCTTCTCTTAAAGCTGATGGTGTGCGTACTCATACGGGTAAAGCTGTACAAAAAGCCTTGCAACATTCAGCTTTGTTGAATCAACGTAGTGATGCTCTTGGTCGTACTGTTAGCATATTATTTTTAACAGATGGAGTGGAAGACGTAAGTGGTATTCCGAATCCGGTTCCGATTCCCGATAATACTATACTTTTGCCTCAGCAACAATGCAAACCTTATATATTTTTCGTCTCTTTAGGATTAAAAGAACACGAAAAACAGCTAAATAATTTTGCGAATAATCCAGCACTTTGTGGGAAGGGAAGGGTATTACGGGACCCCGGAGGAGTTGAATTAAATCGACTGGCTCAAAATATCCGACCTGTATTAGTAGAACCCAAGCTTGATGTTAATTTACCTGCTGCTAAATTGCCATTAGTATCACCTGGAACAATTACTGAATCTTTTAATATTAAAGGTATGAGTAATGTTAAAAATACCGTAAGCTTGAAATTGGAAGATCCGAAAAATACTGGTATACGTTTAGTTTCAAATAATAATAAAATCGATTTAGCAGCTAATAAAGAAATATCTATTCCCATTCGCTTGCAGATTCCAGCCGATGTACAAGGAGGTGTTAGCGGGTTGCGGTTGGTATTGGCAAGTGAAAACAAAGCAATAGCACCGATTACCGTTGACTTACCTGTAACTATCAAAGCGAAGTTGCAAATACAACCGACGAAAATAGATTTTGGATCTGTGGAAGTCGGTAAAACAACTTCGATTCAAACTTTGGTAGTTCGCAGCAATATATCTGGAAACGCGAAATTGCAGCTACAGGAATCTCAAAAAATTTCTGTCGTACAACCAAATTCACCCGTATCTTTGCAAGTCGGAGAAACTAAAATTCCTTTGCAGTTGCAGGTTGCAGACAATAATTCTGAAGGCGATCGCACTTTTACTTTACAACTAATCCCAGAAAATCCGATTGCCAGTCCGATGGCTGCGTCGGTTCAATTAAATGTTCTGATACCGCTATGGCGAAAAATAATAGTTTGGTCTTTATTAATACTATTGTTACTGTTAATTGCTTTGATAATAGTTTGTTTAATTCAGCGTAAAACACCTTTAGAATTGCTTCAAGATATCCGCACTCGTAAAAATTTAGAAGGAGCGCTGATAATTTTGTCACCACCGCCAAAATCCTCAGAAGATGAAGAGATTAGTCTAACTAATCTGTATAAAAGTAAAGTATGCTTGAGCGATATAATACCAGTAATTGCTGGAACTGATTCTGATGCCGAGTTAGTTACGGTGAGAGAAGCAGGACAAAAGAATATCGATTTACGTTGTTTAAAAGGTAATATTTTTATCAACAGTAAAGAGGTAACTACAGATGAACTTTACGATGAGGACATAATCGAGATTGGTAACGTCAAGCTCCAATTTAATTGGATTGAGCATCAACGACAGACAAACTACTAAATAAAACTATTAAATCAAACTTTCAAATAATTATATCAAAGGAGAGTTTATGTCACGTCCTACGGTTGTATTTCGTCCTACCGTTGTTATTGGTTTAGGCGGTACGGGTTATGAAGTTGTACTCAAATTGAAAAAGCGATTCATCGATGTTTATGGTTCGGTACCAGAAATAATTCAGTTTCTTTCTATTGATACCACAGAAAACATCCAGGAACGTGAAAAATCCCCAGATGGTAACAAGGTTGTCTTAGAGCCAAACGAACTTTATGCTATATCTGTAGCAAATCCAGGCGGTTTGGTAGGTGGACGCAACGAACATATCGATGAATGGTGGCCCAAACAAATTCCCTCACACGGTATTATTAACGGTGCCGGACAAATTCGCGCTAGAGGCAGGTTAGCATTATTTGCTAAAGTTAGTGATATTAATAGTTTGATAGGTCAAGCAATCAATAAGGTACGGGGAATTCGCACCAGCAAACAAGCATTTTCAGATAACTTTCAAGTTTCTAATCGCGATGGTGTGGAAGTTTTTATTGTTGGTAGTTTGGCTGGTGGAACGGGTAGCGGTACTTTTTTAGATACGGCATTTTTAGCAAGACAATATCTTAATAGTTTTTCTAATATTACGGGAGTCTTTGTTTTACCCAGAGTTTTTTCTAATCTTGCTCAAACTCACATGGTAAAATCTAATGCTTATGGCGCTCTCAAAGAAATCGAACACTTTTGGAATTTATCACCATCGAATGCCATTGAGATTAATTATGGTATTTCTAAAGTAAAGTGCGATCGCCCTCCTTTTGATGCGGTATTTTTGATTGATGGTATTAACAAAAAAGGCACTGTAGTCAGCCGTCCTGACGATTTGCAGAATTTAGTTGCCGATGGCTTATATATTCAAATTGGCTCTCAAATCGGTCTTGATGCTGCTAACGTTGCCGATAATATTCGCGCTTATTTAGCGACTGGAGAAAAAGTCAGAGGTCGTAATATTAACTACTGTAGCTTTGGTTTTGCTACCTTAGCTTTACCCGTACAGCAGTACAATAGAATGATGCTGGAGGATGCTTATAAGTTGCTCAAGGATGAGTTGATTGCATCTACCCCAACAATCGATTTTGACAGCGAAATAGAGCGGTTTTTACAAGAATGCAAGTTGGGAGAAGCGAATACTGTCCTTAATACTTTGACTGAAAGTAAGGGTGGAGGACAGATAAAAGCCGAATTTAGAATTGGTGAAATGCGCTTTGAGCGTACAGCTTTGACAACTATACAAGAATTGTACAAGCGGCAGTTTGATAAGATTGAGCAACAGGCTTCTAGAGAGATAGGAGTAAATTTCTATAATTTAGAACGGGCTACAACTGAGGCTGTATCTACTTGGTGGGAACGCGGTATCAATCGTCCCAACGGTATCAATTATGCGCTGCAATTTTTGACCAAACTTTCCTCGCAACTTGATGAATTACAGCAGAGCGTACAGCGGAAGTCGAAAGAAGCGGAGTCTAGTTTTAATGTTTTGAAATTAGATTCACAAGAAGAAAAGATTAAAAAAACTGCCGAAGCTTTGTTTGGAAATAAGAAGGCTATTCAAGCTGCTTGTCAGAGATACAAAGAACGAGTTGATCAAAAGTGGAAGATGTATTTACATTGGAAACGTTGCGATAAAGCGGCTGAACTTTACGGTGTATTGCGAACGAAAGTAGAAGAAAGTCAGGAAAAGTGCCGTTTAATTCATAGTAATTTAAATAAAGTTTTCCGCGATATCCAGCAGATTCATAGTTCTGTAAACCGTCAACCAGCAAACGATAATCCTTTTATTCATACTATCCAACGTGCCAATCTAGAATCGAAACGTCCTCATATTACTGGTGAAGACTTTATCCGTTGGTATCGGGAACAGTCTCAAAGCTTGACTAGTTGGGCAGAGAAAAAAGCTGAAAATGTCAAAAAAGAAATCATTGCATTTTTAGTTGAGAGTTATCATCCTCTTACCAGTATGAGCATTGAAGAGGTTTTGACAAATAGTAATCCAGAAGATGCAGGAACAGATTTAGAACAGCTTGGTAAACTAGCAGTTCCGCTGTGGCAATATGAAGAATCGGAAATTCCGACTCAACAGCAACACGTAATTAATGAATTTTATTACTACGGAGTTGAGAGTAACAATACAATTTTCAGCAATCCTCCGCTTTCAAGTCGATTACCCAAAGGAAGAGAAAATCCTTCTTTTGTACCGACAGGTGAACCTCATAAAATTACCTTATTCCGGGTAGAAGTAGGTGTGCCCTTATTTGCCTTCAATGGTATGAAGGATATGGAATTGGCTTACTTAGATCCGAATAAAGTGTTCCCGCATTTAGATCGCAAATGGACTAATTTACCTAATTTAATTCCTCCCGAAGACGACGGTGGAGCCTTACGCTGGTTTGCTTTAGCCTTGGCACCCAATCCGTATAAATTAATCGTCAATCAGAAAAGGGAATATCTTGTTTATACAGATCAAGCGCGGAAATCGGAAGACGGACTTTTACCTTTAGGTGGCGATCGCAAATCCGCATTTAAAGCTTTTAAGAGTAATTTACCTTTAATTAAAGAAATTTCTGACAAAGTTGAAAGTATGACCTACGATTCGGAGGATAAAGCCAAGTTAGTTCTAGAAGATTACATCAAGTATCTAAATAAAGTTTTAAGCGGGGGAAAAGTTGATTCTCAAATAAGAGAACAGGTGGAAATGGAAATTCAGGAAATTGAATCATACCTCGAAGATTTAGATGTAATTATCTAATAGGAATAATCTACGCTTTTGTCAGTGTTATCATGCCAAAACCAACTATATTAATTGCACTCGATCCTCATAGTACCGCTTTCTGTAACGCCATTAAAGGGCAACTTGAAGAATTAAATAATATCCAAAGCCGTTTAATTCAAATTTATACTTTAATTCGGGAAAATCAAACTTTTGGCTTTAGCTCTGAGTTAAATAATGCCGATAATAGTTTTGATTTAGAGAAAAATAATAGCAAACAAATTTCTGTAGAACAAATTAACGAACAATTTAATCAAACTACTAATAAGCTGCAAACAGAACTAATTGATTTAATTAAAGCTGCGACTCAATCGGAATCAGCAATTGCTTTGAAACGTCAAGGAGTAGAAATAAGCAGCACCCATAGAATCTATCTCATGATGTCAATTAGCAACCCTGAAGTTAGGGGAGTAGTTTTTGAATTAGTGCGGTTGATTCGCTGGTTGTTTAATAAGTATTTTACTGATGTGAGTTATAGCTTAGAAGGTTTATTGCTGCTACCGGGATTATTTACCCAAGTCACAACCCCTGATTACGGTACAGCCTATGCCCTTCTGCGCGAGTTAGATGACAAAATGAGTGGTGGTGTAGGAAACACTCAAAAAATACCGCCTTTTCATAACATCTGGCTGTGCGATGAACGAATTGGTGGACTAAAAGATAATTTAACCAGCTATGCTGATGCTTTTGCAGGCTTTCTCACCGTAGAAGCCGAAACCAACAATTTATTAATTGGTACGCAAAAAGTCCGAGGAAAACTTCCCGCTTACAGTGCTTTTGGCTATGGAGAACTATTTTTCCCCAGCGAAATAGTTATCAACCGTTTAAGTGCTTCTTTAGCTTATGATATTTTAAATCGGCAGTTTTTACCGCAGGCAAAATCTACTTTAGAAATAAATCGTAAATGGTTATTAGATACCAAAGAATTCATTCTCAGCGAAGATTTTAGCAATGCTTTTCTTGAACTAGAAAGAGATAACGGTAAACCAGTTTGGCAAGATTTTAACCCGCGCATTAATCTGCGTGCTGGGATGGCACAAGAGTTTGGGATGGAATTAAAGCGTGCTTATAAGCAATTTGAAAACAAAGAATTACTTTCCTACAAACGGACATTAGAAAATTCTTGCAAACAGATGCAGGTGTCGCTAACTGCCTTTTTAGATAGCAGAATTAATCATTTTGCCGATGCTACACCTCAAGGCTTGGATGAAGCAGTTACCTTATTAAATCTTCTAACTTATTTATATTTAGAACTGCAAACCGATTCCATTAACGAAGAACCTCAAAATCTAATTACTGAATTGCGTGCGGCAGAAGCGTTTCTTGATTCCAAATTAGAAGTAAAAATCGAGAAGGAAAATACTAAAACTCTCCTCAATAAAATTTATTATTTAAGATTGCAGCGGCAACAATTACAAGATAGTTTAGCTCAAACATATTCGGAGGAACTACAACAAGAAATTCAAACAATTCAGGAACAGTTAAAAAATGTAATTGATGAGTATCGTCAAGCATTAAACCTAGAAATTGAACAAACTCGACAACTTCGTTTTGCAGCAATTACCCATACCCGCGAAGAAGCAAAAAACGCAATTAATGCGAATATACAGCACCTAACCACCGCTGAAAATCAACTAGAAACAGCTACAGATAAAAGAAATGAACTAATAGAAGAAGAAAACCTTTTCCGCAAACAGTATTTATTTATTTTCCCTACATTTATTGCCGTTGCTTTAGTTAGTATATTGATAATTACTGGAATTTTTAGTCAATCAACATTGTGGCTATTCTTGCAAAAGATTTGGGGTAATTTAGTTACTTACTTGTTAGGAAGTGCGGGGGCAGTTTTAGCTTACTTAGGCATTATTTGGCTGAAGTATAGTAGTAAGATTCGCCATCGTCTGGCAAAGATTCACAAACAAATTAAACGATTAGAAAGCAGTTTAAAAGCGAGCGCTGTAGAATTGCGTCGCAGCTATAACGAACAATTAAAATTAGAGTATGAACTTTACGCTCAAAAACTCCGCGTTGAGGCTTTAACCTATCTAATCAAAACAACCAAACAAAGAGCGAATGCTTTACGTCAATCTCTGGCTAATTTCTCAGAATTACACAAAAATTTAGTCCAAAAGCGCGAACAATCTACAACAAAGTTTTCTGAAAATCGCCTCTCAGTTTTAACAGATGCCGATATTGATGCTTATTACCAAGACTTCCTCGCAAAATTTCCAACCGAGATATTTACTCAAAAAGTAGTAAGTCGTTCTAAATCGTGGAAAATTTCTGGAGAAGAATTTCAAAATCAACTTATCCCCTTTACTCGTCAGCAATTCGATCAATTAAGTAATTTGTCTGTTGCTCAAGTATTAAAGCAATCGGAATTAATTGCGGAAAACACTGCGAATATGCGATTAAATCAACTATACGATAGTGCTAACCTGCTGGTGCGAATTCAAGATATTGATGCTAACTTAAACCCAACTTCCCAACCAGAAACTACCCTCTGGGTGTGCGCTGAAGATAAAGAAGAAATGTTTGAAACCTACACTCGCTTTAGTCGAACTTTAACCGCATTAGTTGCTGAAGACAAACGTAAATTGTGCATATTAACTCGTTCCTTGGGCTTTCCGGCTTATTTCCTCAGTCAAATTGAATTTTACCGCGACTGCTACGAGCGTACCCAAAGCGAACAAACCGAAGCAAATGATATTCCCGATTTAATCCCAGATGACATCGGCTCAAACAAAGAATTGAAGCTAGCCTATCAAAACTTATTGTTGGCGATCGCACTTGGGTTAGTATCGCAAAATACTCAAGGAGATTATCAGTTCAACGGTGAGTTAATTGGTAAAGATCGAGAACAAATTAGTCAAGCTTTAGTAAATGAATTTAACTTTTTAGAAATATATGAAGAAATTAAACAAAGTATAGAATCATTTGAACACGATTTGATTTACCAAAAGTTACAAGAATTCGGGACATCTATCAAAGATTTGACTCGTTACGAACGTAAAATTTTAGATAATCTTCTTTCGGAATATAATCCTTTGAATTAATTATTTTTAAGTTAGATATTAGATATGACAATTTAAAGCAACCGCCAAAAAATCTGAATAAAAATCAAGAATTTGCTTAACTTTCAAATCCCAGGTTTAAAAGTACCTGGCGGTTAAAACCGCTACTACACTTCGCATTGTCCACCTGCGTGGACTTATTATATTTACAACCCACGGAGGTGGGTTTTGCTTGTGTAGCCGCGACTTACAGTCGCCAGGTAGAGAGTATATAATTAGACTTTAAAAACATCCTCTAAGACTACTAAGTAAGAATTGCAGTCTACTTGAGTAGACTTTGTTTATTAGCCGCTTAATTTATTCTAAGGCGTTTACTGATAAAAGTTACATACAACAAAAATACCCCTAGTAAATAAATTCTTAAAGTTTTAAAAAAATAATTGCTGATATTTTGTAATAAAAGTAACTTTAGTAACTTGTTTGCATCAAAAGTATAAAGAGTATTCATATTTTTTGCCAAGAGAGAAAAATTACTTAGTTCGATATTTTATATCTTTGATTTTAATTTTTACATTAGAAACATGATGATTTTTATTACCTAACTATGCTGCTTAAAGCAAGCTTTGTGTCAAGCTTTTAGCTCAATTAGTCTGAGATAGCAAAAAATCAGCCAAACAACTGCTAGTATTGGCTTTTAGAGCTTACAATTGCGGCAATATTTTAATTAAAATCAGAAAAAAATCTGCAAAATTATCAATATCAAACTAGAGTCACATTACTAGATTGACACTGAGATTGTTAGTAATTATCGCAACATCAAAATCTATTTTTATATTTATATTTCAAGCAGTTTCTTAAGTCTTAAATAATACAATTACTCGCGCTTTTACTAAATAAATTGATACGCTATACTAAGGTAAATTAAGCATAATTTTGCGCTTGTAGGATTATTTTATTGCTCGCAATTTCTGTATTTTTATATGGTTAATCTATGGACTTCTGCCGAACACGCTTTATCGTACTTAGCACAAGCGGATAACATTCCCCATCGCACTGAAGGTGAATCAGTGCTGTTGGAGGAAGTTCCTAAAACGGTGAAGCGCATTCTCGATTTGGGAACTGGGGATGGACGCTTGCTAGCACTACTTAAAATTGAACGTCCAACAGTCTCATCTGTTGCCGTAGACTTTTCACCAACAATGTTAGAAGCGGTAAAAACCCGCTTTCAAGATGATTCTACGGTGGAGATTATTGACCACAATTTAGATCAAACTTTACCCGAATTAGATGATTTTGATGCTGTTATTTCTAGTTTTGCCATTCATCACCTCAGCCACCATCGCAAACGTTCGCTTTATGTAGAAATATTTAATCTATTGCAGCCCGGAGGTATTTTCTGCAACTTAGAACACGTAGCTTCACCAACAGTTCGTTTGCACGAAAAGTTTTTAAAAGCTATAGGTAGAAAACCATCAGAAGACGATCCATCCAATCAGCTTTTAGACGTAGAAACTCAATTAAAGTGGTTGCGAAACATTGGCTTTGAGGATGTGGACTGTTATTGGAAGTGGCTAGAATTAGCGCTACTAATTGGATTAAAACCCAAATTACATACAACCAGCGATACGGTGCAGTGAATGAATTTAATTTGGCTTTTATTAAAGGCTTCTTGGATGCAAGTGGCGATCGCCGTTTTTACAGGTTTAATAAGTGGTGGAACTACAGCGCGATTAATTGCGTTGATAAATAAGGCTATTAGCGAGGGGTTTCAAGCGTCAGATAGTTTCAGCGACTTGGCTTGGCAGTTTCCAACTTTGGCATTAATAGTAGTTGTTAACAGCATTATCTCGCAAGTTTTACTGATAAATCTGTCTCAAGAAGCCGTCTATCAATTACGGTTGCGTTTGAGTCGAGGAATTTTATCTTCTCAACTGCGGCACTTAGAAAAGTTAGGTACCTCGCGTCTTTTGGCAACCCTAACAGAAGATGTCGCAACCCTAACCGCGACAGTCTACGCAATTCCTTTTATCTGCGTCGATCTAGCCATTATTGCCGGGTGTTTGCTGTATTTATCATTCCTATCGAGTACGGTATTTACTTTTACCGTCGGCTTCGTAATGATAGCTATTGGCAGCATTCAATTATTAATAAACAGAGCCAGTGGTTATTTAATTGCAGCGCGAGATGAACAAGATCGTTTGCTCAAACATTTTCGCGCTATCACCGAAGGTATTAAAGAGCTTAAACTCCATAGCGCTCGCCGTCAAGAGTTTTTTGAAGATGAATTGCAGCATAGTGCAGCCATATGTCGCGACCAAAATTCAGCGGCTTTATTAACCTTTTCGATTTCTACTGGATGGGGAAATTTATTATTTTTCGTGCTTGTCGGTTTGCTGCTATTTTTATTACCGCAATTCGCACCAGTTGCACCGGGAGTTTTGTCAGCTTATATACTTACAGTTACTTATTTAATGTTGCCTATGCAGAGCATATTAGATAAGTTACAGGCTTTATCTAAAGCTACCGTAGCACTACAGAAAATTGAAAGAATGGGTTTGATTTTAGCTGGTAATAAAGAAAACTATATAGAAGGGCAGGAGAAAGATATAAAAACATTTTCCAAATTGGAATTAAAGCAAGTCGTTCATGCATATCCAGGAGAAGAAGAAAACCGCTTTAGTTTGGGGCCTGTTGACTTAACGTTTAAGCCGGGAGAAATTGTATTTATAGTTGGTGGTAACGGAAGCGGAAAATCGACTTTAGCCAAATTAATTACCGGATTATATATTCCCGAAGCAGGAGAAATTAAATTAGACGATCAAGTTATTACCGATGATAACCGCGAATGGTATCGCCAACACTTTTCGGTGATATTTTCCGACTTCTACCTATTTGAAAAACTGTTGGGAATGGATAAACCAGCCTTAGACGAACAAGCTGAGGAATATTTAAGACAGTTAAAGATCGATCATAAAGTAACCATACAAAAAGGTAAACTATCAACCACCGAACTTTCACAAGGACAACGAAAACGTCTAGCATTATTAACAGCTTATTTAGAAAATCGTCCGATCTACCTATTTGATGAATGGGCATCAGATCAAGATCCAATTTTTAGAGACATTTTTTATAAAGAAATATTAATGAACTTGAAAAAACGCAAAAAAACAGTATTAGTTATCAGCCACGACGACCATTATTTCCATCTTGCAGATAGGATAATTAAATTAGATTACGGTAAAGTTGAATACGATAAAATTAATTCTGAATTAAGTGTTAATAATGGGGCATTGAGAATTGGGAATTGAGAATTGGGTTCGTAGTAGCGCGGTGACTCGCCTCCGGATTCCAGAATATGAGGCGAAGACAGCGCTACTACGAACCTTTAATTCCCCAATTCCGCAATTCGGTTAAAATACATGAATGAACAACAAACACCTAACAATCAAACAACTCACGCAAGAAGTTGGCGGTGGTTTGACTCCCAGGATGGTTAGGCATTATCACAAGTTGGGGTTACTACCAGAAGCACAACGTTCCTCCGGTAATTATCGTCTGTATACTGATACTGACGTGCAGCATTTGCGGCGAATTTTGGCGTTGAAATCTCAGGGTTTTCAATTAGACGATATACGTCAATTGTTGGATTCTCCGGAGGTGATGAGTTTCGATGCTTTGGCTTCCCAATTACAGCAACAATATCATTCAGTAACGGAACAGTTGGCGAGATTGCGACAAACAGCGTCGGCTTTAGAAGAATTTTTACAAAGAGATAAGCAGCATCAAGACACGCAATTACAAGCGTTAGAACAATTAAAAAAAGTAGAAATAGAATCCGCTTTTGGATTGCAAGAATTAGATCAACTTTGGGATGGTTTGGATGCAACTTGTAATATCCAACCAGAAGATTTTAGCGAGTCGCTACAACAAATATTGCCGGATTTATCGAAGAAAAACGAAATTGAAAGAGATTTGCTTGCCAAACTGGTGTTTGCTTGTGGTGATGTCAGCTTGGTAGATTTTGTTCGGTTGAGCAAAGATGCCATAGTTGCAGCCAGACATCATCTCAAAGCCGCCACAGAAATTGTTGCCGACGTTTCCCCAGTGGTAGCAGCACTCGACCATACACGAATTGCACATTTAGGCGCTAAAGTCAAGACTTTAATTGACGACCCCCACATTCATAGCGTTGATGAAGCGGAAAGAAAGTTTTGCCAAGATAAACAACTGTTAGAAAAATTGAAGCAGTTAAAACCGGGCTGTATTTTAGTTATCGGTTATACGCCATCGGTGTTAATGTCAGCGTTGCAGCTTATAGAAGAAGAAAAATTAAAACCATCTTTAATTATCGGAATGCCCATCGGCTTCAATCATGCTCCAACTGCTAAACGTCGTTTAATGCATTCCAACGTAGAATATATTACCACCGTGGGAACTCTCGGTGGTGGATTGTTAGCTGCTGTAGCTTTAAATGCTTTAGTAGGTTCGCTGATCGAAAGGCCAGATTGTCATTGTTATCTGAGTCATAGGGAGTAGGGAGTAGGGAGTAGGTAAGAGGTAAAGGGTAACTAAAATTTAAAATCCAAAATCAAAAGTTCGTAGTACTTACATCTTGCACCAATGTCGTTAAGCCCAAATTTCCGCCTTTAAATAAATTTAAAGGCTCATATACAAAGTACGTTAAAACGCACTATCATCGCCTCAAAACCTTGCCTAGTCTGATTTATCAGACTTTGTATATAAGCCTGGGAATTTATTCCAAGGCGATGCAGGAAAGCCAACTGAGAATGGTGCAAGATGTCTGTAGTAAGGACTTTAGTCCTTTAATTTAGAACTAAAGTTCTTACTACAAACCTTAATAAACATTCAAATCCTGCATCGCTAACCGAATTTGTTCCATCCGCCTTCTATTAACTCCTAAATCGGAATCTCCCACGCGAGATGCAGAACGGATATGAATTACGTCTTCATCGGTGGGGAAGTAAAATTCTACATCGTCGGTAAATTTAAAAATTCTGCTTTTAGAAAGAGCGTGAATGTAATTATCAGTTTGTTCTACAACTTCTGTACGGGGAACAACCGTAAGAACTTTGAGTAAAGTTTCTTTGGCTTTATCGCGATCGCCATGATAGGGAATCGGCTCAATAGCGTGCTTTTCGTCACCATTTTGACTGACAACGCAATTAGGGGAAGTTGGACAAGAAGTAAGATGATTTTCAGTAATACCTACTGCTAAAGTCGGAGTAGGGAAGATTAAAATACTAGTTAAGCTCAGGAATATTACGCAAATAATAGAAATTGAACGATATATAAATGACATTAAGAAAATACTCCTCAAGGTTTAATTAAAGTTTACCTCGATCATTTTCCGTCATTTTGGGTGTTTGTTGCTAAAAACCTCACCCCCTTCCCCTCTCCTTACCAAGCAAAAAACCTCACCTCCTTCCGCTCTCCTTGATAAGGCTACAGTGTACACACAATTAGTCTGTCTCCACATGGGTTTTGGGGATTTCAACCCCGTTAAATCGTCATTGCGAGCGGAGCGAAGCAATCGCAAAATGCTGTGATTGCTATGTCCTGACGGACACGCTTCGCTAACGTCGTTCCTCCATTCCCTAAGAGGGAACACTAAGCCCTTCGGGCATACTTCGTGAACGTGAACGCAATGACAGGGCTTTGAGAGATTTAGCTAATAACTCAAAACCTAGTTCCAGGTAGGATTTTAAGACTTCTGTGTACACGGTAGCCTTATCAAGGAGAGGGGTGTCCGTTAGGACGGGATGAGGTTGCAAAAATACGGTTAAGAATTAGTCCAAAGTATCTTTGGCATTATTAACAGCACCTTTAAAAGCATTCTTTGTCGCATCTACTGCACCTTTAGTATGTGCTGCATCTTCGTTAGCGCGTTTTTGAATAGTTGCTGCGTCTCTGTTAGCTTTACGCTCTAAGAAATTACCGCTTCCATCTGTAGCGTCTTCTACTCTATCGGCATTATTCTTAGCTGTGCTTTTAACTTGATTTTTTACATCATCGATAAAACCCTTGGTGTTTTGAGCGTCTTCGCTGGCTTTCCCTTTAGCATCACCACCCAAACCAAATATAGCCAAACTAGGATTGTTGTTTGCTGCGATCGCGATATTATTGCTGAAAAATCCAAACGTAGCAGACAAGCAAAACATTGCTATAGCTAAGAAACGACCGATTTTAGCAACTTTTGAGGTTAAAGATGTTGATTTCATCGAATATTTTCTACCTGTAGATTTAGCATTCTATTTTTAATTGATTTTGGTCAACGGGTAGAACTTTCTTTTGGTAGAAGTTATTTAATTGGGAAGGATGAACTTTTTGTGATGGAACTCTGACTATTGACTCAAGATGAGCGATCGCTTTCTCCACTCGCAATGTTCTAGACATCGAGATCCCCCCAACCCCCCTTAAAAAGTGGGGCTTTGCGTTTACTCCTAACTCCTAACTCCTAACTTTCCCTGATTTAATATGCCGTACAATACTTTCACTTTAAGTAAAGCTAAGAAGGATTTCGATTTAGTTACAGTAGAGTCAGAAAACTTGTTTAAAGATGTTGGCAGCATAGAACCTTCTGCTTTATTAATTGAATTGCTAGAAGAATACTTACCGCTAGCAAGGGCAATAAGTACAGAAAAAGCCAAGTCGGAATTATTAGTAATTCCAATATTGGTAGAAATTAGAAAAATTCTTTCTAGAAAAATCAGTTTATTTTCTGGGAGTCTTTTTAATGTTGATATTTCTTTAGGCTTGACTGGTAATGTTGATTTTTTGATTACGTTGAGTGAAGAGATGTACGCAATAACTTCTCCTGTTGTGACGTTAGTTGAAGCCAAAAACGATTTAATTACGTCGGGGATAGGGCAGTGCGTAGCTGAAATGGTAGCAGCACAAATTTTTAACAAAAAGCAAGATAATCATCTGTCAACGATTTACGGAGTAGTTACAACTGGAACTGCTTGGTTGTTTTTGAAGTTAGAAGAAAAGACCGTTTATATTGACAATCAGGAATATTATATTGACAATTTGGGGAAGATAATGGGGATTTTGGTGAATTGCTTAGAGAAAGCAGGGGAGTGATAAATATTAACCTAGATATTATTATTGTAGGTAATGTCTATCTTAGTGCTGGCTGATGACTGAGGAAGAATTGCTACAGGTAATTGAACGAGCAGCAGCAGAGGGAGCGACGGAATTAAGGCTTTCTAGTAAAGAGTTGACGGTTTTACCAGCAGAAATTGGACAACTCACCAATTTGCAATCCCTTAACCTCTCGGAAAATCAACTCAGTAGTTTACCACCTGAGATTGGACAACTTACAAATTTACAATCCCTTGACCTCCGTGACAATAAGCTGAGTAGTTTACCAGCAGGAATTGGACAACTCTCTAATTTGCAATCCCTCAACCTCTTTGATAATAAGCTAAGTAGTTTACCAACAGAAATTGGACAACTCACCAATTTGCAATCCCTCTGCCTCTTTGATAATAAGCTAAGTAGTTTACCAGTAGAAATTGGACAACTCACCAATTTACAATCCCTCGGCCTCGAATACAATAAATTGAGTAGTTTACCAGTAGAAATTGGACAACTCACCAATTTGCAATCTCTCGACCTCGAATACAATAAATTGAGTAGTTTACCAGTAGAAATTGGACAACTCACCAAT
>NZ_CAWUDI010000059.1:0-47176 GCF_963920925.1 Calothrix sp. CCY 0018 | reverse complement strand
AGGTGGCGGAAGTAATCCATTTGCAGGTGGTACAGGTGGCGGAAGTAATCCATTTGCAGGTGGTACAGGTGGCGGAAGTAATCCATTTAGCGGTGGTGCTGGCGGCGAAGGCAATCCTTTAGCAGGTGGAGAGGATGCGGTTGCTGGGGAAGACGGTATGTCTGAAGAATCATCCTTTGATGTTACGAATTTCATGTTTGGCGATAATTTATCGTTCATGAATGGCGGCGCTGAAGGTGGCACAGAAAATAGTGGTATGCCTTCCTCATCACCTTCAGAAACTTTGAGAAAAGTCTACGATACTCTGACAAGATCAAGATTTGCTTCCGATCCTACCTATTCCGGATTTGCGATGGGTAACGAAACACCGTTAAAAACATCTGACGACTTATTAACGCTGTTCCGCAATGATATGTTCACGAATAATAATGGCAATTCTTTCGAGCAGTTGATGGGTGAAGATAGCCCGTTTGGTAGCGAAGATAACCCATTTGCAGATGGTGAGATGGCAGAAAATCTAGATATCATTGAAGCTGCCCTTGATGGACTTTTACCCTTTAACGGTAGCGAAAGTGTATTTAGTACCCCTGAAGGCGAAATTCCCCTCGGTAACGGCAACATTGATGATGGCAGCGATAACGCCGTTATTGGTAACGCTAACCGAGACTACGGAAACTTCAACGCTACTATCGGTAACGGTAACTGGAATTGGGATGGTGCTACTAAAAACTCAACTGTTGGTAATGGTAACTGGCACTTAGATTTTAGTGATAATAATAACACCCTTGGTAACGGTAACTGGCATTGGGAAGATAGCGACGATAACTCAACTCTTGGTAATGGTAACTGGGCGTTTGGAGATAATAACTCAACTATTGGTAACGGTAATTTTAACTTCGGTAATAACAATACCGTAATTGGTAACGGTAACTGGGTATACACCGACAACAGTATTGTAATTGGTAATGGTAACTGGTCTGTAGTTATTGACAAATCAGCCGCTGGCGCTGACGAATTTATTGATGATTTTAATGCCACAATGAGCTATGGCATGGACGTAAAAAATGCTACCGATAGCCTAGTAGATTCGTTGTTGGGCAAAATGGCTGATATGTTTATGCCTTTAACAGAAGATTTAGGAGAATCGGCAATGAATACCTATAACGAACTGTTTAGCTGATCTAATAGCGCTATGGATTTTCCAATTTAACAAGACTTACGAAAGCCCCCCTTAATAAGGGGGGTTGGGGGGATCTCAAATGTCTGGAACACTACACTTTCCGTTATAACTGCGTAAGTCCTATTTAAGTTTAATCAACAAGCAGAATCATTAATACGGGCATCTTGCCCGTTTTTTTGATTAAATACTTTGTTGTACTTCAATTACTGTTGTATAAAATCGAGGTTCAACTGATTCTATTGCTTGATTAAATTCCTTATTATGTAAGTATTCCAGTAGTTTTCTATTACCAATTACCAATTACCAATTACCCATTACCCATTACCTGCCTTTATAGATATGATAACTATTTCAACGGACATTGTTTACCGATTTTGTTCTTGCAAATAAGGCACGCTAGAGTTAACCATGTGCGCTTCATCGGAAGCTAACCAAGCTACATAATCACCTATTTCATCGGCTGTTATCCATTCAGGTTTTGCGTTTTCTTCAGTAGCGCGAGTATTCACCAAACTGTTAACCATCACTTCATTAATCCGAACACCACTATCTTTCATTTCTTCCATTAATACCTTCGCCATCATTAATTGTCCGGCTGCGGTAATTGCGACTAAACTATAATTTGGAATGGCATTTTCAGCAGCAGAGCCACCTAAAAAAGTGTAGCTACTGCCTTTATTTTCAACTAATACGGGTAGAAAAGTACGAGCGCAAACGAAGTGAGTAGTTAAATTTGTGAAAATAAACTTTTGCCAATCTTCCATTGAAACTTGCGTCATCGGAACCCCACTCCAAGTTCCACCAACGGAAGCAACAACAGCATCGAGACGATTGAATTTTTCAATAATTTGATTGCGGAGCTTTTCTGCACTTTCTAAATTTCCCAAATCACCAACTATGGGGACAAAATTATCCTTTGCTAAATCTCCTAAATAACCGCGTAATTCTTCAAGTTTCTCTTGCTTGCGAGAAGTTGTAATTACCGTTGCACCAGCTTTGAGAAAAGAGCGAACAATTCCTTCCCCAACATTACCAGCACCACCAGCAATAAAAGCTATTTTTCCGTTAAGAGTCGGCATATTATTTTTCCTTTTAAAAAAGTGAGTGTTAAACAATTCCACCGTTAGCTCGAATACTTTGCCCGGTAATCCAATGAGCATCATCAGATACCAGCATGGCAACAGCATTCGCGACATCTTCAGGTTTACCCAAACGATTTAATGGCGTTTGAGCAATCAGTTGATTTACCTGTTCCTCATCTAAAACCAAACCGTCAGTATCCGTAACTCCTGGCGAAACGGTGTTTACAGTAATACCTCGTTCGCCTAATTCTTTTGCCAAACAAGCGCTAAATTGTTCAATTGCAGATTTACATCCGGAATATGCTCCACCACCAGGAATTGCCATTACCGTACCGCTAGTAGAAATACTAACAATACGCCCGTTATCGGCTAAGTGTTTCGCGGCTTCTTGCAGAGCAAAATATACACCCCGCGTAATATCAAACATACTATCGTATTCTTCTTTAGTCATTTGCGCTGTAGGCTTAAAAATGTTTTTCCCAGCAGCATTATTAACTAAAATATCGACTTTACCGAAATGTTCGAGGGTTTGTTTAAATAAATTACCCACGCTGTCAATTTCTTTGACATTTAGTTGCAGCGCTATAGCTTCAGAACCCTGAGACTTGATGTTTTCAACAACTTCCTGCGCTTTATCCTGGTTGCTATGATAAGTCACAACAACATTAGCACCATCTTTTCCCAATCTTTGAGCAATACCTCGCCCAATACCGCGAGATGAACCAGTAACAATTGCGACTTTTCCTGTTAGTTTATCCGTCATGTTTGATGCACAGTTTTAGTTACAATTTCTTAGATTAAATAAAGTTAGACTTTTGCGTCTATCAAGATATTGCTCTCTTTTGCATATTGCTTGGGTGTAACTCCCATAACTCGCTTAAAATGCCAGCCAAAATGACTTTGACTGGAAAAACCTGTTTTAATAGCAACTTGAGAAATTGATAAATTACTAGTTAATAAAGCTTTGGCACGAGCAATTCTAATTTGATTTTGATATTTGTGAGGGGGAATTCCAATTTGTTTGCGGAATGCGCGATTTAGATAAAAAGGGCTAAAATTCACGATGCGTGCTAAATCTTCAAGCGATATATTTTCAGCATAATTATCATTCAAATAGTCTCGAACCCACTGAATGGCTTGATTTTCGTTTCCGATCTTTTTTAATGTCGGATGATTATGTGTATATCTTGAAATAAGATTTTCTATAATTTGAAATAACAGCGACTGTTGCTTTAATATTGATGCTTGAGAATTTTCTACTAAATTGTGAAAAATCCAGATAAGTTTGCTCAATTCACGATCTGTAACTACTGGTGTAGAAAAAAACGGCAATTTTTGATAACTATCGGGAATTTCTGTTGCTAACTCTTGTAATAAATTTGTATTAATTCGCAATCCGTAAAATCTACAATTTATTTGACTCTCGAAACTAGCTTTATGTACTTCTCCAGGTTGAGTTAAAGTGAAACTTAGAGGAGGCACGGTGAATTTGCTACCTCGATAATCGAATCTCCAATGGCTACCCTGCATAATTGTTATTTCAAGCTCTTCGTGAAAATGAGCGGGTAGACTAAAACAAGCAGAATCACGATAGGCTATTTCAATATTTTTAATATGCTGAGGTTGCCAAACCCGCCGCTGTTGGTAGATTGCGTTTGCGTTCATAGTATTTTCAGCAATTGATTGAACAGATATGTTTTATACTACTATTTTAGGTTTGGATAAAAACAACAATATAATTAACAATGCAAACCGAGCATCCTACTATAAAAATAAATGCCGCTCAACCAAATCAACTAAAACAAATATTACCTAAATCATTAATTATTTCTACTCCGGTTTCTTTATGCAATGGTTTTTATTTTAACTATCATCGACAATTCAATTATAAAGTTCCGGAAATACTATCTTCTCAGCATATCATCGGAATTTCTCCTGAAAGCTTTCATGCCAGTTTTAGAATTAATAAGAGTTGGCATCGTCATTACTACCAAGAAGGAGACATAGGAATATTTCCCGCTTATCAAACTTCACCAGCAGCAGAGTTTGAGCAAGATAATGAATTTATTCTATTAAGTTTTGAACCAGATTTTTTATATCGTGCTATCTATGAATCAGTTAATATTGAACGCACTGAAATTATACAGCAAATCAAAACTTGTGACCCTTTAATCAAACAAATTGGATTGGCAATCAAAAGAGAATTAGAAATTAGTATAGCTGATAGTCGTCTTTATGTTGAATCAGCAGCGAATATGTTAGCCGTGCATTTATTAAAACGTTATTCGACGCGAAATTTTAATATTAAAGAATATAGCGATGGATTACCGAAGTATAAATTAAAAGAAATTATAGATTATATCAACGATAATTTAGACCAAAATTTGTCACTTGCTCAAATGAGTCAAATTTTACAAATGAGTCCTCATTATTTTGCTACTTTATTTAAGCGATCAATGGGAATTGCACCCCATCAATATATAACTAAATGTCGAGTTGAAAAAGCAAAATATCTTCTCGCTGCTAATGAATTATCAGTTATACAAGTTTCTTATTTAGTAGGATTTAAAAGTCAAAGTCATTTTGCAAAAGTTTTTCGTAAATATGTTGGTGTGACTCCTAGAGAATTTAGAATCAGTTAGCAGTTATCTTTTTTATTTAGTTTGATATCATGCCCGTTAAAATAACTGTCATTATTCGCTGTGCGAAGTAATCGCAGCGATTGCTTCGCACAGCGAATAATGACATATTATGATTTGTCGAACATCATATGAATTACTATTTAATCGGAAGATTCCGTTAGTTTTCGGAAGATTGCGCGAGACGGTTTTATGCAACGGATACTAAACTAATCTCATCAATCTGTTAGTTGAAAACTTATATAACTATGTTAAAAGGGGCACCGTGGCTGTTAGCTCATCGTTCGATGCTGAAGCCAAATCAGCCGATGAAAGTTTCTATTTATGGGAAAGATTACGTACTTTGGCAAGATGGTACGGGTAAAATAAATTGCTTACCGAATGCCTGTCCTCATATGGGTGCGATGCTATCGTCAGGTTGGTGTATAACTAAGCCCGATAATAGTAATGCGGTAGTTTGTCCGTTTCATGCATTGGAATTTGATGGTGCTGGCTGTACGGTATTACCAGGTACTGAGAAGTCAACTAAGTCACTATTGGAACCCTTAGAATTAATAATTCAAGGAGATTTTATCTGGAGTTATGGCGGTTATGAAGCCAAAATTCCGATTCCGACGATTATGAATGAGATTGCAGCAAATTACGAATTTATTGGGTTTAGTGGCGATCGCTCTATCAAAACTGATTTTCTCTCGCTTCTATTAAATATGCACGATTACAATCATCAAAATGGCACTCATCGCCAGCTATTTGAAATCGAAGAAGTGCAGCTAAACCAGTTTATCGATGATGGATTTCATTCCCATGCTTATATTGCCCAACCCCGGAAAAATCCGACATTACGCGATATTTTCAAGAATCCGGCGCTTTTAGCAATGCCAAAAGTATTAGAAGCGCACTTAGAAAACTTTTTCCCTTTTATGGCAGTAATGCACGGCGAAAGTCCGATTTTAAGCATCAAAGAATGCCATTTTTATATACCAGAATCCTCAAATCAATCCCGCGTTTTTATATTGATGTTTGTAAAAGCGCATTCACCAATCGCTCATTTAATCAAGGGAAATTTACTAAAACTTGTAGAAGTCGTCATCGAACAAGATGCCGATATTTTAAGCAAAATTTACCCAAATACTCCTCAAAATATCAAATTAAATAACGAAGTCGGTATGGATTGGGTGCGGAGAAATTTTGATAGTTTTCCCGATGTTGTGCAACCGAATTTGTCGCGATAAATACAATATTCGCTAAAATTGATTTTACTTCACGAATCTTAACTTTTGGCGCTTATCTTAATCAATTTACAAAAAATCATCAGAAACATTAGCCACTTGATTTTTTTTGTGTGAAAATGGTCTGTAATACCTGCGTATTATGACAAATCGAGTTGCGATAATGGCCCGTGGAGATAAAGATGGCAATCCAAAAAACTGATTTTTCACATCTCGGCTATCAAATTAACAAGGAATTAGGAAAAAATCACTTCGGGGGACGTATCACGCACCTTGCGGAAGTGGAAAGCGATAAAAAACAAGTAGTAATCAAAGAGTTTCGTTTTGCAAATGTAGGTACCGATTGGTCGGGTTTTAAAGCCTACGAACGCGAGATCGAAGTACTCAAGCAGTTAAATCATCCGCGTATTCCGAGCTACTTAACGACGTTTGAAACACCTCAAGGGTTTTGTTTGGTACAGGAATATAAAGATGCGCCATCATTGGCTTCGGAAAACAAGTTTACTCCCGAGCAAGTTAAGCAAATTGCCATATCTATTTTAGAGATATTAGTTTATTTGCAGCAGCGCAACCCGCAAATTATTCATCGGGATATTAAACCTGAAAATATTTTAGTTGATAAAAATCTTAACGCTTATTTAGTTGATTTTGGGTTTGCCAGAGTTAGTAATAATGAAGTTGCACTTAGTAGCGTTGCTTCGGGAACCCCTGGTTTTATCCCTCCGGAAGAGTATTTCGGTAGAGATTTAACCGAAGCATCCGATTTATATAGTTTGGGTGTAACGTTAATTTGTTTGCTTAGCGGTACCCGTTCGGTTAATGTTGGTAAATTAATTGATGATGAATATCGCTTTAATTTTAAAACTTTACCATTAAATATCAACCCGAAATTCGTAGAGTGGTTGAGTAAGATGGTTGAGCCAAATATCAAGCATCGGTTTGCAAATGCAACTGAAGCCTTAGAAGCGTTAAAATTAATCCCCGCGATCTTAAAGCCAAAATCAACTGAAGGCAATGCATTAGCTCAAACTCTTGCACTTCCGGCACTTCTTTGGATAGCTATTGTGGGAACTCAAGGTATTCAAAAATCTTCCATTTCTCAGCAACATCGGATTGCAAGGCAGCAATCACAAATTTACCGTCTTCGTCACAGACAAGAACAGCTTGAAGACAAAATATATCGAATAAATAGGTTACAAGAAGTATTAATAGAACGGGAGCAAGCAAGTTTACTAGATAGATTGCAAAAAACCAAAGAATGTGATGACTGTGACTTTCAAAATGCAACCTTAGATGATGCTCAGCTAAAAGATGTCAGCCTCAAAAATGCCAATTTAGAACATATTAATTTGGTGGATGCGAATTTGCAAGGCAGTAATTTAAGCGGTGCAAATCTTCTTGGAGCAAGACTCAGAGGTGCAGTCTTAACTGATGCAAATTTATCAAACGCCAACCTAGTACACGCTAATTTGAATAATGCGGATTTGCGTGGAGCAGATTTACGGGGTGCAAAATTGAATTTTACTGGGCTTTATGGTGCCGATTTAAGAGGTGCGAATTTACAATATACTAACCTCGAAGGTATCAACCTTAGTCATGCCAAACTAACAGGCGCAACTATGCCAGACGGTAGCGTACATCCGTAAAATCATACAGCTAAGATGAGGAAAATAGAAATTAAAATAACTTTTATTTTTAATTTATAGTTCCTTATCTTAGCAGGTTAAAGGTGTAAATTATCATTTTGTTCTGGAATTACAATATAACCAGTACTCGCATCTCCCAATACTAAATTCCGCCGCTCTCCCCAATACCACCAATAAGCCGCGACGTAAGCACAGATAATGCTATCAAGTTTATCTTCTACTGCTTTAAGAATTTTACCACTACAGGTTGAAGTTAAGAATATGTCCTGCGGACACGCTCCCCTAACAAACTTCAAAAAATGCGAATTCGTATCCTTATCTAAACTGGGTTCTAAACTCGGTAAGATATCGATAATGTAATTATAAAGCTTCGTTAATTCAAGATGGCGATCGCTTATTCTTCCCTTCTTGTATTTAAGAATTTTTTGTAAGCCAAAAAGCTGAACTATAGCGGGATGTGGAAATACTTCTATTTGATATCTACCCAGCTTTTGCGCTTCCATAGTTGGTGCGTGAAGATAACCGCGAGATTCCAATTCTAAGCCAAAATTTACCGTGCGTTGAGCAAAAGCTAAACCAAGATTTGCCGGGTAACATCCCGCATGATATTTACCAAAGTGTTTGTGAGTAAGTTTGTCGGGTAAGCGGCTTCCGGTAGCATTCGGGATAAGAGTTGGTGCATCTACAGCAATAATGGCGCTTTCGTCAGCTTTAACGCAATTATCAACCCAAACAAGGATATCTGCAATCGCATCGAGTCTATCCAAATCTTTTAATTGCAGCTTACCGTCGATTAATTCTAAATAACATAAACCGCTTGGTTGCGATTTCCAACCCAAATCAATGCCGAGAAATTTCATTTTTTGCACTTGGATATAAAATGTTTTGATAAAAAATCGCCCTCACCCTCGAAGGGTGGGGCTACAAAAACAAAGTCCACCTTCGTGGGCTAAATATAAGCCTTATCCAGCAGGTTTTGTTTGTGTATCTCAGATTTAAAATCGCCATATATATATTTTTTTATTAGTACTTTGTTTATTAAATATTACGTAAATATAATCTTGTATTTTAGAAAATGATTATTAATTAGTTGATGAAGTCTTTACTAACTGCATCAAAGGTATAAGCGCATAACCAATACACTCTGCTAATTTCGGTGGTACGGCATTTCCGATTTGCCACATAGCTTTTTTCATAGTACCTTCAAAAATAAACGAATCTGGAAACGTTTGTAATCTTGCCATTTCACGAGCGGAAATAACGCGGTTAAGATAAGGATGAATATGAGTACCGCCGTGATTTTCCTTAACAGTCATACTCGGTAATCCTGGATATTGCCGTTTAAAAGCATCAGCATATTTTTTATACAAAGAACCTCCGGGGGGAACTTTAGCAATACGCTCCATATATTCAGGTGAATGTTTTGTCCATTCGTGATTTATTTGCGGTATTCGGGTATATTCTGGTAAATCGGAAATAGCTGATTCAATTGGTTTGTATTCTTCGGTTAATAATTGAGCTTTGGGATAAGGATTGGGCATTCCAAATCTATTGGCAATAAATATAGCTCTGGGACGAATTTGCGGTACACCATAAGCAGCAGATTCAAGAATTGCAATGGAAACATTATCGTAACCAATAGATTTAAATGTTTCGGTAATTGCAGCCCTTACATCTCCCTTTTGAATTGTTAAAATTCCCGGTACATTTTCCATGACAACGTACCAAGGACGTATCTTTGAAACAACACGAATAAACTCATAAAATAAACGATTGCGTGGGTCTTTTGGGTCGCGTTTTCCTGCTACTGAAAAACCTTGGCAGGGCGGGCCACCTGCAACTAAATGTATTTCAGGGGAACCGATTTTTTCAAGCCATTTTACAGGGTGAAAATTTTCAATATCTCCACAAAAGTGATGGCATTGGGGAAAATTTCTCTTATGAGTTGCCGAAGCAATTGGGTTAATTTCAACACTGGCTAATGGTTGAAATCCAGCCTGTACTAAACCTTGGGTCATTCCTCCCGCACCGCAAAACAAATCTACAAATGTATAATCGGATGGTGGTATTGATTGCGAACTTATTTCAATAAATATTTTATGTGGATCTGATTCGTTTTGTTCTAATTCCCGCTTGATGCGTTCGTAACGTCCTAATTTAGGCTTTTTGACCTTTTTGATAGTGTCATTTTCTTCTTTATCTGGAAAAAAAGACAATTGAGTTCCTTGCATTTGTGAGCGAATATTTACTTATGATTTTGTTTTACTCAATTGTATACTATTCCATACTTACATTAGTCTACTCAACCTTGAAATTACATCTTAGAAAAAATATATTCTTACATAATTAAAGCATATTTATTAATAATATATGCTTGCAAAGCTTTCAAAAAATATTCAGACAATTAATTCCACCTCTGTGAATCTCAGCGATATCTGTACTTCCAAAGGCATCAAACCAAGTGCCCCAAAATTGCTTATACAATAAATCTAATATTTTTTTAAGTTAATTTTTGTAAAAAATATTAATGTATTAATACATAGTGTATGCAAAAGTTCCTAATATGAGAAAGCGAAATCAAGTTTTTTTTAAGAGGGAATAATGGGAACATACAACGTAACATTAGTCAACGACGACGGACTAAATAAAACTATTGAAGTAGAAGACGATCAATATATATTTGATGCAGCAGAAGAACAAGATATTGACCTACCCGTTTCTTGTCGTGCAGGTTCTTGCTCAAGCTGTGCCGGGAAAATTATTTCTGGTGAAGTAGATCAGTCAGATCAAGCATTTCTTGACGAAGATCAAATTGCTGCGGGGTTTGTACTAACTTGCGTTGCTATTCCAACATCGGATTGCAAAATTCAAACTCATCAAGAAGAAGCTTTGTATTAATTCGCGTCTAAAATCATAAAAAAATAGTTTGAGAAACGGGAATATCCGATGCCAGAAACAATAACTGTTGAATATATCCACGAACAAGAATTCGATACACTTTCAACCAGCGATGGTGTATTTGTGTGTGACTTTACCGCAACTTGGTGCGGCCCTTGTAAAATGATTGCTCCGATGATGGAAAAATTAGCAAAAGAACATCAAGGCAAAGTAAAAGTTGCAAAAGTTGATCTTGGGGAAAATTCTAATTTAGCTAAAAGGTTGAATATTCGCAGCATTCCTTCCGTAATGATTTACAAAGACGGAAACCTTATAGAAACAATTGTGGGGATAGTTCCTTATGAAAAATTCAACACAGTTGTAACAGAACTGCTTTAAGAGGATGTTTTAAAAGTATTCGGCGGTTAAAACCGCTACTACATAGGCAAAGTCCACCTCCGTGGACTATTGGATTTATAACCCACGGAGGTGGGTTTTGCTTGTGTAGCCGCGACTTACAGTCGCCAGGTAAAATATATAATTAGACTTTCAAAGCATCCTCTAAATAGTCAGTGCGTGACGCTTTTATTATTCTAAAAAAAATAGTAAAAGCGTCGCTTATTCTATAGTAATGACGAAAAAATTAGAACCACCCAAAGAATTTATTTAGGCAACCATAATCAGTGGTAAATTGGTAATTGCCGTCTTGGTAATCGTATCCTTCCCCAGAGTTAACAATGCCAGATTATACCGAAATTTTCCCTTCATTACCATCAACATCGTGGCAAGAAACGTCCTCCACCCTACAGTTATGGACGCAAGTAATCGGTAAAATCCGCATGGAATTAACTCCACTCATCAACCACTGGTGGAATGTTACACTCTACGTCACATCACGAGGATTAACCACTTCTGCCATACCCTACGAAACGCGCTTCTTTCAAATCGACTTTGATTTTATTGCTCACGAACTTTGTATTTCTACAAGTGACGGACAACGTATCGCATTCGCATTAAAAGCATTTTCCGTAGCCGAATTTTACCAGAAAACAATGAGCGCTTTGGCATCCCTTGACATAAAGGTAAAAATATGGACAATGCCGCAAGAAGTTTCTAATCCCATACCCTTCGAGAAAGACACAAAACACGCATCTTACAACCCCGAATACGTAGAGCGCTTCTGGCAAATATTAGTCCAAACAAACCGTATATTTACACAATTTAGTTCCCGCTTCCTTGGTAAAGTTAGCCCCACACACTTCTTCTGGGGAAGCTTCGACTTAGCCCTCACCCGCTTTTCCGGGCGCGTCGCACCAAAACATCCCGGTGCCCCAGGAATGCCCGATTTCATCACCCACGAAGCATATTCCCACGAAGTCAGCAGTTGCGGATTTTGGCCCGGTGGAGGTGGAGTAGAACCATTTTTCTATTCTTATGCTTATCCAGCACCAGAAGGATTCAAAGATTACAAAGTACAGCCAGAAGGAGCTTACTTTCACGAAGATATCCAGGAATTTGTATTGCCATTAGAAACATTACGATTATCAGATACCCCAGACGAAACCTTATTATCCTTTTTGCAAAGTACTTACGAAGCAGCTGCCGTACTTGGTAAATGGGATAGGGAAGCGTTGGAGCGTTGAAGATTATGGTTAAGTTGGATACGTGTTATTAGTAGAAGGGCGCTTAGGGAATTTTGGGAAAAGCACTCAAATGCTCAAACTGGTCTTATATTATGGTATCAGCGCATATGCGATCGCAATTTTCAAAGCTTTAACAATATACGAGAGTTATTCCCTTCGGCAGACTTAGTTAAGAATTTTACCGTTTTTAATATTAGCGGTAATAATTATAGACTGATTACCTACATAGACTATGAATACCAAATAATATTTATTCGCGCTGTACTTACTCACGCAGAATACGATAAGGAGAACTGGAAAAATGACGACTGGTTTGAAGACTCCTAGTAGTTATTATATTGAATTAATAATTACCTTTCCTCCCCGTCCGATTACTAATGAAAACGAATTAATAGCTACTCAAAACCGGATTAATTCTATCTTAGATAAAGAAAACATCACGCAAGATGATAAAGACTACTTAAAAGTATTAGGTACGCTAGTGTATGATTACGAAAATCAACATGAAGCAATACCTACTTTAAAAGGAGTTACGCTTATTAAGGCATTATTAGAAGAATCTTCTCTTCAGCTTCAAGATTTAATTCCTATTTGTAAAAGTGAATCAAGAGTTTTAGATATATTGAATGGTAAAACTCAACTTACTGAAAATGAAATTAAAGGATTAGCTGATTTCTTCAAGATGTCTCCCAGTTATTTTATGGAGTAAAACAAATTTTTTTCCAAACGCAAAGTATCGCAAAGTTTAACGCAGAGGAACACAAAGATTCAATCAAAATCCCAATGCCCAATGCCCAATGCCCAATTACCAATCATCAAAACCTATCTGTCGCATCAATCAAAGCAGTTTGAATACCCGGCTCGCTCATCGAATGTCCGGCATCGGGAACCACAATAAATTCAGCTTCCCTCCATTCTTGATGTAACTCCCAAGCTGATATCATCGGACAAACTACATCGTATCTTCCCTGAACAATTACAGCCGGAATATGACGTATTTTATCAACATTAAAAAGTAACTGGTCTTCTCTTTCAAAAAATCCCTTATTCACAAAATAATGACATTCAATTCTGGCGAAAGCATCTGCAAAAGCACTTTCACCAAAAGTTTGCATTAAAGATTTATCTAAAAATAATTTACTCGTACTTGCTTCCCAAATTGACCAAGCCCTTGCTGCTTCCAACCTAATTCTTTTATCTTCACTAGTTAAACGTTTATAATAAGCATTTAATAGATCACCTCTTTCTTCTAGAGGAATTGGCTTTAAATATTCCTCCCAAGCATCGGGGAAAATATTACTTGCACCTTCTTGATAAAACCAATGTAATTCCTTTTGACGCAGCATAAAAATACCGCGTAAAATCAAACCGTTGCAACGTTGCGGATGAGTTTGACTGTAAGCTAAAGAAAGCGTACTTCCCCAACTTCCACCAAACACAACCCACTTATCTATCTTTAAATGTTCGCGTAACTTTTCAATATCGCTGACTAAATCCCAAGTTGTATTTTCTCGCAATTCCGCATGAGGTGTACTTTTACCGCAACCTCTTTGATCGAACATTATCAAACGCCACTTTTGGGGGTTAAAATATTGGCGATAAAAACTCGGACATCCACCACCAGGACCGCCATGTAATACTACAATTGGTTTACCCTGCGGATTACCTGACTCTTCAAAATAAATCGTATGTAAATCAGTTACCTGTAATTTACCTTCTTTGTAAGCTTCTCTGGGTGGATATAATTCACGCATATTAATCAGTGAGCAGTGAGCAGTGAGCAATAATTAAGGTATATTTTGGGAGATGAACGCTGTGATGCTATTAATTTATGGCGTTCTGCAATAATACTTTAACAGTTCGAGTCGAAACGTAAATTAAATGGAGAATTTAAACTGCGAATAAATTTCTGAACTGTTCACTGCTAACTGTTAACTGCTCACTGATTTAATATGGCTAAGCAACGAGTTTTTTCTGGAGTACAACCAACAGGTAATCTACATTTAGGTAACTATTTAGGAGCTATTCGCAACTGGATAGAAATTCAAGATCGGTATAAAGACGAATATGAAAATTATTTTTGTATCGTAGATTTACACGCGATTACCGTACCACAAGACCCCAAAAATTTGGCGGCAAACACTTACCATTTAGCTGCAATTTATCTAGCGTGCGGTTTGGATTTAAATTATTCTACTATCTTCGTACAGTCTCATGTTTCCGCTCACAGCGAATTAACTTGGTTGCTCAACTGTATCACTCCCATGAACTGGCTGGAAGATATGATTCAGTACAAGGAAAAAGCAATCAAGCAAGGTGAAAACGTTAACGTAGGTTTGCTGGATTATCCGGTACTGATGGCTGCTGACATTTTGCTGTATCAAGCCGATAAAGTTCCCGTAGGTGAAGACCAAAAACAACATATAGAATTAACGCGAGATATTGTCAATAGATTTAACCATCAATTCGGTAAACCAGATAAGCCTGTATTAAAGTTACCAGAGCCGATAATTCGTAAAGAAGGGGCAAGGGTAATGAGTTTGACAGACGGTACCAGTAAAATGTCTAAGTCCGATCCTTCAGAATTAAGTCGGATAAATTTGACAGATACCCCCGCAGAAATTACCAAAAAAATCAAACGCTGTAAAACTGACACCGTGCGCGGTTTAGAATTTGATAATCCCGATCGCCCTGAATGTAATAATTTATTGACGCTGTATATGCTGCTTGCGGGAAAAACCAAGGAAGAAGTAGCAGCAGAATGTCAAGATATGGGTTGGGGACAATTTAAGCCCTTGTTGGCAGAAACAGCCGTTAATGCCCTACAACCCATTCAAGAGAAATATCAAGCCGTAATGGACGATAAAGCTTATCTAGAGCAGGTTTTGCGCGACGGAAGAGAAAAAGCCGAGGCGATCGCCAATGAAACTTTAAAACAGGTAAAATCCGCATTAGGATTCTCTATGCCTTTATAAGCTTTCCTGTGGCAGTCATATGTGATAGAGCTGTACTAAGTATCGAAATATAACAATCGAAATGCTTGGTACGTTAAATCCAACTCAATTAACAACATTCCGTGCGTCAGCAAGTGCAGGAGAATTCTTAGTTACTGCTGAAGTTGCACCACCAAAAGGCAGTAATCCACAACACATGATAGACATGGCGGCGACTCTTAAGGGGAGAGTTCATGCTGTCAATATTACCGATGGTAGCCGCGCAGTTTTACGGATGTCTTCGTTTGCAGCGTCTGTAATTTTACAGCGAGAAGGGATAGAGCCGATATGTCAAATGGCTTGTCGAGACAGAAACCGCATTGGTTTACAAAGTGACTTGATGGGCGCTCATGCTTTAGGCATCCGCAATATTTTAGCTTTAACAGGAGATCCAGTAAAAGCGGGAGACCACCCCGACGCAAAAAGCGTGTTCGATTTAGAATCAGTACGTTTACTGCAATTAATCGGCAAACTTAACAACGGCTTTGATAGTAACGATAAAGCCTTAACCGACGGAGCTTTAGATTTATTTGTGGGAGCTGCGGTAGATCCACAATGTCGTAGCTGGAGCGGTTTGCAAAAAAGATTTGAACGCAAATTAGCAGCAGGAGCGCAATTTTTCCAAAGTCAAATGATTACCGATTTTGAACTTTTGGAGAAATTCATGACACAAATAGCCGCAGGTTGTAACAAACCAATTTTAGCGGGAATATTTCTCTTGAAGTCAGCCAAAAATGCTCGGTTTATTAATAAATGCGTTCCTGGAGTGACAATTCCCGAACATATAATTGATAGATTAGAAAAAGCGAAAACTCCTTTAGAAGAAGGAATGAAAATCGCTGCCGAACAAGTACAAATTGCCCAGGGATTGTGTCAAGGAGTGCATATGATGGCGGTGAAACGCGAAGATTTGATAGTGCCGATATTGGATATGGCAGGAGTGAAAGCAGTTAGGAAAGTTTAGATAACCTCACCCTTTCCCCTCTCCTTATAAAGCTACGGTGTACATACAAGTATTCTAAGTTTCTTTCACAGCTTTTAAATCCCCCCTAGCCTTGAAAAAGGGGAGAATCAAGTTAAAGTCCCCCTTCCCAAGGGGGATTTAAGGGGATAGAGCCGGTATTTTGGAGAGGGGAAGGAGGGAAAATTTTTTATTAATATATAATTACAATAATAGGACTTACGTAACGGAGATTTGTCATTGCGACCGAAATGTAGTGTAGGGAAGCAATCCCAGGCTTTTTGCGATGAGCCACACGCTTCGGGTGAATACGTTGCTTTCACGCGGAGCGTGTGGCTCATCGCTCGTAATGACGCAGTTACGTTAATCTTGCGTAAGTCCTAAATAGTATATTTTTATTTAACTAACAGTAAACTATGGTTAAAATCATATTAGAAAATATCGATTCTAATGTTATTGAAAAACTTGAAGAACTTGCTATACAACACGGTCGTTCTTTACAAGAAGAATTAAAATATATTTTAGAACAAGCAACGCAAACTAAAACTACTGATACAGTTGATTATCAAGAAATGATTTTGGAAGTCCAGCAAATGTTTGTTGGACGTACTTTTAGAGATAGTGCTGAACTTCTGCGTGAAGATAGAGAAAGATGAGTAGCTATGTTGTTGACGCAAGTGTAGCAATCAAATGGTTTCTTCCACAGCTATACGCCGATAATGCACGACTTTTGCTTACAAATAATCATAATTTATTGGCTCCGGATTTAATATTTCCTGAAGTCGGAAATATTCTTTGGAAAGAAGTACGTTTTGGTTTAGCTACTGCCCAAGAAGCAAAAACAGTAATAACAGCATTTAGCGCATTACCTTTACAGATTTATGCTTCAAAACCTTTAATGTCAATTGCTATAGATACAGCACTACAGACGCAACGAACGGTTTATGACTGTCTTTATTTATCACTTGCCGTAAGTGAAGAATGTCAAATGGTTACAGCAGATAAAAAGTTTTACAATGCTTTGAAAAACACACATTTTGCAACTAATCTCTTGTGGGTAGAAGATATTTAATTAAATCGTATGTCTACTTCGTTAACGTACTACAATATTTTTATTTTTGCATTATATAATTTAGCTGCAAATCAGTTTAATAATTAACCAGTACAAGAAAAATAGCGATATCCACTTATGATGTCGCTACTACATAAAATTTACAAATCGTTACACAACGCTTGAACTAAAGCATCCAAACCAGCTTGAGTGGTGAAATAGGAATTATGGTCGCAAGCAATTGGTGATATAATCCTTGGCTGAGGATTTCGCTCTAAACTAACACTTTTAATGCCTTCGGTAGTCACTGCAATATCATTTGGCTGTTGGAAAAACACTTTATCAACCATACCATCTACAGCAGAACTAAATAATTTCTGCATCAGTCGCTGTATTTTACTGGAGTTTCCTTCTGCTGCTAATGCTTCAGGAGTAATAGAGCGATCGCCAGCAATAATTGTATACTGCACATTGGGGTCAGGATTATTGGCGATGCTTTGGATAAAATCACTTTGGTATTGCATTTGGTCTAAAGCATTATCGTTAGCTTCCAAAAAGGCTAGCAATGCAGCGATAATATTCGTACCCCAAACAACGGTAGAAAGTTGATTTAATCCGATACCAAGAGCAGTAAAAGCCCAATCTTGAATTTTAGGCCAGGGAGAGCCAGCATTAGGTGTACCTAACATCACCAAATGTTGAACAATTTGATTACCATTTTCTTCCTCAATAAAGACACGAGAGACTAAACCACCCATTGAATGAGCAACAATATCTAATTGTTTCCCGTGGTTTGCACTTATTCCAACTTCCTCTAATCTTTGCTTGAGTAGTTTGGCATTTTCTTGAATTGTGGTATTTAGATTTTCGTAGTCAAAAGCCAGAACTAAATCATATTTATCCTCTAGTTTTTTTTCTATTCCAGCTTCTACAAACTTTGCCGATTTGATGCTAGGTAGTAAACTTTCTGTATCCCCAATAATGCCGTGAATGTAAAGTAGAATCTTATTAGCTGAGGCAACTTTAGTTTTAATTTCCTGGTCGTTAGCATTATATGTGACTCTTCCACTTTCGGAAATATTGGCAATTCTTAAAAGTGGATAGGGAAAATTCATCCCTAATTGTTTACCAGCGCTTTCATAAAAAACTTTCTGGAATAATATCTTAATTGAACCTTGTAAACTGCGACTATCCACAGTTGGTTCGGGTAAACGTTCTAGGGTAATTTCTGTTTTCCGATTTACTGTCTTAGCTTTACCCAAAGGTAAGAAAAATTCTCCGTCATAAGCTATGGGTAAGATATATTCGTCTGATGGTAATGTGTTGTCAACCAATAATTTGATTGGATTTTCTGGGGTTACACTTTGGTGATTTTGCACATCAACAATTTCAAGAAGGCTCAAATTACCATTACCACCGCGAGCCCTCTCATTAAAATTGTATAGTTCAGGCTGTCTTTTTCCATCTCGTAAGATAACGGTTTTCTCTGGTAAGAAAATTGGTGGAACTATATTACTGTTAACATTCCGACTACTGGGAGGTAAAGGATTAATGCTAAATTTACCTTTCAAATTTGGATGTGCTTGTAGTTCCACACCAGGTAATAAATTGGTAGACTCAGACTCTTTTATTTCCACTCCACCAGGTGGTTTTACTAAAGTAACTTTAACTTCCTGAGTCATCCAGTTATCAATGTATTTGTCTTTTTTTCTTCTTCCTGAATCACGACTATAAACTTGGTTCATCAATTGGTTGAGAGTACCTGGTAAATCGCCGGTGGAACGACTTGTAGGAGGAGGATTATCCAATCCTGGTTGTGTAAGTAAACTCGCATCGAATTCTCTGGTACTGACAATTAATTTCAAAATCGAATCGTACTCAGTAATTCCATTGTCTAAGTATTCTTTGGGAATTTTTATCTCTATTTCTTCACCTTCAGCAACCTTTCGACTCGGTAAAAGAATACTGCTTGTCCCATCAAAGAAATCAGGAACTTTTATTGAATAATTTCCATTTAATTCTATGATTCGGAAATGTATGTCTTTATCGCTTTTATTGCTGACTTTAACATTAATTCCTGGAGCTTCTAAATCCATTCCATCCCAAGTATATTCTCCTCTCATTACAGAAGTTTCTGTTTTTGAAGATGTTTGATTATTCCCAGGATTAACAATAACTTCCATCTCAACATCACCAGCTTTGATTTTACTAGTAGGTGGGGTTTTCAATTCCAGAATATTTTTCCAACGTGCAATATGCTCTAAACGTTTGATAATTGTCTCTGCATCTTTTGCTGTGTACCCTTGGTTCTGCGGTAGTTCTGGAACAGGTGCAACTAACGGCTCTTTATCGCTTGGTTGCTTAATCCAAAATTGACCATCAACAGCTTCTAAATAATAATCAGCATCCGTCAAGGATTCGGTTTCTCTAACAAATAAAGAAGGTTGACCGGAATTAACTTTTGCAAGTTCTGTACGAGCTAGTTCAACACCTGCTGCTTCACCTTGAAAAGAGACCTTTAACTTAGGTAATGGTACCTGAGTGACAATTGCCCATAATGGTTCATCTTCAGATAATACGCTATTACCCTCGATAATTTCAGCCACACTAACTTCTGCAAATACTTTAGTTAACTTAGCTTTGCAAATAGCATTATCAATGTTTTGTAACTGTTCTTGCGTACTTCCTTGAGGGAAAATAGCTAATAAAGTTTCCCCTTCAGTTGTTGGACGAATACCATGCAAAATTCCACCGTTAATTACCCAACTATTATTCTTTTGTTTGTCATAATTAAAGGTTAAATAACTAATCCGTTCTCCTGCTGCACCTCCTAAGAAAGTTTGAATTAAATCATCGGATTTTGCTTCAATTTGCGGTGATTGCTCTTTAACTTTACCAGTTATCAAAGCATTAATATCTTGAACTAAATTTGCATAGGATAAACTACCATTAGTACGCACTAAAGCTTCAGTTAGAAAATAAGAAAAAGCACCACGACGTTTACCATCTGAACCTGTATGCTCTTTCGCAGTTTGAAAATCTCGACAAGCTGAAATTGCAATATGTTTGGGTGGCTTATAACTATCGCTTAAGCGGTAATTAATCCATTCTTGATTAAAAATAAAGTCTTTTAAATCTCTTGTATTTCCATTAAAATTTGTTTGACGTTCAACAACTTCTGGATCTCTTGTTGCTGTACCGGAGTGACAAGAATCCAAAACAATCAAAATATGCGGATTGTTTTTTGCAACCTTTTCAATTAAATAGCTTAATTCTTTATCTGCTAAATCTGGAACTCCTGAAGTACGGCTATCATGACAAACCAAAGTTTCAATCCTACCATTTAGCTCTAGGTTCTCAAAAACATTTGGTACTGTTTCGTAAGAACCATGACCTGCATAATAAAAGAATACAACATCTTCGCTATCAGCTTGGCTTAGATGTTGCTCAAAGCCATCGATAACCGCTTTACGTGTTGCTAATTGATTAGTTAACTTCTGCGTAGCTAATTCCCATTTCTTTTCATTTTCAGTCGAAATTTTCTTTTGAGTCGCAATCTCTAAATACTTTTCAATTGCTTCAATATCATTAACACAACCCTGTAGCGAATTCACTCCCGATAGAGGAGAGTAATTATCAATACCAACAAGTAAAGCGTAAATTTTATTAGCCATTCGTCTTCTCCTAGCCTAACGGTAAAGTTTTCTGTTCCGAGCAATGGTATCAATTGTTGAGCAGGATGTTTAATAATCTTTCTGTGCCAAACATCTTGTACCGCTCACTCAAAAACGTCAGGGAATGCAATAAAGAGTCTTACAGCAGAATTCGTCTAACGATAGCTGTACAAACTTTTAAGCATTGTCTTTATATATATAGGTACTGAAAAAATTAACTTATGCAGTTAGGTTAGTTGGTGAGGGGGGAAAAGGGTGGGGAAAATCACTTTTCTTTAGAAATTCATGTGCAGCGATCGTTGTACAATGCCTTAACCTTCAACTTTTGGGAAGCACATCTGTGTTAGCACTGCATCTCCCGAAGATTCACTCTATGGTAAACAAATCTAGTGCAGGGTAGAAAATATTTAGCAAGAATAGATTTTATCTAAAAAAATAAACGCAACCCAATACCAAAATTGATTTTATCGGGTTGCGCTCTCTTTTAATCTAAACTTCTAAAAACTAGCTCAAATCTTCCTCAAATTCCGCGACCGAACTAACAAGAATTGCTCTTTTAAGCAAATTTTTCAAAACAGCAACATCATTAATCTTATTAACAGCTTCAACAACTTGTGTCGGCACTTCTTCAAATCGAGTTGCTAAAGTTTCGATCGCGCTTTCTTGAAGAGTTTGAATAACTCCCTCTTCCTTCGCCATTCTTTCAATACTCGTTACATAACGCATTCGATTTGCCTCCTCATCATTTCTGAGTTCGACTTTAAAATTATCTGCTAATTCTTTGGGTAAAAACATTATCCAGTCGATAAACCGGAATAATCCAATAATTTGTTCTCGGCTATATCCTTTAGTGAAAAGACTTCTAACCAGTCTTAATTTCCACTGTAAACGACTTTCCGGGTTTTGGCTGGTGGCTTTGGTTTTCAAATGCGCCATTACAACCAACCCAAAAGGATTTTCCGTTTCTTCTAAGGTTTGCCACTGTGCTTCATAGTCTAACAATTTCACTACGGGAAATTCCAAACTAACTCGACAACCACCTAGTTGATAACCGTAACTTTGAGGTCGCCAATTTATATCATTGTCTGCTAAAACTGCTAAACTGATTACTCGCTTTTTGTGTCTGTCAAACAAACGATAGTTATAAATGTACATCCGCAGGGGAAATTCACTGTCATATTGTCCCTGTACTTCGACATGAATCAATACCCAAGCTTCTTCTCCATTTAACAGCCAAACTTTCGCGACTTTATCAACCAATCGCTTCCCAATTTCCGCGTCTGGTTCTAATTGCTGTAATTCTGTATCTAAAAATTCATACGGACGTTGCCAATCGATTTCAATGTAAGCATCATAAAAGAAAAATTCCAGAAACTGTGGAAAATAATCTTCAATAATCTCTTTCCAAGGGCTATCGTAATTTGTATTTTGATTAGTACTCTGTTCGTTCATTGATTTATACACCCATCCAAAAAAAAACGGGCAAAAAACCCGTATAACAATGCTTTCTATTCAAAGTTACTTGTTGGTGCGTGACGTTAGAATAAATTATTGATACTTTCAAATTCTTTCATAGCGTCACACACTAGGGTGTTGACTTTGATAGGATTTCCGCGCTTAAAATTCATACAGCTTTTATGCCACACCATCTCCCGCCCTCACCCCGCCCTGAAGGGCACCCCTCTCCCAAGTTTGGGAGAGGGGTTGGGGGAGAGGGATTTATCTTTAATAAGAACACGTTTTTTGCATGAATTTTTAACCTCTAAAAAGGTACAAAGTCAACAGCCTAGTCACACACCCTACAATCTTCAATTCTTGTGGGATGGAAAGCAGCCCGTTGCGGGGGTTCCCAAGGCACGTTTTGGGGGGAAGTTTCCCCCCAAAAGCTGCCGCCCCGTTGTAGCGACTGCGGGGCATCCCTGCCCGTCCGATTTTTACATCCACTTCGGTAAAGCCACTTCACAAGCTATAGGCTGTTCGTTTACTGCTTGCAGCTGCGAATTAATCAGCCTATCCATCCAATTTTTCAAATAATCCCGATTTGCTTGTTGCTCGGAAGGTTCGGTAGTATCTGCGGGATAAGGCATTAATCCGAAAATTGTTGCGGTAGTCACGCAATACATGGACTTTTGGAAACTTTTACAAATTTGCACTAGCAAATCGTCTTCTCCTCGACGAGTTTGACGGTATATATTACGCAAATATTCGGGTAAATAGTGACGCATATCATGCATCAATAATGTCGGAGGGATTCCCGCACCGCCAATTGGTAATGGATCTGCATACAAGGCACCATACTGAAATCTTGCTTGATCTGGAGGGATTTGATAAGCTTGTGCGTTGTAGGATACCGTACCGTGAAAAGGCGTTCCTCGGAAGAAAATTGCTTCTACATAAGGTACGGCTGTATCCATCAAGAAGGTTAAACCAACTTTTTCGGGAATTATGTCGTAAACTTTATCCCGAATTTTGACGCTGTAGGTAATTGGGTTACTCGCATTCGCTACTAAACCCGCTTTTACATGGTCTACAACTTGAGAAATTGATGTTATTTTACCTTTATCGTAGAGGTCTGATAAACTCATAAAGGCATCGGACATGACGCGCCAAAATTGTCCCAAACCGCTGTAATAAGAACAAACCCTTAACTGCTCGATTAAAAATTCTGGAAACAGTTGGTTAACACCTAAAACTAAAGGATTATTTTTAAATTTTGCTTTGATAACAGAAGAAGCTCTTTCTCTAAATTCTTTTGAATCTACGTATTCATCTAATCCACCACCACCGTGCCACAGCATTGATTTCATGCAATACTCGGCATATTCGTAATTGATTCTATCGTGTTGCCAGTGACGCAGTAACTTGTTTAAATTAATTTCGCCGTTAAAATATTTGAAAAACGGAAAGAATACTAAAAATTGATTTTCGGCAAAGTATATCAGATTGTTTGAATAAGCATCCAAAACTATACCGTAACTGTGAAGAACCCCGACTACTTCAATTAAATTTTCTTGAGTATCTGGAAGTAATGCATCTCCACTTAATAAGCCTTCGATATATTCTGCTAAAGGATGTAAGGTAGGTTTATTTCTCTTAGTAGTTACCATAAAAATTTATCCTGTAATATTTTAATTTGGGAATTGGGAATTGGTAATGGGTAATTGGTAATAGAGAATAGTCAATTCACGACTAAGTAGGTTGGCACTAATAAATATAACTATGTAACGAAATGTAAAAAAAAAGATTGAAACCCTTGCGATTGCTTCGTCGTGCCTCCTCGCAATGACAAAACAAAGTTATGTTTAATTACGCTCACCTACTTAACAGCTAACCACTAACAACTAACCACTAACAACTAATTATTAAAAGACACGTTTACAATGGGATTTTGTCCGCTCATCATAGCGTTTGTGGTTGCTTCCGTCCAACGTGCTAACCAATTGGGTTGGATACCAAAAATTACGATTAATACTGCCAAAACGATTGCTGGCATTCTATCCGACCAATACACGCGGGGTAAATTAGTTACTTGCTCGGATAAGCGTCCGAAAAAGGCTTTACTCATCAGAATCAAAAAGTAAGCAGCAGTTAAACCTGTTCCAATCATCGAAAGTAAAGTTTGTATCGGGAAAACTTCATAACTGGCGCGAAATACCACAAATTCTGAAATGAAACCAACCATTCCCGGTATCCCGGCACTTGCCATTACTCCCAAAACCATTAAGCTGCCAATTAAAGGTAAACCTCTCTCTGGATTTAGCAATCCTTGAACAACATCTAAATCGCGGCTGCCTGCTTTTTTATACACAATTCCCACTAGCAAAAACAGCAGCGCTGAAATTAAACCGTGACTAATCATTTGCATTACGGTACCTAATATGCTTAAAGGTGTCGCAGCTGCCGCACCCAAAAGTATATAGCCCATATGCGCGACGGAACTGTAAGCCACCATTTTCTTCATATCTTTTTGCGCGATCGCACAGGATGCACCATAAAGCACGCTGATTACTGCCCAAGTTGCTAACCAAGGTCCTAAGTATGTCCAAGCTTCTGGTAAAAGATACATCCCAAAGCGCAGTATACCGTAAGTTCCCAGCTTCAAAAGTACGCCAGCCAGCAGTACGGAAATTGGTGTGGAAGCTTCAACGTGGGCATCTGGCAGCCAGGTGTGCAGGGGAACCAAAGGCATTTTAATTCCGAAACCAATTAAAATCCCTGCCAATAGCAAAATTTGTGTTGCCAACGGTATGGAACTTGTCTGTATCCCTTCTAAACCAAAACTAGACGCACCACTCAGCCAAACTAAACCCAAGAAACTTGCTAAAACCAGAATTCCAGAAACGGCAGTATAAATCAAAAACTTCGTTGCTGCATAACCCCGACGTTCCCCACCCCATATAGCAATCAACAAATACAGGGGAATTAATTCTAATTCGTAAAACAGGAAAAATAACAGCAAATCTTGGGATAAAAATGCTCCCGTAACTCCTACGTTGAGCAGCAACAACAAAGAATAATACAAGCGCGATCGCGATATGCCCGTGTCGCTACTATAAACAGCTATTGCCGTCAGTAACGCATTTAATATCAGCAAAGGCAAAGACAAACCATCAATACCAATCTGATAATTTAATCCCAGCGCATCTATCCAAGGTATGAATTCCTTAAATTGCCGATTAACTTCAAATAGATCGAACTGGCTAGCTAAAACTAAAGTCCATAAAAAAGAAATTACAGCAACGCTCAAAGCCACTGTACGAGAAACCTTCGGCGTTATACCGGGGACAAACGCAATTAAAGCCGCACCTAGAAGCGGTAGCAAAATTAAAATACTAAGCATAGGGAATATGAAGGATGGGGGAGGGGGAGACCATTCGTGACAAGGGGACAAGGGGACAAGGAGAGTTTTAACTTCTTACTTCTTACTTCTTACCCAATCTAAAATCTAAAATCCAAAATCGGTTGGTAGATTATTGAGCAATCCTAATGACCAACTTATAAATAAGCCGATTGCACTGACTCCGAAGATAATGGTCAGTAAATAACCTTGAGAACGCCCGGAAATACTATACTTTAAACCTTGTCCGCTGAAAATTGCGGCAAAACCAACCAGGTTTACAAACCCATCTACTAAATAGCGATCGCTCCAAGCGGAAATTTTTGACAGCCAAGCGACGGCACCCACTACCGTTACCCGATAAATCCGGTCTATATAAAAGTCGTATCCTAATAAATCCTGTATGAATCTCCAAGTTAAGATTCTCGATCTTGACCAAGCTTTATGTAGATAAATTGTTGAACCGATTATTACTCCGAGCAAGCTTGAAGATACTAAGGCCGCTAATATATACCAATTGATACTGTCCCAAGTGGGTAACAGATACCATTGCTGAAGCATCATTGGTACTAACAAAGTCATTATTGTTAGCGATACCATTGGTAATGCCATCGGCCAATGCACTTCCGGAGTTCGACGAGTTTTTTGTTGCGGTTCTCCCCAAAAGGCTAACCGAAATACCCTTGTCAAATTCAAGGCTGTTAAACCGTTGACTATTATCAGAATTCCGATTACCCAGGGGCTAGTTGTAATAAAACCATTAGCCCATGACAGCATTGCCCAAAAACTTCCTAAAGGTAGCAGCGTTACCATACCTGCCGAACCGACAATAAAAGCTGTAGTAGTTGCAGGCATTCGCGACCATAATCCACCCATCTCGGTGATATCCTGGGTGTGAGTCGTATAAATCACTGAGCCAGCACTCATAAATAACAAAGCTTTGGCTATACCATGAGTTAACAACAAAAGCAATGCTACACCACCTTGTTCCATACCTGCTGCGACAAATACTAAACCCATGTATGCGCTGGTGGAATGAGATAAGGTTCGTTTTATATCTATTTGAGCGATCGAAACTAAACTTGCTCCTACCGCAGTCACGGTACCGATAATTAACAAGGCATTTAAAGCTACTGGCGATAAAGCTATAATCGGCTCTAACTTGTAAAGTACGTAAGCACCACCAGCAACTACTAAGGAATTTCGCAGTACTGAAGCTGGATTTGGTCCTTCCATTGCTTCATCCAACCATAAGTTCAGGGGAAACTGAGCGCATTTACCAGTAGGTCCGGCAATCAATGCTAAACCTAATAAAGTTGATGTTAAAGGACTTAGCTCTGCCGTTTTTGCCCATTCGTACAGGTCAGAAAAATCCCAACTACCTGCCATCGTACCTATAGTTACTACCCCCATCAGCAACAATAAATCTCCTACCCGTTTGGTAAGAAATGCATCTCGTGCTGCCGTAACGACTAAAGGTTGAGCGTACCAAAATCCTACTAATAGATAAGTTGAAAGAGTTAATACTTCCAATACCATGTAGCTGAGCAGCAAAGAATCGCTAATAGCTAAAGCACTCAAAGCTGCTTCAAACAAACCCATCAAAGCAAAAAATCTTGCCGTTGCCCAATCTTTTTCCAGATAACCTAAAGCGTAAATTTGGGCTAACAAACTTAATCCAGCAATTAATATCGTTGCACCAATACCTACTGACGATATATCTAATTCAAAAGATAAATTTAAACCTGCTGCCGAAAACCAATTAATAATATAGCTTTGCGCTCCGCTACCCTCAACTTCTTTAAATACCAACAAACCGTGAGTCAAAGCTAAAGCGGTTGTCAATATATTCAAATAAGCTGCCGGTCTTGGTCCGGTACGCTTAATTAATCCCACACTCCAGGGTAAAGTTAGCAGCGCACCTACTAAACCATATAAAGGCAAAGCCCAACTAGTCGAAAATAAGAGTTGATTCATATAAATTTACCGCTATAAAAGTATGCCCATAAATTTCCTTAAACTTTCAATATTTTATGCAGTCTAAATCTGTATTCAGCTTATGCAAGCATTTGATTAATATCTTGTTTTTTGGTATTAATAGTCAAAAAACCTCTAGCCAAAAATACTTTTTTTTATAAGTAATCTTGATTCATGATGTGATTTTTCCTAATTAAAAAATTAAAAACTATCTGTCTGATAAGTTAATATTATATTTTTTAATATTTATTTTATATGTGTTTTGCACCAATAGCAATACAAAGAAGAAAGACCCGATTAGAACTCTTTGAGATAACGGTCAATATCCGCTGCTATTTAATTTACGCTGCTTAGAGCGCCAGTTTGGGCAAATGTAACAAAGAAATTATAAAGCAGAAGTGACCACTCTAGAAACTGTAAAGTTCAGATAGGCTGTAACCAACCCTCAAAGATATGTTAAGTTTTTTAAAATGCTTTTATTACAAACTATTATACTAATTTATATTGCAAGGGGTGCAAAGCTTTCATATGCTTAATTAAGAAGGTTTTTTTTTAAGCTCAAGATGAGCATCCCCGTCGGAAAAAACCTTCGTAGATGTACGAATCGAATTAACTTGTTGGAGTCTGTAAATGCCTATAGCAGTTGGAATGATTGAAACCAAAGGGTTTCCCGCAGTAGTAGAAGCTGCGGATGCGATGGTGAAAGCCGCTCGCGTGACCTTGGTCGGATACGAAAAAATCGGTAGTGCCCGCGTAACTGTAATTGTTCGGGGAGATGTTTCTGAGGTACAGGCGAGTGTTGCAGCAGGAATCGAAGCGGCCAGACGAGTAAATGGTGGTGAAGTTGTTTCCACTCACATTATTGCGCGTCCCCACGAGAACCTCGAATACGTTCTGCCGATTAGGTATACCGAAGCAGTGGAACAATTCCGAACTTAACGGCTTTTAGTCAGCTGAAATTTTTGTGAAATGCCACAATGCTGCTTTTAATCGAGCTTGCTGCGCGAGCTTTCTTAAGAACAAAAATAAGAAAAACGCCCCGACTTTCTCTCTATCTTTTTTGCAAAAACTGATGGGTTGATTATATTCATTTAAAGTGTGGTAGTTAGCGATCGTATATTGGGAGTTGGGAATTACCAATCGAGCGGCTTTCCGGCCTTGTCTAATTATCGCCCTTGTGTAGATGAAACATAGACCGCCAAGTTTTTACTGTCCCTTCTTTGTACAGATTTTTGAAAGCGGTTCCCTTCTTAAACAAGAAATGCAGTTTTATATTTAGGAAAATTTTTGAGGATTAGAAATAATGTCAATTGCAGTTGGAATGGTTGAAACGTTGGGATTTCCAGCGGTTGTAGAAGCAGCAGATGCGATGGTGAAAGCTGCTCGCGTTACCTTGGTAGGATACGAAAAAATCGGTACTGGTCGAGTTACGGTTATTGTTCGAGGAGACGTATCTGAAGTACAAGCGAGTGTTGGAGCCGGAGTTGAGTCGGTGAAGCGAGTCAACGGCGGACAAGTACTGTCTACCCACATCATTGCTCGTCCTCACGAAAACCTCGAATACGTTCTACCAATTAGATATACCGAAGATGTAGAGCAATTCCGGGAAAACGTCAACGCAATTCGTCCTTATGGTGGAAGACCGTAACGTAATCCGAGAGATCGTAAAAAGGAATGCAAATTGCCAGAGTTCGCGGTACAGTATCTAGCACGCAAAAAGACCCAAGTTTTAGAGGAGTCAAACTGCTGCTGTTACAGCTAATAGATGAAGACGGACGGGTTCAGCCAGAATACGAAGTGGCGGCAGATGCCGTTGGTGCGGGAGTCGATGAGTGGGTACTTATCAGTCGTGGTAGTGCTGCGCGTCAGGTTTATGGCAACGAACAGCGTCCAATTGACGCAGCAGTAGTCGCGATAATTGATACGGTTTACGTTGAAAATCGCCAAGTCTACAGCAAGAAAGAACAATATTAATAGTTAGTGAGACAGCGCGGTCTTGGGGGTTTCCCCCATGAGCGACTGCGAACCCGAAGGGTTGTTAGTAGATAGTTGTTAGTTGTTAGTGAAGCAACTAATAACTAGTAACTAATAACTAATAACTAATCGCATTTGAGGAGAAACAACGCTATGAGAGTCCGCAGCATGACGGCGGCTCCCCCAACTCCGTGGTCGAATAATTTAGCTGAACCGCGAATTCATGAGACTGCTTTCGTACATTCCTTTTCCCATATTATTGGTGATGTTGAAATCAGTCCTAATGTAATTGTTGCTCCAGGAAGTTCGGTACGAGCAGATGAGGGAACGCCGTTTTTTATCGATGAAAATACCAATATTCAAGACGGCGTTGTTATACACGGCTTGGAGCAAGGTCGCGTACTGGGAGACAACAAAAAAGAATACTCAGTATGGATAGGTAAAAACAGTTGTATTACCCATATGGCTCTGATTCACGGGCCGTGTTATATCGGTAGTAACTGCTTTATCGGCTTTCGTTCGACGATATTTAATGCCAGAGTCGGCGATGGCTGTATCGTGATGATGCACGCTTTAGTCCAGGATGTAGAGATTCCTCCCGGTAAATATGTACCTTCTGGAGCCGTTATTACCAGCCAACAGCAAGCCGATCGCTTGCCAGATGTAAATCCACAGGATAAAGAATTTGCTCATCATGTAGTAGGAGTAAATCAGGCACTCAGAGCGGGTTATCTTTGTGCCGAAGATAGTAAATGTATTACAAAAGTACGTGAAAAGATAGACACCTATAATACAAACGTAGATAACGGTTCGCAATCACAAAGGAGTATTGAAGTGTATAACAGTGGTTTAGACAATCAAACAGTAGACCAGGTGCGCTATCTGTTGGAACAAGGATTTAAAATCGGTACCGAACACGTAGATCAAAGACGTTTTCGCACGGGTACTTGGAATAGCTGTCATCCTATAGAAGCCAGAAGCGTTGGTGAAGCAGTATCGGCGCTAGAAGGCTGCATGACCGAACATCAAGGCGAATACGTGCGTTTATTTGGTATCGACACCAAGCATAAAAAACGGGTATTAGAAACAATTATTCAACGTCCCGATGGTTCAACAAAACCAACAACAACATCTACCTATACCACACCTCCAAAACCTAGCAATGGTGGATATAGTAGCAGTCATAGTAGTAGTCATGGCAATAGTAGTTACAGCAGTAGCAGCTACAGAAGCACTAACAATGGTGGTGGCTACAGCAACGGTAGTTCTCAACTGAGCAGCGAAACTATAGACCACGTTCGTAATTTGCTATCAGGCGGTTACAGAATCGGTATGGAACACGTAGATCAGCGACGTTTCCGCACGGGTTCTTGGCAAAGCTGTAGCCCAATCGAATCTAAGAATGCTAGTGAAGCTATTTCAGCTTTAGAAGAATGTATGAGAAGCCATGAAGGCGAATACGTGCGCTTGATTGGTATCGATCCTAAAGCCAGAAGACGAGTATTAGAAACCATTATTCAACGTCCAGAGGGTTCGAGTAACGGATCGTCTAACGGTAACGGTAGTTCAGGTTCATACCGTCCTGCTACCAATGTTCCACCAGACTCCAAGGCTACATTTACCCCTGAAGTCAGAAAGTACGGTGTCGGTTTCGAGAGTGGATCTACCGCAACTCTTACCAATACTCGTTTGAGTGCGGAAGCAATAGAAGAAGTTCGCAATCTTTTGCGTGGTGGTTATAAAATTAGTGCCGAACACGTAGACAAGCGCCGCTTCCGTACAGGTACTTGGGCAAGCTGCGGACAGATAGATGCAAACTCCGAAAGAGAAGTAGTAGGAATTTTAGAATCTTATCTAGCAGAATATCCAGGAGAATACGTCCGCTTAATTGGAGTCGAACCAAAACTCAAGCGTCGCGTAGTAGAAAACATCATTCAACGTCCGTAATTTGGGAATTGGGAATTGGGGATAGGGCACGGGGGATAGGGAATAGGTAATGGGTAATAGGTAATAGGTAAGAGACATAGTTATTTCAAAAAAGATATTAACTAACTCTTAACTTTTGAATTCCCCTTGTCCCCCCATCCCCCCTCTCCCCATCTCCCCCTCTCCCATCCTCCACTCACGAGGTAAAAAACATCATGTCCGTGCCGCCACTGCGTCTGTATAATAATTTCGAGACTTTTTTCAGTGGCGAGGTGATTATTCATGCAAGTGCAGTTATCGCACCAGGGGTGATAATGCAAGCGGCTCCCAATAGTAAAATAATTATCGGTTCTGGAGTTTGTATTGGTATGGGGTCAATTCTCCAGGTAGATACAGGAACTTTAGAGATAGAATCGGGAGCAAATTTAGGAGCAGGTTTTCTAATGGTTGGTGCCGGTAAAATTGGCACTAATGCTTGTATTGGCTCGGCTACAACTGTATTTCGTTCTTCTGTAAAACCGGGAGAAGTAGTTCCTGGTGGCTCTGTTATCGGAGATACTAGCAGAACTTTTACTGAGCCTTCCCCCCAAGAAATGAATGGTAAAGTCAAGCAACCGCAGTTACCCGTAACAGAGCAAGTAGAGCAAGCCAAGGAAACTGAAGCAGCCAATGAGCCAGAGCAAGTAGAAGAAATTGTTTCTAATACTTCTAATGGTACCAAACCTTCAATTTATACTACTCCTCCCGTCACCCCTTCACCTCGTCCTTACGTTAGTCCATCTCCAATTTCGTATTTTTCTCCCGTCAAAGATTCAACAGATTTAACACAGGAAACTGATTCGTTAGAAGATTCAGCGGAAGAATCTACCAATGCTAATTCAAACGGTGTGGGGAATCATATCTATGGAAGAAGCAACGTCAAAAGCCTGCTGACAACCTTATTTCCTCACCGACAAACTTTGGATACACCTCATGATGATAAATAGTAAAGGATAAAATAAATTAATCTATGAATAAAACTTGTATTCTTTGTTGTAATTTACGCTGCATCACGAATCGATATTTCTAGATATTTATATTTACATAGAGCGGCAATATCCCTTTAAATCGCACCTTTGTATTCAATACAAGTCTACCCACTTAAAAATATCTTCCATGCTCCATCCTTCACATTTGATAGAAGCTAGGATTAAAGGAATTGACGTAAATTCATATGTTTAATTTTTATCCTTCACTTTTCGCAGTTAGTTGGAGTTTTGGGGAAAATTTAGATGCACTCATATAATCAATATTCATCACGAAATAGAGATATCAAAGATACCGCTTTAGGATTGGTATCAACTATAAGTTTTCCTGCGATAGTGGGAACGGCGGATATGATGCTTAAGTCTGCTGGGGTTCATTTAATCGGATACGAAAAAATTGGTGGAGGACATTGTACTGCCGTAATTCGCGGTGGAGTCGCTGATGTACGTTTGGCGGTAGAATCTGGCGAACAAACTGCAAAGCAATTCGGACAGTTTGTGTCTAGTTTAGTAATACCTCGTCCATATCCTAATCTAAATTTAGTATTACCTATTACTAATCGTCTAAGTAAATTTTCTGAGGGGGCAAGCTACAATAAATTAAGCAATCAAGCAGTTGGTTTGGTCGAAACAATCGGTTTCCCGGCGATGGTGGGAGCCTGTGATGCCATGCTTAAATCAGCAGAGGTTCAGTTAGCAGCTTATGAAAAAATCGGTGCGGGTTTGTGTACTGCTATCATTCGCGGTTCTGTAGCAAATGTAGCAGTAGCAGTCGAAGCAGGAATGTACGAAGCAGAACGAATTGGGGATTTAAATGCCGTTATGGTGATACCTCGTCCGTTGGATGAATTAGAAGAAACCTTGCCAGTAGCAAGTTGTTGGATAGAAGAACGTCAGCCAGTAAATTTACCAATAAGTATCAAAGAGCCAGTTGGAGAAGCAGAATTGTTAGAATTGCCAGATTTAAACAAGTTGCCGGAAAAAATCATTGAGGAAGTAACAATCGTACCGGAAGTTGAAAGATTAGAAATGGGTGAGATGGAATAAGAATTGGGAGTAGAAAACAGGGAACAGGCAATTGGGAATTGGGAATTGGATTATTAATTATATTTTTTAGCTAAATGTACTTAATTAAATGCCGTTACTTTCGATAATAACTCCTAAGTAACATAAAGGGAATAGTTGTTTTTGAATTAGAACCATAGAGTTGAGTCTATGGAAACCTTGTGAATTCGTCATGAAAGAAAGCGGTGCATAAGTTCATTTTTAGGTAATACTTATAGGTATATCTATGGATAAACCTTTTGATATAGATTTTTGCCTATAAGTACTATAAAGAAAGAGGATAATTAACATTGAATCAGGCGACGCTGCACCAGTTAAGAGTGTTTGAGGCAGCGGCACGACACGGTAGTTTTACTCGCGCTGCTGAGGAGTTATTTCTTACACAACCTACCATCTCCATGCAGATAAAACAGCTAACAAAATCTGTAGGAATCCCTTTGTTTGAGCAGGTAGGTAAACGCTTATATCTTACAGAAGCAGGACGAGAATTGTTTTCTACTTGCAAAGAGATATTTAATACTTTGGCTCAATTTGAGATGAAAGTAGCGGATTTAAAAGGTTTAAAACAAGGACAATTACGATTAGCAGTTATTTCAACAGCAAAATATTTTATTCCGCGTTTATTAGGCTCATTTTGTCAGCTTTATCCGGGCATTGAGATTTCTTTACAGGTGACAAATCATGAAGGTATTCTGGATCGAATGACGAGCAATCAAGACGACTTATATATTATGAGTCAAATTCCAGAACATCTTGATATATATTACGAAGCATTTTTAGAAAACCCTTTATTGGTTTTAGCACCAGTTAATCACCCTTTAGCTAACGAAAAGAATATCCCCATATCAAAGCTGGCAAATGAAGCTTTTATTATGCGCGAACCCGGTTCTGGAACTCGTAAATCGGTACAAGAATTGTTTGATGAAAACGATGTACAAGTAAAAGTAAAACTCGAATTAGGTAGTAATGAAGCGATAAAACAAGCTATTGCCGGTGGCTTGGGAATATCGGTTTTATCTCGCCATACATTAATGCCTTATGCAGAAGATTTAACTATTTTAGATGTAGAATACTTTCCAATAAAACGCAATTGGTATATGGTTTATCCTAACGGAAAACAGTTATCTATTGTTGGACGTACCTATTTTGAATATTTACTAGAAGCCGCTAAGCAATTTGCTTCCGAAACGGCTTTGTATGGAAAAGCAAGATAGAAAGTTAGGAGTTAGGAGTTAGGAGTTAGTTAGTATTGTTTACCTACTACCTACTATCTATTCCCAATCCCCATACTTGAAAGTATTTCGTAAAAATGCTAAGGCAATAAACTTTTAGCGCACATTTCGTACTTCAACTTGAAACACGAATAAACTACAATTCTCATTAAGGAGGAATTATAACGTGGATTTCTTGTTCGATTTTTTGACGAACTTCCTGGGGCAGTTACAGTCCCCAACACTTGGCTTTCTGATTGGGGGTATAGTTGTTGCCTGCCTCGGTAGCCGACTGGCAATTCCAGATCCGGCCTATAAGTTCATCGTCTTCATGCTGCTCATGAAAGTCGGGCTGACAGGTGGGCAGGGGATCCGCGAGTCCAATCTGGCACAGATACTGTTGCCCGCACTGTTCGCCGTGTTAATAGGAATCCTTATCGTGTTTATCGGGCGCTACACGTTGTGTAAGCTGCCAAATGTCAAAACCGAGGATGGCATTGCGACCGCAGGCTTGTTCGGTGCCGTGAGTGGCTCTACCCTCGCCGCCGCCCTGACGCTACTGGAAACGCAAAGCATCTCATACGAGCCCTGGGCCGCCGCACTCTATCCCTTCATGGACATCCCAGCGCTGGTGACTGCGATCGTCTTGGCCAGCATTCATACCAGGAAGCAGCGCGATACCGCAGGCGAGTATCCCAGCAGCAGGCAGGAGTATCTCAGCAAGCAGCGCGGTACCGCAGTCAAGCGGGTCAAGATATGGCCCATCATCAAGGAAAGCCTCCAGGGCTCTGCTTTATCGGCACTGCTGCTCGGTCTCGTTCTAGGCCTGCTAACCAAGCCGGAAAGTGTCTATCAAAGCTTCTACGAACCCCTCTTCCGCGGTCTGCTTTCGGTACTGATGCTGGTAATGGGTATGGAGGCAGCCGCAAGGATTAAAGAACTGCGCCAGGTGGGCCAGTGGTATGCCCTGTATGGCTTTGTGGCACCGTTGCTGCATGGGTTCATCGCCTTCGGTTTCGGCATGATTGCCCACTACGCCACAAACTTCAGCCTTGGCGGTGTCGTGATTCTGGCCGTCATCGCCGCCTCCAGTTCAGACATCTCAGGGCCGCCAACTTTACGAGCCGGTATCCCGTCGGCCAATCCCTCCGCTTACATCGGCGCGTCCACAGCCGTCGGCACGCCAGTCGCGATTGCCTTGGGAATACCGCTCTTCATCGGGCTTGCCCGGGCGTTGGGGGGCGGCTAATCCCAGACGGGTCGCGGTCTGCCGGTGCTTTCGTGTCCCGGCGACCGACGCGGCGGCGAGATCGGCGCGATAGCGCGCGGTGCTGCCGTTTTCCTAAGTTTTTATGTAGTTTAATGAATATACACGTCTAGAGGTAATCAACATGGCCAAGCCAGCCAGCAAGCTCGTCATTGTCACAGAAAAGTTGCTACTGAAAAAGATCGCCAAGATCATCCTCCAAGCCGGGGCGACCGGTTATACGGTGGTGGACGCTGGCGGTGAAGGCAGTCGCAACGTGCGCTCGTCAGGACAACCCAGCGTTTCCGAAAACTTCTCGAATATAAAGTTCGAGGTGCTCACCGACACTCGGGATCTGGCCCTGAAGATTTCGGATGAGGTCGCAGCGGAGTTTTTCGACGATTATTCGGGTATCGTCTATCTCTGTGAGGCGGAGGTACTGAGCGCGCACAAGTTCTGTGGCCCAGATGGCTGTTGAATCGAGACGACGCAGACCTTGACACGAGTCTACGAAGGTAATACCATCGCTTTCGTATACACGTTGTGTGCTAGCACGCTTGCCATAGTGAGCGTGCTAGCACCATAACATAATATTTATTCTGCCTGTTCTTCGTTGTCCGGTAACTTTTTTTCTGCGACCTTTTATACTCTTAAACCTACATTCCGTACTTCAATCTGAAGTATGAATAAATTAAATTACCGATATACATCCTGCATACTAGAAGACGTTGCACTGTAACATCTCTACATCATTAATAAACCCATTTGAGAATTAGGTTCGCGTTAGTCTAACGAGTCGTGCCGCGAGTAAGGCTTGCGTCGCCCGGAAGGCGATACACCGTAGGTGCGGCGAGTGCGTTTTTGAAGGAAATATTACGAATTTTATTGACGGCTAGGCTTTAATGGATTAACAATTAACCTGCATAACCGTTCGCAATTAAGGAAAAGCTGGCAGTGGTTAACCAGGAAATACCATCTCGGCGTAAAATCGTAGAAACAGATGTTCTCGCAGTTGCTGTTTACACAAATCAAGCATTAGTAACGCGCCGTGGTGTAGTGGAATTAAGCGGACAGGAACGGGAATTGATAGTCTCCCAACTGCCAGTAACTCTTGACACTGAGTCGGTAAGGGTTAGCGGTAAAGGTAATGTGGCGGTGCGTTTGTTGGGTGTAAATGTGGAAAAGATTTACACGACCGAATCGGTAGTAGCACGTGTATCGCAGTTGCATCAACAAATTGAGCAGTTGGAAGCGCAGAAACGTCAATTTCAAGCTCAAATGGATGCTTTGGCGTTACAGTCGCGGTTTATTGAAGGTTTGCGAGAGAAGACTGAAGATCAATTTTCGATTAGTTTGGCACGTAAAAGCATTAGCTTGAGCGAAACTTTGGATTTACTCAACTTTCTTGGCAGCCAATATACAGAATATGCCATTTCCACGGAAGATTACAAAAATCAACAGATGGAATTAGAAAAGCAGTTGGAGGTGCTGTACGCTTCTTTAAAACAAACTAAATCTCCTCAACCCCAGGAAAGTTTTAATTTAAGGGTGGGGATTGAAAGTGCGGGTACGGGGAAGTTTGAATTAGAAGTGTCTTATGTAGTTAATAGTGCTAGTTGGAAACCGCTTTACGATATCCGAGTTGACAGCAAAACTAAAAGCGTAAATTTGGGATACTTAGCGCAAATAATTCAAAATACCAGCGAAGATTGGACAAATGTAAATTTAACGCTTTCTACAGCCAAACCGGGTAGCGGTACTTTACCACCGAAGCCACAACCTTGGTATATTGATATTCCTCAACCGGGAATGAAGCGAAGAAGAGCATCTCGGTTTGCATCTGTGCCAATGGCTGCACAATCTCGCAGCTTTGAATTTGAAGAAGATAATTTATTTGGTGAAATTGAAGAGTTAGAAAACACAATTGAAGCAGATGTAATTACAGCAGAAGTATCCCAAGAAGGAAACGTAGTTACCTTTAACTTAGATGGTAATGGAAATATACCCAGCGACGGCACACCTCACAAAACTACAATTTTTCAAGATGACTATCCCTGTAATTTTGGCTATATAGCAATGCCGCGTTTGGTAAGTTTTGCTTATTTACAAGCCAATGTGAAAAATAATTCTAACGGCTCTACTTTATTACCGGGTAAAGCCAATATATTTCGCGATAACATCTTTGTGGGAACATCCGAATTAGAAAACACCGTACCGGGTGAAGAATTTAACTTAAACTTGGGAATTGACGAAGGTGTGAAAATCGAACGTGATTTAATAGAGCGTGAAGTTGATAAAAGGTTTATTGGTAATCTTCGCAAAATCACCTATGGATATAAATTGCAGATAAGTAACTTGCTCGACACACAAGCAAAATTAGAACTTATCGAACAATTGCCAGTAAGCCGCAACGAACAAATCAAAGTACGTCTCAATCGCACAAACCCCCAAATTCAACTTGGTGAAATGGGAATCTTGCAATGGAATTTAACTCTCGCACCACAAGAAAAACAAGAAATTTACTATCAGTTTACCGTCGAATATCCACCGCAATTAACCGTGATGGGGTTGGATGTTTGAATTGGGAATTGGGCATTGGGCATTGGGCATTGGTAATTGGTAATTGGGCATAGTTAGGAGTTAAGAGTTATTCTTCTCCTTGTCCCCTTGTCTCCCCCTCTCCCCATCACCCCATCCCCCCTACCCCTTCGCTGCCGCACGCACAACTCGATTGCCGTCGCGGGTTAATGCAGCGCGACTTTCGGAGGGAGTGTTGGGATTTTGAGCGATCGCATATCTTTCTAACCAGGATGTAGAGTTAATGTTTTTTGCTAATATTTCGCTTGGTGTTGAGGGATGCAAAAAGATTAGTAAGCGGGTAAATATGGGGGTGAAAGAGGTAATGCAATCTGCCAAAATTTTACTAATTCTATCTGGAAAGCGATTTACTAAAGCGAGTACTGCTGCTTGCTTAATTTGATTATCTGGCTTTCCTAAAATGGCTAATTGTTCGAGAATTTTTAAGGATGTGTTGACATGAGTTGCAACGGCGACAACAACTTCATTGTCTCGATCTATTGCTAATAGCTCTAGTAAACTACTGGGAGTATGGGGATTTTCTGCTACACCCAAGCGCACCATACTAATTTGATCTTCTGCTAGCTGCTTGAGCAGGCTTTTGTCGATGTTGGGATGACGTGCAACCCCCTGACGAACGATTACCCATTGGCTATGAGAAAGTTCGGCAAGGGTTTGTGAAGATGTATTGGGATCTTTGAGAACATCAAGCTGCTTTAAAATGCTTTGTGGAGCGTAAGCATTGTTTCTCGCCGCGTCTCTAACCGTTTTATTTTTATCTTGAATCAGTTTTATAAGAGTTTGGCGAGGAGTTTTGAGATTTTTAGCTACTATAGTGCGTACTTCCCAACGATGATGTTTTGCTAATTCTGTAAGTGTCATGCTTGAAGTGTTGCGATGACAAGCTACAGCAGCACAAATTTTCAAATCTCCAGTTTGCGCTAAGCATTGCAAAGTACTATCGGGGGTTTTGGAATTACGAGAAAGGTTTCTAAGTGCTGTTTCTAGAATCGAATTGTTTTCTTCATCGACGAGTTTTTCTAAAACGTGAATCGGAGTATTAGGATGTTGCGCGACTCTTTGACGGGTATCGTAATTGCTACTTTCTGCCATTGCCGTTAGCATATGAGGATCGTAAACGGCGTATGCTGGCATAATTGGGATGCCTTGAGCGCGGGCTGTATTAATATAGTCGTGTATTGTAGTTTTTTGCTTATCAAAACCAGTTTTTGCCCGATTGTTCGGATGAGCGGCAATAATTTTACCAATCCAAGCATCGTTTTCCGTCGCCAATTGCTCTAATGCTTCTGCACTCGAATTGACGTTAAGGGCTACAGCTTTGCGTACCATGACATTTTCATCGCTTGCTAGTTGTAACAACACATCCCCAGGAGTATTGGAATGAGCCGCAATGCCCAAACGAATCCGCATCCATTGACTTGTGGAAAGCTGTCTGAGAATATCTTCAGAAGTTACTGGATTTTCAGTTGCTTCCAATTGCAGTTGAAACTGCTGGTGTAAAGTCAAAGGTGTTAGGGGATGATAAGCAACAGATAGGCGTACAATATCGCTAACATCTCCCATCAAATCTTCAACAATATTTCTCGGAGTATGAGGATTTTGAGCAATACAAGCGCGTACTCTACTGTAACTATCCGTAGCCAAAATTTCCAAGACTTGCTTTGAAGTATTTAAACTTTCGGCAATATGCAAGCGTACCTCAGCATCCAGCGTTTTTAACAGATATTTCGGTACCGCACCAATAGCCCACAGATACATTTCAGATTGGCGATCGCGTGGTAAATTTGTAGTCTGCATTGCCGCAATCGCAACTTCATTCCATCCGGAGTGCATTTCCCCAGCTAAAGTAACGTGTAAGCGAGCAGCTTCAGCAACTTCTATATTTTCTACCTGAGTTAATGCGAGCAAAGCTGTTTTCGGCGTTTTAGGATTCATGGCAATGGTTAACAGCACTTCTACATCGTCATGACTCGTCGCCAATTCCAGAAACTGAGGTGGTACCTCCTGGAGTATCAACAAAGAAAGCAAAGTAACAAGCGGGATATCCGCGACAAAGTTAGGATTTTCTAATAACAATAAAGAAAACACCGGATTTTCTAACAACTGTTGAGGAAATTCTGCTCCTAATTGCAATAATATTTCTGTTGGCGTGTTAGGATTACCAGCAACATTTTTTCGTATCATATTATCCGAACTACTGCTAATAAACCGTAGCAAATTGGGAGCAGCATTTGCATTCTGCGCTACAATTCTTGCCAATTCAATATTAATTTTTGATAACTCTTCTAACCGCTGTGGGGAAACTTCCTCGCTCGCTGCTTGTTGCCGAAGTTCTGATAAATTCGGTTCTGGAGAACGATTAACCATAGCGCATAACTAATAAGTAATATAGAATAAAATGTATATCTGAAGTTAACTTTTATATAACTTCTCGTATCTTTACAGAATTGGTCAAGAGTAAATATAGCAATATCAATTCTCAGTTACCATTGTTATCAAGTCATCTAAATTACAAATAGCTAGTTATATATATTGAATTATCTAAATATTCTCCTTTATTCAATTTGCTTTCAGTAGCGATACCAACTAAAATTATAAAAATTATTTAAAATATAAATAAAATACAAGAAATTTAAATACAATATAGCATTCTTAAATTATCGATCAAATTAAAAAAAAACGGCTAAAAAACCGGGTTTCTTAACACTTCAATTTGTTACAACTCATATACTGCCATAGTAGGATATATTACACTTCTCCCCTAACTGCTGCATAAAATCATCCTTACCCTTCATTAAAAATAAAGTGCTTTGGTTTTTGAGTCTGAATAAAATTTGTCATAATATCCTTTTCTTTTACTGTTGGTGTCGCAAAACAACCTACTGTCCCAACATTATAATTACCACTAAAAACTGATGGATCGTAATGAATACCTATCTCCGAACGATTTGTATTAAAAGTTGGTGTAATCGGCGACCAAACCCCTCCAAATTGTGCTTTTAAATCGCTACCTTTATACACCCATCCAGGAGCATCAAAAGTGTAAATTCCAAAAGGCGGAGGCGTTAGAGAATCTTCGACATGAGAAGGAGTTTGCTTACCGATTCTACCCGAAATAAGCCTTACCGTATTCACAGTCTTACCATTGCGATCGACTAATATAGTTTTATATACTCTCAAACCACCAGCAACTGTTTCGTTAGTACGAGTCGCCACTACTTTTGCGCCTTTAACAACTTTCAAAAACTCCGATGCTACCCAGCGATTTTCACTAATTTCTACCCAATTCCACTTACCTTTAAGAACTGGTTTTCCTTGTACTTTTACTTTACTACCATTACTAATAAATTCTATTTTATCTCCTAATGGCGCATTACGAACTGTAAGAGCATCGGCATCTTGTGTATGAACGTAAGCAATATAATCCATCATTTTTTATCTGTATAATTAATTGTTTTATCTTTTAGTAAATACTTCAATTTTAAAATCTATAATTACGGATTCAGGCGGATTTAGTTTAGTTACAATAAATCTATATTTTCCAATAAAATTCGCCAAACACAATTGCATCTAATGTGAATTTGATGATTTATTTTTTATTCTATTAATCAAGTAAATTGCTACTCGCTTCTCAAAAATTTACAAAATTTTTGAGAAAATATTCAAGCTTCATGTATAATAATAAACGTTTGACTTAGCTTTTTCAAAAAAATAAATTTAATTTGTGTATTTTTAAATAACAGCATGGTACTAATGAACTACAATAGATTTGTAGTATTTGTATGGGTTTAATTAATGGTTTCAAGCCATCATCAATTGTTAAGTGTATCGGTAGCCCCGAAGCCTTTTTTGAAGTGGGCTGGTGGCAAAACTCAGTTAATCAAACAAATAACTAAATTTTTACCACAGGCACTAAATAATGGTTCGATAACAAAATATGTAGAACCGTTTATAGGAGGTGGCGCTTTATTTTTTTTGTTCGCATACAATTATCCAATTAAAGAAATTTTTATCTCTGATGTCAATGCCGATCTAGTATTAACATATAAAACCATTCAGCGTAACGTAGATGGTTTAATTGAATTATTATCGAATATTGAAAAAAAATATTTATCTTTAAACTTAAATCACAGGGCTGAGTATTTTTATAAAGTTAGAAGTCAATTTAATTCTCAAAAAGATCGGATAGATTTACTCAAGTATAATTCGGGGTGGGTAGAAAGAAGCGCACAACTGATTTTTTTAAACAAGACTTGTTTTAACGGATTGTTTCGAGTGAATTCAAAAGGAGAATTTAATGTTCCTATAGGTAAATATAAAAAACCATCTTTAGGTAATCCAGAAAATTTAAGATCGGTGGCTAAAATTCTCCAAAGAACAGAAATCATACAAGGGGATTTTAGTAAATGCGAATCATTCATTGATTCTAATACTTTTGTATATTTCGATCCTCCTTATAGACCAATTAGTAATACATCCAATTTTACATCTTATTCGCATCAAACATTTGATGATTCAGAACAATTAAGGTTACGTGATTTTTTTAAAAAATTAGATAAAAAAGGCGCGTTTCTTCTTTTGAGCAATTCCGATCCTAAAAATCAGAATCCCGAAGATGATTTTTTTGAAAAACTTTATGCCGATTATCGCATAGAAAGACTTAAAGCTACCCGACACATCAATAGTAATTCTTTGAAGCGTAACTCTATCAATGAATTGTTAATTATGAATTATGAGATAGAAGTACATCCATCGTGAAATATAGCTTTTTATTTCAAAATTTTTTTAACTGCTGTAACGAGTCAGAAGTTTTTCAATATTTTCAGGATACATTAACAGATTCAATAACGGGATGGCATTATTTTGTTGATTGGCCAAAAGTACTAGATAGATTCAGAGAAAACGAAATTTATTTGAACGCATTGAATTATTTAGTTGGTAAAGAAGATATAGAAAATGAGTTTCGCTATCTTTTGCAAAAAATGCCTCAAGTTGTCAGAGCTATACCTATTTTAATTGCCTGTCGCACTTTTAACTTTCAGATATTGATAGATTATACAAATAATAATTTTAACTATAAATCTTTTAATTTTAGAAATCAAAGTCTTTTCTTTCCGCAAGACATAGATGATATTATTGAATTTACTAAGAATGCTGGTGTCTTAGAATTATTTAAAAATAGAACTATTAAGAGTATTCCCGATTATGTACTGGGAATCGAAGTAGGTTTGGATTCAAACGGTAGGAAAAATCGTGGTGGAACAGCGATGGAGATTATTGTAGAAAGTTTAATTACTGCGATATGTGAAGAAAACGATTTTTTATTTATTCCCCAAGCGACTTCTGAGAATATTAAAAAGCAATGGAATATTGATGTTGAAGTAGATAAATCCGGACGGCGTTTTGACTTTGCGGTTAACAATCAAAATCATTTATATTTAATAGAGGCTAATTTTTATGGTGGAACTGGTTCTAAACTGAAATCTACAGCTGGTGAATATAAAAGTTTATTTGATTTTATCTCCAGACAGGGACATCAATTTATTTGGATAACTGATGGTTTGGGATGGAAAAGAACTTTACATCCTTTAGAAGAGACTTTTAAACATATTGATTACACTTTAAATTTGAATATGGTTGTTGATGGTTTACTTGGAGAATTGATTGCACAACAATTGTGATTATTCTGCTTTTATAAAGCCCCCCTTTTCAAAGGGGGGTTGGGGGGTTCTTAATGTTAGGAAGCTTAATTGTCTGCTGTCGTTAGGTAAATCTTGCTTTATTCGTTATGTTACAAAAATGCCGAGAGACGTAGCATTGCTACGTCTCTACATTAGGAACTTGTTAGTCAATATTTCTTCAAACAGATAACAACCGTACTGCTTCCCCAAAAGGAAATTCTTCTAAAGCCAAACCACCGGGAGTGACTACCCATAACACTGGTAATTCCGGCGCTGTATCGGGGAAAGTACCATAGCCATCTGTTAAATAAACGCATACTCCCGCTTGATGTCCGTCCCATCTTTGAGCAACTTGATCGAAGAAGGGTACAAACGATGTACCGCCACCACCTTGGGGTTTTGGTGGCATCGAATCGGCGTTGATTTCGTAGGGGCCATAAACTTCGGCATCAACGTAATAAAATTCACATTTGATGTGGGGGTAGGAACTTAAAATGCCCTGCACTTCCGAGAAAAATAAACCCAGTAAATTTGTATCGATTGAGCCGCTGGTATCCAAAGCCAAATAAACGCGAATCGATTCCCCCTGCAAGCTTTCCAGGTATAACCCGCGCCCTACAAAACGGCGATCGAATCCAGAAAAATCAGTAGGGGTTTGTACCAAATATCGCCAAAGGTAAGAACGCCAATCAATTTGAGCGGAATTTAAAGTTTCTAATTCTCGCTCTATTCCTCCCCCAAGACTACCTTTATTTTGCGTGCGAGCTACAGTTGCAGCTTGCTGCATGGCATTACGCCAATGTGCTTCCATTGCCGATTTTTTGGCTTGAGACATACTATCGCCAGTTTGAGAAGTCGGAGAACTTTCACCTTTACTTTCCTTATCTCCTCCTTCCTGACTTTCTCCTTGACTACCTTCTTGTTCCGAATTACCAGCATCTTCTGGTGGACTATCAAGTAAATCGGCGTTAGTTAATTCTGGTGCATTATCGGCATCTTGAAGCAGAATTTCATAAACTTCCTCAACGCTTAAATGTTCTAAATTAGCGTCTCGTAAAGTTCCTTCCGGCAATTCAAAACCTTGAGCCGCAATCATCCCATTGATCGCAATATCAGCCGCAATATTCCATAACTGAGCATCCCGCACACCCCGACGCGGTACGTGAAGCAGCGCCGCGTGCAAAACTTCGTGTAGCAACACGCCATCAAGTTGTTTTGCTCTTAAAGATAATAAAAACTCAACATTATAAAAAATATCTTTACCATCAGTAGCAGCAGTTGGTAATTTCTCCGTCGCAATCAAACGAGCAAACATCGCCAAAGTTGCAAAAAAAGGCGATTTTGTCTGCAAGCGTAACAAAGACGCGCTGATCCTTTTTTGAATATCTTCAGTCATTTTAGAATAGTTAGGAGTAAATAAGGTTAAAGCTCAAAGTTAGGAGTTAGAAGTTAAGAGTTAGGAATTAAGAGTTAAGAGTTAGGAATTAAGAATTAAGAGTTAAGAGTTAAGACGTATAAATCATAGTTATTTAACCTCTAACCTTTAACTTTTAACCTTTGACCTTTTTACGGTTTTTGCGATTCGAGATAATCTTGTAATAACTTTTTGAATTCGGGTTCTTTACTCAATAAATTAGCTAAGACTCCTCGCTTACCTTTACTTTCCATAGTTCGCGATAAGTCTACTGCGAACAGTCTTACCCATTCGTTTGCTGCAACTTGATTTAACCAGTTGAAAGCGTTGAGTGCTTGGTTAGCATTGTCGGCGCGTACTGTTAATCCAATTACCGTTGCATATCTAACGCTGGGTTCTTTTGGAAATTGAATACTTTCGCCTTTTCCTTCTAAAATCGCGATCAGATTGGGTAGATTTTCGTACATTGAAATGTAAGAATTAAACTCAGATCCAGCAGCGCTTCCTACTGCTGAATTAATGTCTAACCCGGCAAAATGTAAAGCACTAGCCATTACCCAGGAACGAGGAGAAGGCCAAGCTGGTTGTTGGGGGTCGATTTTGTGTAATAAAGTGGTGCGGAAGGAGAGAAAAGCAATTATCTGCTCGTGTATCCCTTTCTCTAAAGCATAAGTTTTGAAGCTTTCAAAATCTGGCTGTACTTCCAGATGCAAAAACCTATTTGCTAAAGGTGAAGGCATATCAAATACGGCGGCGCGGTCTTCTTTGCGGTTTCCTGCTGCCCATACAAACCAACCATCTGGTACTTCGTAGGAGCCTACGCAGCGGTCTAAAATCAACTGTTGTGCAACTCCCTGCATTGCCGGAGGAGCCATATTTAATTCATCAAGGAACAATATACCTTTACCCTTACGAGGCAAAAATTCCGGTGGAAACCATTTAGAAATACCATTTTCAGCAACAGGTAAACCTCGTAAATCAGTAGGTGCTAATTGAGACAAGCGAACATCAACAAAATCAATATCGCTTTCCCGCGCTAACTGACCAACAATACTAGATTTACCAATACCGGGAGACCCCCAAATCATCGTACTGATTTGAATATTATTACGAATTAGCTGGTATAAAAATACTTTAAGTTCGCTGGGAGTCATAGAATTTTAGTTAGGAGTTATGAGTTAGGAACTAGGAGTTAGGAATTAGGAATTAGGAATTAGGAATTAGGAATTAGGAATTAGGAATTAGGA
>NZ_CAWUDI010000058.1:0-47863 GCF_963920925.1 Calothrix sp. CCY 0018 | reverse complement strand
CGCTTCAGCGCATCCGGAATCCGGATGCGCTGAAGCGCTACTACGAACCTTAAGAACCCTTCATAACTGATGAAATCAACTTCTAGGTACAGCTATAACCTTAATTTACAAAAAAATATTCCCATAATTAAGATGCGTTAGTAGTGAAAATTCCTCAATATTGAAAGAATTCAGCTAACCAACGCATCTTAATAAAGATAAATTTTGGATAATTAGTTTTTGATGTCCAATAACCGATCGCCCACTTACCAGCTCGCCGTACTATTTTTACTTTTTTGCTTTATTCTTGAATTTCCAAACGAGGATGAGGATCTACCATACCAGGTGCTTGCTCTAGAAAACTCATTTCGGGTAATGGGCGGTAAGGATATCCCTGACGAGGTGTCTTTTGAATATCATCTTTAACGGCTTCTAAATCAATGTAGCGATCGGAAACGTTAATCAAACTATCGCTAGTCATAGAACGTAAACTGACTACTTCTACTCTAACACCGCGATAACTAACTGAATTCACCGCATACGCTAAATCCCCATCACCACTGACCAAAACAGCAGTATCGTAAGAATCTACCAAAGCCATCATATCTACCGCAATTTCCACATCCAAATTAGCTTTTTTGGAGCCATCTGGTAGCTGTACCAAATCTTTGGCTATTACTCTATAACCGTTGCGCCGCATCCACAACAAAAATCCCTGCTGTTTTTCATTTGTTCTGTCTACACCAGTATAAAAAAACGAACGCAGCAATCTCGAACCACCTGTTAGCCTGGAAAGCAATTTGGTGTAGTCAATTTCAATGCCTAACTGTAATGCAGCGTAAAACAAGTTTGAGCCGTCAATAAATATCGCTACGCGACCTCTATTTTCTAAAACTTGTTCTGCCGTAAATATTGACTCTTCTTGTAAATTATTCAACATTTTTCTGATACCTCATTTGTTATTTTTGCAATTAACTTTGCTATTATTGTAATAATTGAAACTCCTGCATGATATTCATACGTAAGTTTCGGCTATTTATGATAATCATTCAAGGCTAATACTTACACCTTGAGAAATCAACCTTTGTAACTAGTGCAAGCAGAATTATAAATTTATAATTTGCTTCCTTTTTGTTTTTTTGTTACCAGAGGTACAATAAAAAATCAAATATTGAATTAATATTTTCTAACTCAATTCAATCATTTGAAAAATTGGCTTTGCTTGGCCTAACTCTTGTCCGCTACTGAGTAAACCCCAATTTCCATGTACGGCAAAGGGTGCTAATTTTGCAGTATCGATCTGATTGTTAAAGTCAATTCCAAAACCTAATTGCTGGTATATATCGCTACTAATGTTTGGGATTACCGGAGAAAGAAGATAAGCTGCCAACCTTACCGATTCTAAAACAACGTACAAAACAATTTCTACTTCTTGCTGTTGTCCTTGTTTGTATAATGACCAGGGTGCTTGGTCGTCAATATACTTATTACAAGCTTGAGACAATCGCAGAACTGCTTCGCAGGCTCGATCGAAAGCTAGGGCTTCATAGTTGGCTTTTACCTGTTCCCCTAATTGCAAGCCAATTGCTTTTAAAGGATTATCGTCAGGGACATTTTCACTGGCGATCGACGGTACGTTTCCCCCACAATATTTTTTGACCATTTTTAAATTGCGATTTAGCAAATTACCTAAATTCTTCGCCAAATCTGCATTTACGACCTCAATGAATCTAACTTCATTAAAATCGCCATCTTTACCAAATCCAATTTCCTTAATAAAGTAATAACGAATTGCATCAGAGCCATATTTCTTTACCAATTCTACGGGGTCAATGGTATTACCAAGACTTTTACCCATTTTCTGACCATCCTTGGTCAAAAAACCGTGTCCAAATACTCTTTTAGGTAAAGGTAAATTGGCACTGATCAACAATGCAGGCCAGGAAACCGCATGAAAGCGTAAAATATCTTTACCGATTAAATGCAAATTGATTGGCCACCATTTAGCCAAAGCGTTTTCTAATGTTGGCTCTGAATCCGGTTCTAGTAGTGCAGTTACATATCCGAGCAAAGCATCAAACCAAACATACAAAGTGTGCTTTGGATCGTTAGGTACCGGAAAACCCCACTCTAAATTCACTCGCGAAATCGAAAAATCTTGCAACCCTCCTTTAATAAAGTTGAGAATTTCGTTTCGCCTACTTTCTGGTTGAAGAAAATCCGGTCGAGACTGATACAATTCTTCAAGTTGGCTTTGATATTTTGATAGCTTAAAGAAATAATTTTCTTCGTCTCGCCATTCCACTTCTTTATTCGTATGGATGGGACAAAGATTTCCTTCTAGCAATTCGCGTTCTTCTTTAAATTCTTCGCAAGAAACGCAATACCAACCTTTTTGCTGACCAAGATAAATATCGCCGCTTTCCCAGAGTCTTCCGAAGAACTCTTTTACGATCTTTTCATGATTTGGATTGGTAGTGCGGATAAAGCGATCGTATTGAATATTGAGCAATTCCCACAGCGACACAAATCCCGCAGACATTTGGTTGCTAAATTCTTGGGGTTCAATACCTTTACTTTCTGCTGTCCGCTGAATTTTTTGTCCGTGTTCGTCAGTACCTGTAACTAAAAGTACCTCATGACCCATAAGTCTTTGAAAGCGTGCCATTACATCTGCTGCCATTGTCGTGTAGGCACTGCCGATGTGAGGCAAATCGTTTACATAATATAGCGGTGTAGTCAGAGCAAATGTATTTTTTGTTTTATCCACTAGACTCATGCACAAATAAAATTACTTCTAAAAAAACAGTTTTCTATCTGAAATTTTCAGGTAAAACCACGCAATTATACAATATTAGCCATGCTTTTTCAACTGGCATTTTAATGCTAACAAATTTATTTGCTTCCCGTTTATTTAAAAATAAGTATAAGTAGAATTGATATAGTCTGAATAATATATTTAGAAACTAATATTATTGAGATTATTGAGAAATATTTTTTGAATTCTTGTTACCATAAATACAAAATATTTTTCTTTAATAAAGTATTTCCTCTCGAAGAATAATTTTTCTGTAAGACAGATAGTTGCATCTAAATAAAAAAATGTAAAAAATCACTCTAGCTTAACTCAGATGTTCTGATAGACTTGATATCGAAAACTTATGAGTTGGAATAATCTATTAGTAATTTATCGCTTGCTACCTTCATTCGCTATCTACAAGAATTTTTAGCGATTACGAGAATCAAATACATTAAGGTTTAAACGTACTTTATAGATGCACCTCTATTAATAAGGGCATTATTAAATAAAATTCGTTTTGCTTGCCGCCATGACATCACATAAGTGTCCACAAAGCAAAAATTTGTGAAATTTTCCACCCTTCACTCTATAAATTAGTTTTGAGTAAGATTCGCTTCTCACCACGTCATCAGCAAATCTTAGAGACTTTGCTCCCGCTTAGCTAGCATTAGTTGTTTTGAAGAAGCTAACAAAAATGCCGTATCTATAAATCATGCTAATTTCTTTATTAGTTGTTCTTATTAGAACGCAGGGTAACATCAAAAATATTTCGGTAAAAACAGGCAAGAACTATAGTAGAAGAAATTACAGACAAAATTGATTAAAATTACTATTTAGATGTATACCCAAGTAGCTTAGCTCAAAAGCTTTTTCAAGGTTTTGAAAAAATTTAAAAATAAACTGACTATTGACAATTAACTACTAACTGATGAATAGACCAAAAGTTGAACTACAGCCGTGTTTCCTTGCTCCAAGAACAATACAATCGAATTATCCGCTATTTATATATTTGCCAGGAATGGATGGCTCAGGGCAACTATTGCGAACTCAAACTGAAGGTTTGGAAGCTTACTTTGATGTGCGTTGTTTAGCAATACCGCGAGATGACTTGACTAATTGGGATGAACTTGTATCAAGCGTATTAAAATTAATTCACGGCGAAATTAAAAATACACCCCAAAGATCGGTGTATCTGTGTGGAGAATCCTTTGGGGGTTGTTTGGCACTCAAGGTAGCAATTGCAGCACCACATCTGTTTAAGCGCATAATACTTTTAAATCCTGCTTCCAGCTTTCGGATTCGTCCTTTTTTTGATTGGAGTTCGCAGTTTACGGACTTTGTACCTAACTTTTTTTATGATGTGGGTGCTTTAGGATTACTACCGTTTCTAGCTTCTTTGCCAAGAATGAGCAGTGGCGATCGCCAAGAACTTTTAAAAGCGATGCGATCGGTTCCCCCCGAAACAATACGTTGGAGAATATCATTGCTTCGGGAGTTTTACATTGACGAATCCAAACTAAAGCAGTTGACTCAACCGATTTTATTGATTGCTGGTGCTAATGATAGACTTTTACCTTCTACCACAGAAGCTTTAAGACTAGGAAATATTTTTTCCAATGCTGAAATTCTAGTACTTTCAGAAAGCGGACACGCTTGTTTGTTAGAAAAGGATATCAATCTTTACGAAATAATGCGTGACAATAACTTTTTAGAATGCAGTAGCGAAGTTAATTCAATACCTTGAAGCTTTGTGTATTTTAAAGTAACGATTGTTGTTTTTCTCAACCCGGTATTTTTAAATGCCGGGTTTTTAAAGTTAGCTAAAATTATTTATTTTATTTTCTCTAATAGTTTCTTGTTCGGATTATTTAGGCTATAGCCGCACTTAGTAAGCTAATAACCCCAACAAAACTAGAAAATCTTCTAAATTATTTGCAAAAAAAAAGACCCTGACTTGAAGTCAGAGTCCTATCATGGTGCATCTACAGTTTTAATATTCATCAAATAAATTTTGTTATCCGAATAATCAACCAGCATATTTTTATATTTTCAACAAAAATTCATACAAAGTGCTAGTTATTAAAGTTTATAAAAATACAAGTATATGCGGATACATATTAATATTTAACTTAGATTTTGGATATCAAACTCAATCGGATATAGTCGATGGAAAGAAATAATGCCTTATGCTATATCTCAATTATAATCTATTTAATAAATCATAATTATAGAATTATTAACAAAGTGTTTAGTAAGTAGGCGTAATTAAATATAAAATAAGACCTCACCCTGCCGACCGCTTCCCTCTCCTTAGTAAGGAGAGGGATTGAGGGTGAGGTTTTATATTTAATTTGACCCACTTACTTCATTCAATATAAAAAAGGTTTTCAAACATAATAAGACGGCTTTCTTATAGTATAATTTATGCAATATTTACGAAAAGTAGCGATTAAAAGCTGCATAATACAACACAAACTATATTTTTTAAATAAAATCATTTATCCTTTGAAAGTCTCTTTATATTATTTTATGCTTGCTCTTAAAAACGTTTTATCTGACATAAATTTGACTTAGGAAATACCGATGTAACCATGATTTTTATTCATTTAGTCGCAGTATCATTGCGCTTTTAGGTGGATGTAGAAGTAATAGTTGCTCGGCTATATATTAGATAAGAAATAATTTTATACATATCCACCGGAATCTTTCAATGTCAGATCAATCTGGACAAAAATCATCTCAACCAACCCCTTCAGCTTCACAAACAGAAGTTAAGATTCAACCTCAAGCTCCAAAAAAAGAAGTTGAAATACCAATACAAGAAGATTCAGAGACATCACCTTTAGAATCCTTGGCTAAAACGGTAGGTGAAGTAGGCGGAACAATTACCAATACAGCATTAGGAGTAGGAGCAATTGTTGGTGGCAGCGCTTTAGAAGCAGGCTCGGCAGTCGTTTCCACCGTAGCTTCAGTAGGGGAAGTTGCGGCAAAACAAACTCACAAAATGATCGAGCAAGCCACCGAAACAGCAGGAAATGTAGTCAGCCATATTTCTGATAACTGGCTGATCCACAGATTAGCTGGAGTCGTAAATTTAAACTGGCTTGTAGGTGCTAGCGATAATGTTGACTTGGTAAAAGCAGAAGCCGCAATTAAACATTTAAAACAAAAGTACCCTGATGATTCACCCACTCAACTTGCTCACCGCATCATGGTAGACAAAGCAGTCAAAGCCGGTGGAATTGGTTTAACCACGAGTATTTTACCGGGTGCTGCTGCGGCATTGTTAGCAGTTGATTTAGCAGCAACCACAGAATTGCAGTCAGAAATGGTTTATCAAATTGCATCTATCTATGGGTTAGATTTGCAAAATTCAGCCCGCAAAGGTGAAGTATTAGCAATTTTTGGTTTAGGATTGGGAGGTGGTCGTCTTCTAAAAACAGCAGGGTTGCGATTACTGCGAAATATACCTTTTGCCGGTGCAGTAATTGGTGCAAGCGCTAACGCGACGATGATTTTTTCTTTGGGATATGCTGCTTGTCGTTTTTATGAAACCAAGTTAAGCGCGTCAGAATCTTTAAGCAGCGAAGAAACAATAGCAAAATTACAGCAACAAAGCGAAAATTATCTACAAACTGCTATTACTCAAGAAGCAGTAATGGATCAAATTTTAGTACACATGATTCTTGCAAGTCATCCAGAACAAACTTGGTCAGAAATACAGCCGCAGTTGCAAGCATTAAACTTAAGTTCCGAATCTTTAGAAGCGATCGAGCAAAATATTAAATCTCCCCAGCCCTTGGATACCTTACTTAATCAATTAAATCGAGATTTTGCAGCGCCATTATTAGCTCAGTGTTATCGAATTGCAAAATTGAACCATGAAACCACCCCAGTTGAGCAAAACATAATTAACGCTATTACTAGCAAATTTGATATTGATGCGAATTCTATTGAGTCAGTAGTCAAGAATCAATGATCAATGATCAATTATCAATAATTAATTAGGAATTGGGCAGAAAGGGATAGGAAGATGGGGGAATCGCGAGACAAGATGAAGAATAAACTAACTACTCCCTACTCCCTACTTCCTACTTGTTAATCCAAAATCTAAAATCTAAAATCTAAAATCCAAAATCGTTTAACTCGTTCAATCCAACAGTACAAAGCGCGATTTTTAAGCAATACTGGTACAAGTAAAGTCAATTCTTGGATACGAAATGGAAATTAGAGCGAGTAATACACCGCTTTCAGATTGGTCTGGAGATGGTTTAGCGGTAGGATTATTTGAAGATGGGTTAGATTTAACTGGCGATTTAGCTGCTTTAGATCAAAAGCTAGCTGGTGCCTTAAAAGAATTAATAGAAGACGAAGAATTTAAAGGAAAGCCTAATAGTACTGCTTTCACTCGCTTAAGTGGTGGTACTTCTATTCGTAAAATTATTTTAGTGGGCTTGGGTAAAGCCGATGCTTGGAATACTGAAAGCTTGCGACGTGCAGCAGCTTCAGCTGGAAAGTTAGCTTATAAGCAAAAGTGTAAGAGTTTGGGCATCAGTTTACCAATTTGTCATGATGACGCAGCACAAACTGCCCAGGCGATCGCCGAAGGTGTACAGTTAGCACTTTATCAAGATAACCGCTTCAAGTCGGAACCTGAAGAAAAAGAAACACAAGTAGAAACCGTAGATTTACTAGGTTTGGGCGGACAAGAAGCAGCAGTTACCCTTGCCAATCAAATAGCTTCGGGGGTAATGCTGGCACGGCAATTAGTTGCAGCCCCAGCTAATGAAGTAACACCCGTAACTATGGCGGAAGTTGCTCAAGCGATGGCTGACGAACATGGTTTAGAGATAGAAATTCTGGAAAAAGAAGAATGTGAAAAGTTAGGGATGGGTGCTTTTTTGGGAGTAGCGCAAGCTTCCGATTTGCCTCCGAAGTTTATTCACCTTACCTACAAACCCCAAGGTACGCCGAGACGTAAGTTAGCAATTGTTGGTAAGGGTGTAACCTTCGATTCTGGTGGATTAAATATCAAAGGTGCCGGTAGCGGTATTGAAACTATGAAAATGGATATGGGTGGTGCTGCGGCTACCTTGGGTGCTGCCAAAGCGATCGCTCAACTCAAGCCTGATACCGAAGTTCACTTTATTTCTGCCGTTGCGGAAAACATGATTAGCGGACACGCTATGCATCCCGGCGATATCCTCAAAGCTTCTAACGGTAAAACTATCGAAGTTAATAACACCGACGCTGAAGGACGTTTGACGTTAGCTGATGCGTTAGTGTTTGCTGACAAGTTGGGATTAGATGCGATCGTGGATTTAGCAACTTTGACAGGAGCCTGTATTGTTGCTTTAGGAAACGAAATTGCCGGATTATTTACTCCCAGCGATGAATTAGCATCCGAATTGCAAAAAGCTTCCGAAAGTGCCGGAGAAAAATTCTGGCGGATGCCGATGGAAGAGAAGTATTTTGAAGGCTTAAAATCTGGTATTGCCGATATGAAGAATACGGGACCTCGTGCGGGTGGTTCGATTACTGCATCTTTGTTTTTGAAGCAGTTTGTTAAAGATACCCCTGCTTGGGCGCATTTAGACGTTGCGGGGCCAGTTTGGACGGATAAGGAAAACGGTTATAATCCTTCTGGAGCAACTGGTTTCGGCGTGCGGACTTTAGTTAATTGGGTTCTTAGCTAACAGTTTAATTAGTTTTTTTGGTGGGCATTTGCCCACCGGGGAATTAATCTTTAATCACATGATTAAGGCGAGAATATCTTAATATCTTGGAACACCTCCAAAATCAAAAACAGGTTGTTTGTGTCTTTCACCAGTAATTTCCTTATACTCATAAATCAAATTTCGTATCTTTAATAATTTTTTTCTAGTTTCTTCATCATTATCTTGTTCATTGGTAATACCAATATAATTATTAATATCTTCAATAATTACATCAACAAAATGTTTTTTTGGCATACAAATTGTATTGTTTTCAATAATAATTAATTTGTATGTAAAACCAATATGTTGATTTAAGTAGTTTTTCATCTGATGAGAAAAATTGTTATTATAAGCAATAACATATCGAACTTCCATAAAAAAACACATTAAATCTTTAGATATTGGATATTCTCTTGCATCGATAAATCCGTATGCTGCTTTTAGCTTGTCTTTCAACTTTTTATCCATATCAAAAAACACCACATAACAAACTTTTTGTTGAGTAAGCTTGAATTCTTGTTTTCTAGTTACGACTTCATAATTTACGCTATAAAATTTAAGCCGATTTAAATACCTATGAATCTGTTCTCTTGGAATAAAATCTAAAATATAACGTCCTGACTTTGAAATTCCAAACCTAATATGTGGATTAATGCCCATAGGAAAAAAAATTTTTATTATTTTTTTGAAACAAAAGATGTTAAAAAATGCCCTACCTCATTTTTTATGAAAGGTACAATAAAGTACAATTAAAAAAGTTTAATGCTTAATATAGATGTTCGTATATATTATCCAAATCATCTAAATAACCGTAGTCCATGTCATCTAAATAGCCGCATTCTATTGAAGTATCATACTCATCACAGGGTTGAGAATAATCTTCATATAAATCTTCTTGATAGTCTTGGCGATCGGAATCTTCATAGTATTCTTTATAATCATTTGTATTAACTTGCTCAGTAAAATGCTTGGCAACCTTCATGACCGATCCAAGAAGATGAAGTTGGCTAACAATAACTATCGCTGATTGCCTTGGTTTACCTGTTTTTCTATTTTTCCAATTTGAACATTTTAAGGAACCAATAATACTAATTTCTCTCCCTTTAGGAACATACTGAGCAGCTACCTTAGCAGTTTTATTCCATAATTCTAAATCTATACATTCAAGCAGCGTTTCACCAGTATCACTAAATGACTGCACTACAATAGGAAATTTACAAAGTATCTTGCCACTTTTGAAATAAAGTAGCTCTGGTTCTTGATCTGCATAACCAACTAGTACCACTCTGTTCAATATCATATTTACTTAATGTTATTGGTAATGATGAAAGTATCTACTGAAAATTCTCTTGTGATTTTGTGTTCAGTAGTTATTTATATAGTTCCCAAAAAATAGATTTTTATAACAGCAACTTAAGCTGATACCATTTCTTTATAAAGATGCATCGAATTTAACCCATGCAGGTGGGCTTTGTTTGGATAGCCCCACTCTTGTAGAGTTTTAGGGGAGGTTGTCCGTAAGAATATGAGCGATTAAACGCAGTCTCATAGACTTAGATAGGTAGCTAGTAATAAAAAAGTTACAAAAAAAGGCAGGGGGCAGAAGGTAAGAAGTATTAATTAAACTATGCTTAAATAATGCTTCCTACGGAAAACAAAGTAAAAGCATTCTTTCAAAAATCCTCTTCTTCTTCAATGTCACCTATGAATGGAGCTTGGGAACTGTGACGTACATGAAGTATGAAAACAGAATATCCCGAAGAGTAAATAAAATTCGGTACTTATTTTTTGATTTACCGTAAATAAGTTGATGAATTTCTTCAGTAAATGTGTCATTTTCGGGGGCTAAACCACAACGCAAAGGCATTTCTTGTAAAGTAGCAACAGTATCCATCAAATCCCTAAACCAATTATCTGCATAAAGTGAGTTTTGCGCTCTTAACCAAGAATAAGCAGTATCAATCTCAACCTTTGCCGTTTGAGTAAACCTAACTTGAAATGTCATACTTTTGTCGCATTTCCTGCTCAAATCCTTCCATAGAAACCGTTCTACCAGCCTCTACATCTTCTAGCCCCTGTTTTATTCCGGCTATGGCTTCCAACCTTTCCAACGCATCAAGCAATTTTTGATAAGACTCTGCATCTTGAACTACTATTTCGGCTTTACCATTAACCGTTAATACTACGGGTTCTCCTGTCTGCTTCATTTGTTCGATAAATGAAGGCGTATTCCGTTTAAAGCTTGAAAGTGAATGAATATCTCGACTGATATTTAACATATAATTAATTATGCATCAAATTTGCACTAAATTTAATGCTAACAAATTTATATGGTACAGGTTAGAAGCCCGTCCGAAATAATCAAAACGCAATTGTACCGAAGGCAGAGCCTCCTAAAACAGCATTCCCAGCCCGGAGGCTGGGAACGAGTCAAACGAGTGAGTCAGAAAGCTGGAAATTACTTATTCTTAGCCCGTGAAGACGGGCTTTGTTTGTGTAGCCCCAGACTTCCAGTCTGAGGGCATTTGCATTTCACTCCCCCATGCCCAAATTCACTTCCTTTCCGGATGCTTTGTATCTTCAACCGAAGGATGTCCCATTTGGTTAATCGTTGCAATCATCTGATACAATCTTCCCAAATCCTTTTGATTGAAGTACAGCAGCAAGCGGGGAAGTCCAACCGCTTCGTCAGTTGCTTCTTGCGCTAAAGCCTGACTTTTCTCAATTTTTCCTTTCACCAAAATGCTGCTGAATTCAGTATTTAGCTTGTCTACTTCAGCATCAGATAATTCTGACTTTAAACGAATCACTAGGCGATCGCCAACGTAGCGACTGGAGTGATAAACTTTGAAAAATTGAGTTATGGCATCACAAGCAACCTGTAAGTTGTCTGTAACGGTATATAAACTCGGATCTTCAGGACTTACTAAACCTTTTGCTACTAACTGCTTATCAATATATTCGCTCCAAGACTTCCAGTAATCACCACCGGGATGATCGATTAAAATCAACGGCACTGGGCCAAATTTACCAGTTTGACTCAAAGTCATGCACTCGAATGCTTCGTCTTGAGTGCCAAAACCACCGGGGAATAAAGCTACTGCATCGCTTTCTTTAAGCAAAAATAGCTTGCGGGTAAAGAAATATTTAAAGTGAATTAATTTCTCATCACCCTCAATAATTGGGTTTGCCTCTTGTTCAAACGGCAATTCGATATTTAAACCAAAGGAATTTTCCCTTCCGGCACCTTCATGTCCGGCGTGCATTATGCCACCACCACCACCAGTAATTACCATGAATCCTAATTCAGCCACGCAACGACCAAAGTCTCTTGCCATCTTATAGTCTGGTGTTTCTGGGGATAAACGTGCCGAACCAAATATGGTAACTTTGCGAACGTGACGGTAGTTATGAAACAACTGGAAACCCCGTTCCATATCTGCCAGAGATGAGGATAATATTTTCCAATCTAGCCGATCAATTTCTTCTTCTTGGGAAAGCCGTAATACAGTATTTAAAGCCTGCTCGATGTATTTCCGATTCTTTAACTTGGGTAATTTTCCTATTAACTCAACGATATCCGCTTGAAGATGCTCTGATGTATAAAAATCATTGGAGGTCATGACAGTTGATGCCAAAATAACATTATAATTTACTAAAGTTTAGTGTAGAGCCTGTTTACCGCCCTAGAGGGGGGTTTATAGTCCACAATCTATTATTTTGAACTTGATCGACCCATAAAGGCGATGGTATTTCTACTTATTAATTCATCATTGGCAGTATTAAAACTGTGATAATTAGCAAATAATTAAATTAGTAGATGTGAATTTGCGTCGAAAAAGTAGGATTACTTTTTAACATAAAAAAGCACCTCTGGTTAATAAAACCAAGGTTATAACGATTGCCGTCGCCAATTTTTGCCGGTGGAGTAATTATTTATTAATATAGATTTTTATTTAAAATATAAAACTGACGTATATTGATACGCCTATATCTATACAAATATTTTATAGCTCCTTTCATTTGCATTTTCAACTTAACCCACTTTGTATCATCGATGCAAGCAAAACAAAAGTTTGATTAAAAGCTGCCAAAATTCAATCATTAATTAGTGTTCGAGCCTTCATTGAGAATCCTCGTCCAAGAAAGGGCGAGGAGCATTTTACGATATAGAAATTAAATTTTGAACACCTAATCAGTTTCAGGAAAAACTTGTACTTTACCATTAGGGTTAAGAACTGCACGAAGTCTTACATTCTGTCCGTTACGACTAGAAGAAACGAAAGGTTGACCAATTTTTGGAATACCAGCACTGTCAACATAATCTCTTGCAGCTTTTCCTAAAGGAAGAATTTGTTCGAGGGCACCATCAACACCTACTGTCATACTGTATTCCAAAGGCTGTGATAAACCACTAGGTGGTTTCCAGCGTTTACTAAGATAATTTCTGACTTCTACAACTTGATTGGTATCAAATAATGTTTCGCTATTGGCTGCGGCAGTTGTTGTAGGATTATTTTCTTTTGATTCTGTTGCTATGCTGTTAGATTTAGGCAAATTAGTCAGCAAATCATTTCGATCATTTCCAGTTTGAGGAATTGCACCCGTTTGTTTTGAAGGATTTTCTGGAAGTTTGGCTGTAGATGGATTAGTCAGCGATGGCAAACTAGTTTTACTTGTAGGAGTTGATCCAGAAACATTTCCTCCAAGATTCGGTTTAGATCCAGGAGAATTAGGAGTTAGAGGAAAAGGTGGTTTTTCTAACTGGGGTTTTGTCGCTGCGCTACTACCAAAACTATCACTACCTGATGGCAGTAAAGGAATGTTCGACAAACTACTTGACGGGTTTGTAGAGGCTGAAGGAAAGGTTGTACCAGGCTTTTGAGTTGCTGCTAAGGTTGGAAGGGGGGATGCCCCCGGCACTGGTGAAGAAGCATTAGGCAGATTTAAACCCGTACCTAAATTTGGTAATGGCGATAGAGTCGGTAAAGGGGTAAGCGAACTCTGTGGTGTTGGTAATGGAGTTAACAGCGTAGAAGCAGGATCGTTTCCAATTTCTTTGTTTGCTGTTGCCACGGTTTCACCCGTCTTATTTTCTCGAAGACGGTTAGCATATTGAAGGGTAAGTGGCATTAAACCCAAGCCTAATACCAGCACGGCGGCAACAGGTGCCCAACCAGGTATTGCAAAGCGATTTATACCAGGTTGCGATCGTTCGCTGGGTAAAGCAACAACATCAGCCATATACTCATCTAAAGCTGTTGCTAAATCAAATAATTGCAGCAAGCCTAATTGAATTGAAGCACCGCTAACCTGGTTCGCTAAGGAACCAAGAAACAGTTGATGAGTCAAATTGCTGCTTGGTTGTAAATAAATATTTCCCCTATAGGCAAATTCATTTCTAGGGTTAGAAATATTTGGTTCCAAGTTAGAAACATCTTCCACCGATGTTGGCTCAGATGTTTTACTGGCTGAATGTGCTTCAACTCTCGAAGCCCAGAAATTTTCTGGTGACTGTTGCAAGATTTCCTGTACGTAACCTGAGACTGCCGTAGATAAAGCTTCCAACTGATCCCGGTCGCCTTGGATTATAATAAGTTCTTTTTCAGGTTGTCGCGGATCGTCAAAACGAAGGTTAAATCTGACCTGCTTGAGAACGGATTTACCCATCCAACGCGACAAAGGAGAACTTTGCGCCAAAACTTCTAACGTGCAGGTAGGCGGCGTATACCGACGAATCACTGAATTTGATAGAGGCATGGCAGTAAATGCGTCTTGGACATTTCAAAATTTGGTTGAACGGTCTATAAGTGCTAACCAGAGACGGCGATGTCCACCGGGACCACTGTAAAATACTAAATCTATCAGTAGTTTGAGTGCCAAATTGGTGAGTATATCCGTTGATATTTTCTCATCCTCTTCCATCCGCTCTTGATAAGTGTTGCAGAAAGCATCGATGTAATCTCCTAATAAAGCGGAGTAATGAGGTTCGCGGTTATTTTGAGCATTTTGTTCTAACAAGTCAACAGCACGACGAATTAATTCTTGGTGCTGCTTGGCAAGATAGCAAGTAATCAAAACTAACGAACGAGCTTCTTCTACATCTAATTTTTTTCTGCCTCCCTGACCTTTACGTATGGGATTAGATTGGCGCAATCGCCACAGCGCCACCCGGTCTGGTACTCTTGATTCTAAATTAAGATTAATTGCCGCTGAGAGCATTGCCTCGGAGCCGATGCCAGTCAAAGCTTCTAGCGCCAACAGCACCAAATCAATTTGGGCTTTGATATCGTCCCATTGAATGGATCTTGGGGCGGCAATATTAGTTAAATCCTCCCACTGGGAACTAATAGTGGGTGAATCGCCAGCAGAGTGCATAACTTTAAGCATAGGTGATCGGGCTGGTAAGGACTGTTGCTGTTACCCATTTTGAAACCAGACTCTCAACATTTTATATTGGTTTCCGCAAGCAATAGCAAAAAGTTCGCAATTTGGCAAGCTTTTTACCTGATTTCAGTCAACAGCAATTTGTCTTTTATCTACTTTAGATTCAATCTCTGTTTTGTCAAAGGGAAATTTTTAATTGGTAATTGGTAATTGGTAATTGGGCATTGGGAATTGGGGATATCTTATTTCATAATCCCCTCGCTAATAATTCCTAACTCCTAACTCCTAACTCCTAACTCCTAACTCCTAACTCCTCACTGTTTAATATACGCGATCGTAACCCCAGTCCCACCATCATTTTGCGGTGCTGCTTCGTAATTGCTAATTCTAGGATGCTGCTTTAAAAAAACGTGAACTCCTTGGCGCAGTTTTCCGGTTCCGTGTCCGTGAATTATCCATATTGCTCTATCAACTTCTGAGATTGCTTTATCTAAAATTAATTCACTATCGGCTACTCTTCTTCCACGTAAATCTACGGTATTTCGGGAAGTTCTAATTAAAGGCGTATTTTCTACAGGAGGCGGTGGTGGTGCTGGTTTTGCTGCTGGTTTTGCTTTAGCTGGTGACTCTGCTTTTTCTCCACTTAGAGATTCTACGTCTTCCAACTTGACTGTCATTTTCATGATTCCAAAGCGGACGTTAAATTCCCCATCTTCGTCAGGGGCTGTTAACACTTCTGCGGTTTGTCCTAATTTGGGAATGCGAATTCGTTCGCCAACTTTGGGCATAAACCCGACTTTTTGCTTAGGTTCTGTTTTGGGTATAAATCTATCTGCTAATTTATTTATATTATCGGTAGCTTTTTTCGCGTCTTGAGCAGTTGGATTGCCTTGCTGCAAACGTTTAATTACAGCAGCTATTTCACCTTTTGCTGAAGCAATTGCTTGCTGTACTGCTATTTCCTGAGAGGCACGTAAAGATTTTTCCCTTTCCTCTAAGTCGGTAGCTTTTGCCGAAACTTCTTTATAAAAACGTTCTGCTTGCTGCAACAAATCTTGCGCTTGTGCTGCTTTTTCTTCTTGACGACGACGTTGGGCTTCTAATCCAGCAATAACTTGGTTAACTTCATCCGTTGCACCACCCATTTCATCTTTTGCTTTTTCTACTACTTCTGCTTTTAATCCCAAGCGAGAAGCAATTGCTAAAGCATTAGAACGTCCGGGAATTCCCCAGAGTAAACGGTAAGTTGGTGACAAAGTTGCTTCATCGAATTCTACCGAAGCATTTTCAAAACGTTCGTCTTGATATTTGAGTGCTTTCAATTCGCCAAAGTGGGTGGTAGCAATTGTCAGCATTGAATTATCGGCAAGATAACGCAACAAAGCAATGGCTAAAGCACTACCTTCTACTGGATCGGTACCTGCTCCAACTTCGTCGAGAAGAACTAAGGAGGAAGGAGTGGGGGAGGGGGAGAGTGGGGGAGAGGGGGAAGTAAAATGTTCTTCTTCTTTATCCCCTTGTCTACGGACACTTTCCTCAACGCTTTGAACCCCCGCACGGAAGTGTCCTCCCCTTGTCTCCTTGTCTCCTTGTCCCTCTTCTTCAACTGTGGAAACTGCATCCAAAATCCGACTAATCCGGCGAATATGCCCAGAAAAAGTGGATAAGCTCTGCTCTAAGGATTGTTCGTCACCAATATCTGCTAATATTTGGTCAAACCAAGGCAATTCTACCGGCTCGCGGGCGGGTACGAATAAACCTATTTTTGCCATTAATGTTGCGAAACCCAGGGTTTTAAGAGTTACTGTTTTACCACCAGTGTTTGGCCCGGTAATGGTAACAACTCGAATATATGGATTTATAACTAAGTTTACCGGAACTACTGGATGCCCTTCTTCGTGATGCTGCTGCCATATTAATAACGGATGTCGTAATTCCCGCAAAGTAATATTTTCTTCAACAGGATTAATAAAACGAGGGGGATTCGCTTTCAACCAAAAGCTGTACCTTGCTTTCGCTGTAGCTAAATCTAAAATAGTTGCTACAGCTAATAATTTTTCTAAATCTGGTTTTACTTCAGCTACTTGCTCTGATAAATTGCGGCGAATTGCTTCTTCTTCTACTTGTTCTCTTCGCAATAATTGACGCAGTTGATTACCCATCGGTACAACGGAATTGGGTTCCACATATAGAGTGGCTCCGCTTGTCGAAGTGTCATGTACTATACCGGGAATTGCATCTTTATGGGGTGCTTTTACCGGAATTACAAATCTGTCGCTACGTTGAGTGATTATTGTTTCTTGAAGGGCGTTCGCCTTTACCTGGATGATATTTTGCAGCTTTTTAGTGATTTGACTGCGGTTTTGACGCAGTGAATTGCGAATATCGCCGAGTTTCTCACTAGCACGGTCTGTTACTTGTCCTCGCTCGTCAATACAGCGATGGATTTCTTTTTCTAATTCTGGATAAGTTCTTAGATCGGCAACTAATTCGGTTAATACTTCTAAATCTGGATGGTTATCGATTAGACGACGTAGATTTCTGATTCCCGCCAAGGTTGTGGCGATCGCTAATAATTCATCCCCTGCCAAAATGCCTTTGAGTTCGGCTCTTTCCAAGGAATCACCGAAATCTTGAATCCCTTCAAAGGAAATCCCATTGTCTAAACGATTTTCTAATTCGTATACTTGCTTGGTTTGTTCTAATAAATATTCGCTTTCTGCTTGAGAAGAAGGTATCGCGATGTTACGTGAGGCGATCGCCCCCAGCTTGGTTGCCGCGAAAGTGGACAAATGCTGGCATAAGCGGGACCATTCCAATAATTCTAGTGTTTCTGATTGGATCAAGGCTATTTAAATAATATTTTTGAAGTTATGTTAACAATATTAGCGATTCTGGACGCTTGCAAACCGGATGTCTGTATTTTTTATATTCTGTTAGTGATTTTTACTTCGGTGTAGATTTTTAAACCTAGTTATCTATAATATATATTCTTTATTCCCATTTATTTTATACACAATTTATACCTATATGCATTAGTACTTTTTAAGGCTGTGGTAGAAGTCAATCAATAAGCTTATTTTACAACGACGATTCCGATCTTTTTAGATATACAGCTAATAAAGTCATCTTTTTTATCCAGCTTTTAGCTTTTAGCGGGTTTAATACCGAAGTCGTCAATTGGCTTGCAAGCAGTCTTGTTAAGGTTTAAATTTCCATCCAATTCCCAACTAATAGCGGTGGAGCTTTTAATAAAAATATTCGCGTACTTCAAGTTGTAAACAATTATAATCTATTTTTGCTTTAGTCCTAAACATCTAAATCGCACAATTAAAGGTAACTACAAAATATTTATAAGTTTTTAATAATACTTTGACCTTCGCTATATCAACTTCTTGTAATATAAAATACTTTTTATAGGAATTTATTAAGGGTAAATACTTTGTTTTTTGGGAGTGTTTAGAAAAAATACTTGTATTAAGTATTACTAAGTTAAAACCAAAAAGATCAATTAACTTATACCTAAATATCTTTGTTCGCCCTATTTTGAGCTTATTATTGCTAGAAGGGTAGGTCAAAGATTCCGGATAATAGCGATGACTAAATTGAAATATCAAACGAGTAAAACCCTAGTTCTAACATGGATGCAGGATAAATAGAAAAACACTCTTGTTAAGTAACGAGACTAATAGTATCGTTTGACAAATTTATCAATGATTTTTTAATGCGATTTTTTATCTGTTCTACTTGAAACAATCAGTTTCAAAAAAACTGCTCACAATACTCCCACAATTTGATACTCTAGCTTAAATACATGAGAATAAGTAAAAGCGCGTGGATATTCAAATTGGGCGGGGAAAAACAGCCCGCAGGGCTTACGGCATAGATGAAATTGCTTTAGTGCCAGGTACAAGAACATTAGATCCAGCATTAGCGGATACGACATGGCGTATCGGTAATATTGAGCGAGAAATTCCCATAATCGCTAGTGCAATGGATGGTGTCGTTGATGTTCGTATGGCTATATGTTTATCAGAAATAGGAGCATTAGGGGTACTTAATTTAGAGGGAATTCAAACGCGGTATGAAAATCCAGAGCCAATTTTGGATCGCATCGTTGGGGTGAACAAAGATGAATTTGTACCCTTAATGCAAGAACTTTATGCAGAACCAATTAAGTCGGAATTAGTAAAACAACGAATTCAACAAATCAAATCGAGCGGTGGTATCGCCGCAGTTAGCGCGACTCCTGCTGGTGCTAGTAAGTATGGTTCGTTGGTAGCTGAAGCTGGAGCAGATTTATTTTTTGTACAGGCTACAGTGGTTTCTACCGCACATCTATCTCCTGAATCGATAACTCCTTTGGATTTAGCTGAATTTTGTCGGGAAATGCCCATGCCAGTAGCTTTAGGTAACTGTGTCAGCTATGAAGTCACTCTTAACTTAATGAAAGCTGGTGCTGCTGCGGTATTAGTCGGAATTGGACCTGGTGCCGCCTGTACTTCCCGTGGAGTCTTGGGAGTAGGTGTTCCTCAAGCAAGTGCGATCGCCGATTGTGCGGCTGCTAGAGATGATTATTACAAAGAAACTGGAAATTACGTACCAGTAATTGCCGATGGCGGTTTAATCACTGGCGGCGATATTTGTAAATGCATTGCTTGCGGTGCTGATGGTGTAATGATTGGTTCTCCCTTCGCTAGATGCGCCGAAGCCCCCGGACGCGGCTATCACTGGGGTATGGCAACCCCATCTCCCGTATTGCCTCGCGGCACTCGCATTAATGTAGGCACCACTGGTACTTTAGAACAAATACTAACTGGGCCAGCACAACTTGATGACGGTACTCACAATCTTTTAGGCGCTTTAAAAACAAGCATGGGTACCCTGGGAGCAAAAAATCTTAAAGAGATGCAGCAGGTTGAAATTGTTATTGCTCCATCACTATTAACAGAAGGCAAAGTATATCAGAAAGCTCAACATTTAGGCATGGGTAAATAAATAAATTGAGTCAAAAGATATAAGGTATGAGAAATATGCAATAGTTAGCGATTGGTTGGGATATGACGATTATTCAAAAAACCATCAATCGTTAACTATTTTCAATTCAATACAGCTAAGTGTCCAACATATTCTTAAAGAAATTTTCCTTACTTTTAAACTATGGCTGGAAAAATCGCATATGTCGCCTACAATAGAAATAGCGGAGACGCATGTTTCCGTTCACTCCTCACACCACACTCCGCCCGGACTATTGTTCGGGCGGTTCCTTATGCGTTGGAATAAATTTTCGCGCTACTCTGTAAATGTATATTCCAAATGCAAAAGCAGTGGTTTTTGCTGTGGTAAAATTTGACAAAAATCAAAAACATCTGAATTATAAGGTTTTAAGGCATGTCATCAGCCACACAAGTTACAGACTCCAGTTTTAAGCAGGAAGTACTCGATAGTGAAGTTCCTGTGTTAGTTGACTTTTGGGCACCCTGGTGTGGGCCATGTCGCATGGTAGCCCCCGTTGTAGATGAAATTTCCTCACAATACGAGGGTCAAATTAAAGTTGTAAAAGTTAACACAGACGAGAATCCTAATGTTGCTTCTCAATACGGTATCCGCAGTATTCCTACACTGATGATTTTTAAAGGTGGGCAAAAAGTTGATATGGTTGTTGGAGCGGTTCCCAAAACCACTTTAGCTAATACTTTGGAAAAGTACCTTTAAAAATTTATCAACCTGCATTTTGTTAATTAAGTCAGCTTAAAGATTCAAGAAACTAGGTTTATTATCTGTTAAGTATCGCAATGTCTAATACTTGACTATATAAATCTAGTTTTTCTATTGATGCGGCTCATTTCTGTCAACGAAGAATCAGACGCTTTTACTACGAATGTCACGTCAATCCTTCATTAGTTAACAGATAGGCTGATTTAATAAACTAAGTACCTGTGCAAAATTAATTTAACATTTGGTTTACACAGGGAACAGCGGTCAGACCCCGCCGCCGAAAGGCGCACTTGTAGCTGACCAAGAGAGGGAACAGCTATATGAGTGAGTAGTAGATATACAAATAATTGTGCTTAACTACTTGTAGCTGATTAACAAAATTAAAGGGTTGCGCTGGCAACCCTTTTTTAATAAATAAAATTTCAAATTCTAAGATCGAGGTTTTTTCTGTTTCAATTTTTGCTTTCTTCGACGAGCTTGAGTAGCAACTACTGCCGGATCGAGTGGATAACCAACTACCGGAATCACCTGATATTTACGTTCTTCTTCAAAGTCTCTTAATGACTTATAATCAAGCCAGTGGATGCAATCTACAGGACAAGTATCAATAGCTTCTTGGATTACTTCTTCTGAGTCACCATCTTGACGCATAACGCGGGAACGCCCGTAATCGGGTTCGATATAGAAAGTATTACGAGCAACATGGGCACAGTGCTTGCAACCGATACACGTAATTTCATCGACGTACACGCCCTTTTGACGCAGCACACCGCCCAATTCCGGTTCCAAACCAGAACGTTGGGAATCGTCTCGCAAGAAACCCCCTAATTCCGGTTCAAGACCAGAACGATTATCTTGTTCATCTTCCGGCGGCAAAAAATCAGACATTACGCACTCCAGCGCTGTACTACTAAGCGAATTGAACCATCTTGATTCTGTTTCTGTTCGCTAACTTGAAAGCCAGCTTTCGCAGTTTCTTCAACTACGGTACGGTAAGCATAACGCTGTGTAACTTGACGCAAAAACCCTTCTACAGAAAGATTTTGTGCCCAATATTGTAGGTCGGCTACTAATTCGTATTCTTTCCCGTTCCATTTAAAGCCAATATCGTAGCCATTATCTTGCTCGATAGCAATTTCAGCAGTATGAGTTATACCTTGATAGCCGCTTAAGAGATGCGAACCACCTTTCCAAGCTACACCTAAATCGGTGAGAGCTTTTTTCAAAGATTCAATATTGCGAATTTGAGTCTTAATCTGGCTAAAATGTGACATAATAGTTTGTTAGCAGTGAGACTAAACGTTTATTTGCGTGGAAAATTACCAATTGCTAAATGTTGCTTGAGTATTCGCAACATCATTTTGAGAAAACACTTTGGCGGTGAAATATTCTGAGGTTGGCTCGTGAGCAAGTACAATACCTAACTCCGCTTCAATAGCAGCAGTCACTTCAGCACAGGAATTACCAACTATTCCAGTAACTTTTTCTTGTACTCTACCATCTGGATAAATTATAAATTCTAACGTCTCCATGCTTTTGACCAACCATGTTTATTGAAGTTTCTATATGCTGCCGTGAAGCGGAATATAAAATCCTGCCCCAAATCACAACATTTTCCCTTAACGATAAAATTAGTCATTAATTAACTAATTTTCTATCCTCCAAAATATTTTTATTTAAAAACGTTACAAAAGTTATTATTTGAAGTAGTGTTTACATCAATTATATGTAAGTTTCTCTTAATGAAGCACATAAGTCAAGCTGAAAATGAAGCTGCTTAATATAATTATCTCCGAAGGTATAGAGTTGGGCTATACCTGAAGGTATAAGGTTGAAAATAAAAAAAATAGATATACAACCCATGATTAGAATTGATTTATGTCTATAAAGGTCGTAAAAAGCAGCTGACGGGGATTATTTTAAGGCTATAAAACAATTAAAGCCTAAAAAAAATTAAAAATTACGAATCTTAAACTATTTTAAGACTTACCCAAAGCACTGCTTCAAAAGGCGGTTGAGGGAATATTTACCTCTGGAATGCCCAATTTGTCGTTGCGGTTGCGTAAGTCCTATATTCGATCAAATCTAAAAAAAAGCTTTGTATATCTGTAAATACATCAAATTATTAAACGAATAGCATTAACTAATTGTTAATTGCCTAATTGTTGTTCTTCTTTAATTCCCTCATCAAAAACTAATTCAGAGGTTTGAACAATAAAAGGAGTCTCAGAACCTAGTAAACCACGTTTAATATGTTCTTTTGTTTCACGAAAAACTACGAACAAAGGATATATGGTATTAGTTCCTTCATTCAAAATATGACTGTAACGAGGAGGCATAAACCACTCGTAATCTTTATCCAACCAAACTTGAGTTTGTCGCCATCGTGCTAGTAAATCAGAAAAATCTTCATCAGGGCGATGAATAAATACAAGAATTTCAATCCCCGTTTTAATTTTCCATTCTGGATCGCACATCAATATTGCTAAATCGCAGGGTAGACAAGTTGTCTGGGGCAAATATGAATCAGTCTTACGAATGCGGATAATTGGTAGAGGAATTGTAACAAGACTTTCATCCGGGCGACGCAAACTCGGAATCATTTCCAAATAAGGGCGATGCTGCTTTAAAAGAGCAACAGCAGCAGAGCGATCGCTATACTCCGCCAAACTGATTTCGTATTGTGATTTTTGTACAGGCATAAAGGATTTTAGATTTTAGATTTTGGATTAAGAGTTAGGAGTGAGGAGTTATAAGTTATAAGTTAGGAGTTGAAAGTTAAGAATAAGGAGTTATCAATTAACTATTTAGTGTTAACTGTTGACTGTTAACTGATAACTGACAATTGTTTATTAGCCTAATTCTTCAAAGACTGCGAACATTGGTAGGTACATTGAAAGCAAAATCGTGGCTACCATACCACCAATAACTACAATCATTACTGGTTCTAAAACGCTAGTAAGAGCTTTTACTGCTTGTTCAACTTCATCTTCATAAAAATCGGCAACTTTCATTAACATCCCGTCTAATTCTCCCGTTTCTTCCCCGATACTCATCATCTGAATTGCCATAGGAGGAAAGCATTGTTCTTTCTGCAAAGCAAAACTAATCATTCCCCCCTGTTGAACTTCGTTTCTTGCAGAATCAATAGCGTTAGCAATTATCTGGTTTCCTGATGTATCTCGGACAATTTCTAAGGAGGTTAAAATTGGTACTCCGGAACGAGTTAAAGAACCAAATGTACGGCTAAATCTTGCAATTGCAGATTTTTGAATTAAGTCACCAAATAAAGGTAGTTTTAAAGAAAGAGCATCGATATTTAATGTGCCTACAGGTGTCTTATAGTACATATCAAAAGCTACTTTTGCTCCGACAACAATACCAATCAGAACAAAAAGCCTCCAGCTTGTAAGAACACCACTTATCCAAAGCATAAACTGCGTTAGGGCTGGTAATTCTGTTCCCAAATCTTTAAATATATTGGCGAAAATTGGAATCAGAAAAATAGTCATTGCCAGGAAAATGATTACTGCTAAACCACCTACTACGGTAGGATAAGACATAGCGGATTTGATTTGGTTTTGCAGTCGAGCCGTATCTTCTAATAATTTGGCTAAACGGTTGAGAACTTCATCCAAAACACCCCCGACTTCGCCAGCTTGAACCATGCTGACATATAAGCCATCAAAACATTGGGGATGCTTCCGCATTGCATCAGAAAGGTTAACACCATTTTGCACTTCACTACTAATATCTAATAGTGCTTCTTTTAGTTTCGGATTGCTGCATTGTTCGGAAAGCACTCCCAAACTTCTCACAATTGCAACACCCGCATTTGTTAAAGCCGCAAATTGACGAGAAAATATAGCTTTATCTTTAACTGAAACTGTAGCAAGTTTATTTTGCAGTTTTGTTAAATCAAGAGCTTCACCGATATCAAAACCTTTAAATTCTTTTAAATCCTGGATTACAAAACCTTTTTGTCTCAACTCACTCCGAGCATCTGATAAAGATTTTGCAACAATTTTTTCTTGTTTGGATTTCCCTTCTGAATTCCGAACGCTAGCAACGAAAGTGGGCATAATTTATATAGTTTAAATTCAAAAAAAACAAAATCTTAATTTGTTGGATCAAAAAATACTTAGTAGTTAGTAATTGAAAAAAAACTGATAACTAACTACTAGTAAATTGCTTACCTTCCTAACGTCTTACAGCAGCTTTACCATTAGCTGTTGGTGCTGAACCAATTAAACGTTGAATTTCATCTGGCTTGGAAGTTTTTGACATTGCTGCTTCAAAAGAGATGGTTCCTGCTTTTACATAATCGGCAAGAACTTTCTCTAGAGTTTGCATTCCTACTTTCGCACCAGTTTGAATTGCTGAATAAATTTGAGCAGTTTTTCCTTCACGAATCATGTTGGAAATAGCGGGAGTAATAATCATGATTTCTTGAGCCATTACTCGACCAAATTCATCAGGTTTAGGATTTTTCTTTGATACTAAAGTTTGGCTAAATACAGCGACTAAAGAGTTTGATAACTGTACCCGAACCTGAGTTTGTCTGTCAGCAGGAAATACATCGATGATTCTATCAACAGTTTGTGCTGCTGAAGAGGTGTGCAAAGTACCAAACACTAAGTGACCAGTTTCTGCTGCGGAAATAGCAAGAGAAATTGTGTCTAAGTCCCGCATTTCTCCAATCAGAATAATATCTGGATCTTCACGCAAAGAACCTTTTAAAGCATTAGCAAAACTTTTTGTATCTTCACCCAGTTGACGTTGGTGAATGAGACTTTTTACCGGCTCGTAAACAAATTCAATCGGATCTTCAATTGTTAAAATATGTTCTGATTTTGTCCGGTTGATCAAATCGATCATTGCCGCCAAAGTAGTTGTTTTACCAGAACCCGTGGGGCCAGTTACTAATATCATTCCTTTAGGTTTGTCACACATTTCGCGGACAACATCTGGTAAACCCAATTTATCAAAGTTAGGAATTTTGGAACTTAATGCTCTTAAACAAGCAGCGTATGTACCGCGTTCTTTGTAAACGTTCACCCGGAAACGTGCCAATCCTTTAACACCATAAGAACAATCCAACTCCCAATTTTGTTCGAGGATTTTACGTTGAGAGTTATTCAACATACTAAAAATTAATCGCTGACATTGATCTGAACTTAAAGCTTCTTCTCCGATAGGTGTTAACTTACCGCTAATCCGAAAATAAGGAGGTAAACCAGCGGATAAATGCATATCCGAACCTCCCATTTCAATCATTTGTTCCATCAAATCTTCAATCATCATTTCCATTGTTTGTGCCCCTTTTATTTATTAGTTATTAGTTGTTAGTGGTTAGTTGTTAGTTATTAATCCTTTAAAAACTCATAATTATTAACTCCTAACTCCTAACTTTTATGAGTTAGTCTTGAAATCTTGATGTCATACAGTAAGGACAATCCAACCATTCCGGCTGCAATTGAGCTTCACAACTTCGACAAGTTAAACCACTCTTACGTTTAGCTTTTAACTCTGCTTCCAAACCTGTATCGGTAAACGTTACCCGCTCTACTTCTTCGAGAGTGGTAGCTCCTTGACGCACCAAATCCAAACTGTAAGCAAGCAGGGTTTTCATTCCTTCTTCTACTGCTGCTTCTTTAATTAATTCTGTTGGTGCTTCTTCGTTGATTAAAGCTTGGATGCGTTCGGTAATTCTCATTACTTCGTAAACACCGGAACGTCCTTTATAACCAACACCCCCACATTTTTCGCAAAGTGTATTGTTAGCTTTAGCTTCTTGGACTTGATCTATAGTCAAAGTATTGGCTTTATAGAAAGTTACATCGGCTTCTTGAGATGCCGACAAGCCGTAACGTGCGAGTTCTTGCGAGGTTGGCGCGTACTCAATACGACATTCGCTACATACGCGACGCATCAAGCGCTGTGCCAGAACTCCGATTAAAGAACTGGAAATCATAAAAGATTCAATACCCATTTCTCCGAGACGGGCGATCGCACCGGGAGCATCGTTGGTGTGCAGGGTAGTTAATACTAAGTGCCCCGTTAATGCTGCTTCAATTGCTGTTTTCGCCGTTTCTTTATCTCGGGTTTCTCCTACAAGTAATACGTCGGGATCTTGTCGCAAAAATGCTCGCAATGCAGTACCAAAATCCAGTCCTTTTTCCCGAATTACCTGCACCTGTGTAATCCCCGGTAAACTATATTCCACGGGGTCTTCTACAGTACTGATATTAATGTCGGGAGAATTTCGTTCGGCGAGGGCAGAATAGAGAGACGTTGTTTTACCAGAACCCGTTGGGCCGGTAACAAGAATTAAGCCAAAAGGACGGCTGACCATCTCCTGAACAATTTGCAATGTTTCGGGGTCGGTAATTAATTTATCCAATCCCAATTGAGTTGAGGAGTTATCTAGAATTCGGAGAACTACTTTTTCTCCGTAACGACTTGGTAACGTATTTACCCGAAAATCCACTTTGCGTCCTTCAAACATCCGCCGAATACGTCCATCTTGGGGAAGACGACGTTCGGCGATATCTAAGTTGGCAATAATTTTGAAACGGGCTGTAATTGCTGGAATGATTTTTTTTGGTAATGCGTCAAAAGCTTCCCGCAATACACCATCCTTACGAAAGCGTATACGTAAATTTTCTTCTTGGGGTTCGATGTGAATATCGGAAACCCCTTCGTGTAATGCTTTGGCAAGGATTCTATTTACCAGGTTGATAATTGGCGCATCCTCAGCGCCTTTCATTGCCGAACCTAAATCAGCTTCTGCTTCTTCTGGAGCATCTTCTAAGTCAAGATTATCTAGATTTTCTAAATCTTGGTTGAGATCGGTTGATTGTTCTTTTTCTATATGCTTCTGTTTGAGTGCCATTTCATCCAAAAATTGGTTGATTAGCTGCTGATAATCTTCTTGAGTGATTACCATTCTTTGCAAACTGAAGCCTTGCGGACGTAAAACCCGATTCAAGTCGTCGGAAGCCTCTAGATTATCTGGATCTACCATCGCTACCAAAACATAGGGTGGATTTTCATCCTCATGTTTTGATAATGGAATTAAGCGATGGCGACGACAAATATCCACCGGGATAAGAGACTCAATCAAGCCTCCCACCGAAGTTGCCCCTACTTCATTAACTTCGGGATCTAAGGATTCTACGCCATAGAGAATTTTAAGCTCAAATAGCTGTTGCTTTTTATATTCGCGAAGTAGCTCTGGTGATAGCTGCCGCCCTGCAATCGATTCGATAACCTCAGTTAAAGGTCTACCTGATTTGCGACTTTCTATAAGTGCTTGCTTCATCTGGTTGTTATCCACAAAGCCAGATTGAACAAGTTTGTTACCGAAAGGCGAAAACTCCGATTTTACGCTCAGAGCGGTACTACGCCTTTTTTGTGACGAATAAGTCATATATTGAGATGATGGATGCTGCACATTCCGTACTATTTGAGTATTCCCAACCTGGAGTGCAGAATTTTCATTTCAACCAAGAAATCTTAGCTAAAATTTTTTAAACGGATTAATTACTGTATTTATTCGTGTTTATAGCTAGGTTTGGGGAACGTTGGATCTGGGAATGGGGAATGGTAGTAGCAGTCACAATATTTATCTATTGAATGGGGCGCATGAGGCAAACCCTACCTGTTCAAGGTCAGAAATTTCTACAAATTAACTTATACAGGAAAGTCATTAATACGTTCACTATTTGCCATAATCATGACGGTGATGCTACTTCGGTAAGACCACAAATAGATCGAAGTTTCCCCCAGCAGCAATTAACTTTTAATCGCTGTTGTTTTATGAGGTGGTGAAAACTACCCTATAAAGTATTACTAAATGATTGGAAAATAGTGGCTGGATTAACAATCATTTCTATTAGGACACAGCAATCCCCCAAAGGCGAACAAACAGAGGTAAACAAGTAATGAACAGCGACTCTCCACAAACAAATCCCAATGCTAACGGCGATGTTAACGAGCAAGTCACAATTGAGGCAAACGTAGCAGATTCGGCTACGGCTAATCCAGAAGATGAGAAAGTAAACCCAACCAGCGCTCAAGATAATGCTGGTGCTTCAGATTCGGCTGAAATAAAATCATTAAAGGCGCAGTTGGATGAGCGTAGCAGTCAATATATGCGAATTGCGGCAGATTTTGAGAATTACCGCAAACGCACGCTCAAAGAAAAAGACGATTTGGAATTACAGGTGAAGCGCAACACGATTACAGAATTATTACCAATAATTGATAATTTTGAACGAGCGCGAGCGCAAATTAAACCCCAAAATGATGGCGAAATGGGGATTCACAAAAGTTATCAAGGCGTTTACAAACAGCTAGTAGACTCTCTCAAACGCTTGGGTGTTTCGCCAATGCGTCCTGAAGGTCAAGAATTCGACCCTAACGAACATGAAGCAGTAATGCGCGAACCTACGGATGAATATCCAGAAGGAACAGTGTTAGAAGAGTTAGTACGCGGATACTTTCTTGGCGATCGCGTGCTACGTCATGCAATGGTGAAGGTGGCTGCCCCTTCGGAAGATAACTTTTCTGGGGAGGATTCGCAGTCTGGGGAAGCAAGTACTTTAGACTAGTTACCACTCTTTTACTAACCTTCATCAGATCAACGATTAATCATAATCGGGCGAGCATCGCATCCCAATTGATCGACGATTACCATCACCGCGCTTTTTATTATCAACGATTAGGGATGGACAGTTTTCTATTTTCTATAAACTATGTTGTTTGATTAAGGAAAACTGTTCCCCATAAATCGTTGTTAAAATTGCATTTTTATAGAAATAATCAGTAAAAATACCGATAGTTATGGGAAAAGTTATTGGGATCGACTTGGGCACTACCAATAGTTGTGTCGCAGTTTTGGAAGGTGGGAAACCCCTTGTAATAGCTAATTCAGAAGGCGGACGTACTACTCCGTCTATTGTTGGATTTGGCAAAGGCGGCGAGCGCTTAGTTGGTCCTCTGGCAAAGCGCCAAGCAGTAACTAATGCGGAAAACACTATATACAGTATTAAGCGATTTATTGGTCGTCGTTGGGATGATACTCAAGAGGAACGCGCTCGCGTACCATATAGCTGTGATAAAGGTAGAGACGATACTGTTGATGTCCAAATTCGCGGACGCAATTATACGCCTCAAGAAATCTCCGCAATGATTTTGCAGAAGTTAAAGCAGGATGCGGAAAGTTTCTTGGGTGAAGATGTAACTCAAGCAGTAATCACAGTTCCGGCGTATTTTACTGATGCTCAAAGACAAGCGACTAAAGACGCAGGCACAATTGCTGGATTAGAAGTACTGCGAATTATCAACGAGCCAACCGCTGCGGCTTTAGCATTTGGTTTGGATAAACAAGATGAAGAACAGTTGATTCTTGTATTTGACTTGGGAGGTGGAACTTTTGATGTTTCTATCTTGCAACTCGGAGATGGAGTATTTGAAGTAAAAGCAACTTGCGGTAACAATCACCTCGGTGGAGATGATTTTGATAACTGTATCGTCCAGTGGATGATGGAGCTTTTTTACCAGCAAGAAAAAATTGACATTTCTGAAGATAAGATGGCGCTGCAACGGTTGCGGGAAGCTGCTGAAAAGGCAAAGATTGAACTTTCCACTACACCGAGTACTTCAATCAATTTACCGTTTATTACCGCTAATGAAACCGGGCCGAAACATTTAGAAATGGAACTTAGCCGTTCCAAATTTGAAGAACTCACCAGCGATTTGATTCAAGCTATTGTTGAACCAATGATGCAATCGCTCAAAGATGCAGACCTCAAGCCAGATATGATGGATAAAATTATTCTAGTGGGTGGCTCCACTCGCATTCCGGCAGTACAAAATGCTTTAATGAAGTTTTTTGGTGGGAAAGCTCCAGATCGTTCCATTAACCCCGATGAAGCTGTAGCTCTTGGTGCTGCAATTCAAGCTGGGGTGTTGGGTGGTGAAGTTGATAATTTACTGCTTTTGGATGTTACTCCTTTATCCTTGGGACTTGAGACTTTAGGAGAAGTATTTACCAAAATCATGGAGCGTAATACTACAATTCCTACTAGTAAATCTCAGGTATTTTCCACAGCAGTTGACGGACAAAACTCGGTAGAAATTCACGTTCTTCAAGGTGAAAGAGCGATGGCGCGGGATAATAAAAGTTTGGGTAAATTCCTTTTAAATGGAATCCCTCCGGCTCCGAGAGGCGTACCACAAATTGAAGTCTCTTTTGAAATTGATGTCAACGGTATCCTCAAAGTAGGCGCTCAAGATAAAGGTACTGGTAGAGAACAAAGTATTCGGATTACCAATACAGGTGGTTTGAGTCAGAATGAAGTAGAAAAAATGCGTCAGGAAGCCGAAACCTATGCTGAACAAGACAGAAGACGCTTAGGGTTGATAGAATTAACAAATCAAGCTAATACTCTCTTGCACAGTTACGAATCGGCTTTGGTAGATAATGCTGACTTAATCGACGAGCAACTCAAAGCTTCTATTGATGAGAAGTTAACGCAATTGCAAGCTGCAATGGCTAACCAACAAATACCCGTTGCAGAATTCAAACAGTGTTTAGACGAGTTTCAACAAACGGTACTCGCCATTGGTGCAGAGGTATACAGTCGCATTAATACTGGAAACTACGAAGAAACAGTTGAACCGGAACCGTCCGATAATTCCGATAGTCTTTCCATTCCAGAAACAGAAGATAGCGAAGCATCAAAAGAAGCTTTTGCACCGCAATTCAATTTTGATTTTGACGAAGATAATACAGTCCAAGCTGATTACGAGGCTATAGATTAATTGCGAATCAATATATTTGATATATTATAGTGCAGCACATTTGAAACCGAAGCCGTGAAAACCTTTCCTACTTTTGTGGGGAAGGTTTTTGCTTGTATAGTCGATTAGAAATATGCTGTTAAATTTGGCGTGCGGCAAATTGCGGTATTAATGCATGGTATTACCGAAATCAATGGGTCTAAAGCTTCGTCCTTAGAGGCGGCTTTTATTCATTTTATCCTATATTTATACTTGCCGTAGTAGTATAAGGACGGGAGGTAAGCTATGTTAGTTTTTGAGTTGAAAGCATACGGAAAAGTTAACCAGTTCCAAGCAGTTAACGAGGCAATTCGCACCGCTAAATTTGTTAGGAATAGTTGTATTCGTCTATGGATGGATAACAAAGGGACGGGTAAAAACGATTTGCAGAAATACTGCGCGGTTCTGGCTAAACAATTCTCATTCGCTTCGGAACTCAATTCGATGGCTAGACAAGCTAGTGCTGAAAGGGCATGGTCATCAATCAACCGTTTTTATGAGAACTGCAAGAAAGGGACTGTGGGTAAAAAGGGATTCCCGCAGTTTCAAAAGAATGGCCGTTCTGTTGAATACAAGTCTACAGGATGGAAATTAGCTGACGACCGCAAATCAATAACTTTCACTGACAAGAAAGGTATTGGGCGACTAAAGTTGAAAGGTACTCGCGATTTGCACTTTTATCAAATCAGCCAGATTAAAAGAGTTAGATTGGTGAAACGCGCTGACGGCGTATACGTTCAATTTTGTATTAATGCTTTTCGGCGGGAGGATATCGCCCCAACTGGAAACACAGTTGGATTAGATGTTGGTTTAAAAGAATACTACACTAATTCAAATGGTGAAGTAGTCAAAAATCCTGCATTTCTACGCATTGGTGAAAAAGTTCTTAAACGTTCCCAACGTCGTGTTTCTAAGAAGATCAAAGGTTCAAGCAATAGGAAAAAAGCTAAGCAGATTTTAGGTAAACGCCATCTCATGCGGAAGTAGGCAACGTAAAGATCATGCTGTGAAATTGGCACGATGCGTAGTTCAGTCTAACGATTTGATAGCCTAGGTCGCCTTGAGAATTAGGAATATGGTGAAAAATCACTGTCTGGCTAAGTCTATTAATGATGCATCCTGGTATCAGTTCCGTTGTTGGGTTGAATACTTCGGTAAAGTATTTCAACGTGCAACGGTCGCGGTTAATCCGCAATACACGAGTGCTGTTTGCTCTAGCTGCGGTGGAATTGTCAAAAAAACCTTATCTACTCGGACACATATTTGTAAATGTGGCCTTTTGATGGATCGAGATGAAAATGCAGCTAGAAATATCCTTAGTCGAGGATTGGGTACAGTAGGGCATACTGGAACCTTCATGCTAGACATGAGCAACGCTTTAGGAGAATCGACCTCTACATTAGTTGGAGCAATCCAGCCTGTGCAAGTTGACTCGTAGATTAAAGAATCCTCGTACCTGACTGTCGAGGAGTGTCAAAATGGTTAAATGCCGCAAAAGAAAGATCCTATGGCGGGTTTTCCACACTAATAGGTGCGGCTAGCCCTTCTGTAATCAGTCTACTTATTGCACATCTACGTAGCACAATTGTAAGAGAGTCGGCGATCGACCGAAATTAAGAAATGTCGTTCTTACTCAAGTTAAACCTGCGCTTTAATATTTGCAGGTGATTTTTATGAAGAGTAAAGTGTAAAATCAATAATTAATAATAAAACTTAACTTTTTGCCTTTTGCCTTCCGCGTAACTGCATATTAGTTTCCAACATTTTAACTTTTACCTTTGCTTTATGGCTCGCGACTATTATGAAATTCTGGGTGTCTCTCGCGACACCGACAAAGAAGAAATGAAAAGTGCTTACCGCCGCTTAGCCCGGAAGTATCACCCAGACGTGAACAAAGAGCCGGGGGCTGAGGAGCGGTTTAAGGAAATCAACCGCGCTTATGAAGTGCTTTCGGAACCTGAAACTCGCGCTCGCTACGACCGCTTTGGAGAACAAGGAGTGTCGGGTGCTGGTGCTGCTGGTTTCCAAGACTTTGGGGATATGGGCGGTTTTGCCGATATCTTTGAAAGCATTTTCAGCGGCTTTGCTGGAGGTGCAGGTCAGTCTCAAAGACGGCGCAGCGGGCCAGTTCGTGGTGATGACCTGCGTTTAGACCTCAAACTCGATTTTCGGGAAGCGGTATTTGGCGGTGAAAAAGAAATTCGGATCTCACACCTGGAAACTTGCGACGTTTGTAGCGGTTCTGGTGCAAAACCAGGCACTCGCCCTCGGGCTTGTTCTACCTGTAGCGGTTCCGGTCAAGTTCGCCGCGTAACTCGAACCCCTTTTGGTAGCTTTACCCAAGTTTCAACCTGCCCTACTTGTAACGGACAAGGAATGGTGGTGGAAGATAAATGCGACGCTTGTGAAGGTAAGGGTGCCAATCAAGTTACCAAGAAACTTAAAATTACTATTCCAGCGGGGGTTGACAACGGTACTCGGTTGCGTATCTCTAATGAAGGAGATGCTGGAATGCGGGGAGGTGCGCCTGGGGATTTATACGTTTATTTATTCGTAAATGAAGATGAAGAGTTCCAGCGCGATGGAATAAACGTACTTTCTGAAATAAAGGTTAGCTATCTTCAGGCAATTCTAGGATGCCGTTTGGAAGTAGAAACAGTAGATGGCCCTGTAGAAATGATTATTCCGCCAGGAACTCAGCCCAATACTGTAATGAAGTTGGAAAATCGAGGCGTTCCGCGTTTGGGAAATCCTGTAAGTAGGGGCGATCATATGATTACGATATTGATTGATATTCCAAACAAGGTCACACCCGACGAAAGAGAACTACTCGAAAAGCTAGCTAAAATTAAGGGAGAGCGTACTGGTAAAGGCGGCTTAGAAGGTTTTTTGGGAAAATTATTTAATTAAAATAATGAGTGTATCTTCACTTTTATCTCCCGACGCTCAACTTGACTTACGCGGAACTCCTTGTCCGATTAATTTTGTGCGGACAAAGCTTCGTTTGCAGCAAATGCAGCCAGGAGAATTATTAGAAGTTTGGTTAGATCCGGGAGAACCAATCGAGCAAGTTCCCGATAGCTTGACAATGGCAGGTTATAAAATTGAACAAATTAATGACTGTTCCGGTTATTTTTCCTTGTTGATACGGTGTCCAGTTAGTGACTCATGAGTGACGACGTATCAATAAAATCCGGACAGTTATTAGGTACGGTTCTTGCCGTGCAGGCTAATTTTTACAGAGTTCAGTTGGATGAGAAAGAGGACAAGGAGACAAGGGAATGGGGAGATGGGGAGATGGGGAGATGGGGAGATAGGGAGATAAGAGCATTTTCTTCCTCCACTCACTCTGCTTCCCCCGCTTCTTCTTCCAATCCACCACTGCTTTTATGCACGCGCAGAACCCGTTTAAAGAAAATTGGTCAACAGGTAATTGTTGGCGATCGCGTTGTGGTAGAAGAACCCGATTGGGCTGGTGGTAGGGGCGCGATCGCCGATGTTTTACCCCGGAATTCTCAACTGGATCGTCCGGCGATCGCCAATGTAAATCAAATCTTATTGGTGTTCGCTGTTACAGATCCGCCCTTAGAACCTTATCAACTCAGCCGCTTTTTGGTAAAAGGTGAATCAACTGGGTTAGATGTAATTCTGTGTTTGAATAAAAGCGATTTAATCACTTCTCAAGAACAGGTAGAAATTAAAGAACGTCTTAATAGTTGGGGCTATCAACCTACGTTTATCAGCGTTTACAAAGGTATAAATATGGACGCTGTGGACGAGATTCTTGGAAGTAAAATTACGGTTCTTGCTGGAGCTTCCGGTGTGGGAAAATCCAGTTTAATTAATACTTTGATTCCCAGCGCCAACTTAAGGGTAGCTGAAGTTTCGGGTAAGTTAGCTCGCGGAAGACATACCACTCGTCACGTAGAATTATTTGAAATTCCTGGAGGAGGTTTACTCGCAGATACTCCAGGTTTTAATCAACCAGATTTAGACTGCACCCCAGAAGAACTAGTTAGTTACTTTCCAGAAGCTAGAGAAAAATTAGAAAGTGGTAACTGTAGATTTAGCAATTGCTTGCATAAAGACGAACCCGATTGCGTAGTGCGAGGAGATTGGGAACGTTACGAAGATTATTTAGAATTTTTAGAAGAAGCAATAGAACGTCAAACCTGGCTTAGACAGCAAGCAGATCCAGAATCCAACCTTAAATTGAAAAGCAAAGGTAAAGGGCGGCAAGAATATGAGCCGAGATTAGAAAGCAAGAAATATCGCCGCGTTTCTCGAAAAAAGCAACAGCAGAAATTGCAGGAATTGTATAAAGAAAGCGAAGAATAAATAATTGGTAATTGGTAATTGGGAAGAAATGAATTCCTAACTGCTAACTGCTAACTGCTAACTGACAACTTTTCTCTGTTCCCTGCTCCCTATTCAATAAATAATTAGCAACGATAGTCTACTCATTCCCATAAAGTCTTAAAATATTGTTAACTTCTGACTAACTAGAAATTTTCCTTCGGTGAGTAAAAACTCTCGCAGGCTTGGTTTATTTAGCTACACATTTTTAAAGTGTGGAATAGATTCCTGCTTGTCTTCCGAACGGATGCTTCTACTTAATCACAACAATATATAGATATCAGGTCGGACTTAATACTATGGCTATTGGCTACGTTGCGCTTGTACTTCATGCACATCTGCCCTTCGTTCGTCACCCGGAAAGTGACTATGTGCTGGAGGAAGAATGGCTTTATGAAGCAATTACGGAAACTTACATTCCTTTGTTACGAGTCTTTGAAGGCTTGAAACAAGATGGTATTGATTTTAAAATCACCATGAGCATGACACCACCTCTGGTTTCAATGCTGCGAGATCCGCTATTGCAAGAACGTTATGACGAACACTTAGCGAAATTACAGCAATTAATAGAGTTAGAAATTGAACATAATGCTAAGAATGGTCATCTTAAGTATTTAGCGGAGCATTACCAGAGTGAATTTGCCGCTACTAGAGAATTTTGGGAACGATATAAAGGCGATTTAATAACTGCTTTCAAGCAATTCCAAGATTCTAATAATATTGATATCATCACCTGTGGTGCGACTCACGGTTACTTGCCGTTAATGAAGATGTATCCCCAAGCGGTTTGGGCACAACTTAAAGTCGCAGCAGAGCATTACGAAGAGAACTTTGGTCGTCCTCCCAGAGGTATTTGGCTACCGGAATGCGCTTATTATGAAGGTTTAGAGCGCATGGTGGCGGATGCTGGATTGCGTTATTTCCTTACCGACGGACATGGTATTTTGTATGCTCGTCCTCGTCCCCGTTTTGGTACATATGCACCTATTTTTACAGAAAGTGGCGTTGCAGCTTTTGGAAGAGACCATGAATCCTCTCAACAAGTATGGTCTTCTGAAGTAGGTTATCCCGGTGCTGCGGAATATCGGGAATTTTATAAAGATTTGGGTTGGGAGGCTGAATACGAATATATTAAGCCTTTCATTATGCCTAACGGTCAGCGGAAGAATACGGGCATTAAATATCACAAAATTACTGGTCGAGGTTTAGGACTTGGAGACAAGCAACTTTACGACCCATATTGGGCGCGGGAAAAAACGGCAGAACACGCTTCAAACTTCGCGTTTAACCGCGAGCGTCAAGTTGAACATCTCCACAATATGATGCATCGTCCTCCAATTGTGGTTTCTCCTTACGATGCAGAATTATTCGGACATTGGTGGTATGAAGGCCCTTGGTTTATTGATTATCTCTTCCGTAAGTCTTGGTTTGACCAAAATACCTATGACATGATTCACTTGTCAGATTATTTGAAAACTAATCCGGTTCAACAAGTTTGTCGTCCTTCTCAATCAAGTTGGGGATACAAGGGTTTTCACGAGTATTGGCTAAACGAAACTAATACGTGGATTTACCCGCATTTGCACAAAGCTGCCGAGCGGATGATTGAATTATCGAGTCGGGAAGCAGAAGATGAGTTGGAGTGGAAAGCTCTCAATCAAGCTGCAAGAGAGTTACTTTTAGCACAATCTTCCGACTGGGCGTTTATTATGCGAACCGGAACAATGGTTCCTTATGCTGTAAGAAGAACCCGTTCTCACTTGATGCGATTTAACAAGCTTTACGAAGATATTAATATGGGGAAAATTGATAGCGGATGGTTGGAGAAAGTTGAATACATAGACAATATTTTTCCAAGCATCAACTATCGAGCATACCGAAGTTTGTAATTAGAAGACGAATCATTTGTAGGGTGGGCATTGTCCACCTTATTTTTTCTTTTGAATTTTGTGAATATAAGTTACCCCTAATGTGAACTATAAATATCTCCAACGCCATGTCATTCTATAAAAAATAATTCAATTTTTTTTTCAGTTTCATTTGATTGAAAAAAAATTTTTATATGGTGAAAATATGGGATAATCAAAAAATGAATACTATTTTTAAATAATCGGGATCTTAACAAATTTTTGATAAAAGCCAATCTCTCTATTATAAAAAATTATCTCTAAAATAAATATTACCATGAAAACATTACGAATAAAAAATTTCACGCTATTTTATCTGAAAAATTTTTGAGCAATTATATATACCGTATTCACTAAAAAGTAAGTAATTATCTCATTATGTGCAGGATTAGATAGGATGTGTTCGGCAATATTAAAAACGTTTAACTTTTTAAGTAAGGTCAATCGGTTGTAAAAAACAAGCGATTTGTTAGCTGTTGCAACGCAACGCGATCGCCTTTAGTTTATAAGTAGCGTTTTAGGTGAATTAAGTTATCAAAACTTTATTAATACAGTGATAATTTCACAATTTGAGGGACTTAAATGTGGCTCTAAAACCCTTGTAAAGTAAGGGCAATTTTAATTAATTTTGGAGGTGAGTTATCAACTCGGAAACTTATTGAATCTAAAATCTATAGGAAATTAGTTAATGATGCACAATTATGAAAAGATGAGCTTTTGCCCCCAACATTGTTATGCTGAGGGCTTTCTTCATGAAAATCGAAGCTGTTACAGAAGCAGTTCATTATTCCATTATTTACCAATTCGCTTACTAGCATAAGTCTCAACAACAACATAAGCAGGTACGCGCTCCATGTAGTCGGTTTCTTCACCAGTTATCGACTTAGCTAAGAAATCAAAAGACTCGGAAGCCCAATTACGTTCGTGGATCGGTTTTCTTTGCTCTCCTCGGAAATATGCTTGACTACCTATTAGCGCAGCAGCTACCCAAGCTACAACGAATAGTGAAATTAATATAGTCATCATGTTACTTATGTCCTCAAATTAAATTTTTGTTTCGTTATGTAAACAAAAGTAACAAAAATTCATAAAGTAGTTAAAGGTGTGTTTACCGATTTTAAAGGTAGGGTTTTCCCCCTTGCATAATTGGGCGTTAAGTGGGATAAAAGATAAATTTATTGTTCTACGTGCCGCGATTTATCGCTCTTATTTAGGACTAAAGTCGGCACGTAGAGATGAATATCTGCATACTCGAACATTAATCTCCACCTGATTCCACAAGTTTACCGATGTTGAAATCTATTCTTGCCCAACCTTTTAACTTGGATAAGTTTTTCAGCAATAGCAAAGCAACTTGCCAATGATGCACCATCAAGAATGGTAGAGAATCGTTAAATGTGTAAATAGCGTCTGTACCTCGGAACATATTCTTCATCCAATTCCCTAATTGGGAAAAAGAACGAATTTCATTCAATCGCCAAAATTCATGGTATATCCAATAAGTAGGTTTGCTGTTGGGTAAAGCTTGTAAAGGTTCGTCGATGGGTTCTTTACTCAAGTAAGCATCAGCTGCTTGTTGGAGTTGATCGTGAAATATGGTAATTGCAGAATGAGTGCGGGGATTACATTCAATGGCATAGACGTTACCATCTTCGGCTTCAATAAAATCAAAAGAAAGTTGCCCGGTAATTCCCAATCCTTTGACAAAGTGCCTTACCCATTCACGAATTTTTGAATGTTCTACGTTTTCGTAGTTGACTTGGAAGGCTGAAGATTCACAACAACAATGCAGTCTTAATACACCATCCCGAATCGTACTATGAGTACAGTATTCTTTGCCAGGAATAAATTCTTGCATTATCCAAGGCTTTTGAGAACTAATTGGTAAGCTTCGCACAAAAGCTTCTGTTTCTTGTGGAGTATCGCAAGGAAGTTTTGTTAAATCCAAACGTCTTACTGAGTCGTAAGGAATGCTTTTGAGAATATATTTACGAGTTTCTCGCCCAAAATCAAACGTTAAAACTTGTTCGGGATTAGTTATTTTAAAAGATTTGGGAACCGATAAACCGAAACTTCGCGCTTTTTCGCTAAAAGCAAATTTATCATCAAGCATTTCGCAGGTAGCAGCATCTATATGAAATACTTCGCAGTGTTCTGATAAAGTTTGTTTTGCTAAAGCATCGTAGTAGCTAGCAATTGGGCTTGTTACCGGAATATATATATCAATGTTTTCTTTATTAACAATATCAGTTAAAATTTGAGTATAAGCTTGTGAATCTTTTTGCGGAACGGGAGTTGTATAAAACTTATCTACAGCCTGAGAAAATCGATGTCCCGACAGCCAATATTTATGGGTTTCTGTTAGCACTACCCGATGTCCTGCGGCATGAAAAAACCGAGCAAGCTGTAGTGCTTTCGTCATTTTTCCACCGCTAATAAGAATATTTTTCTTTTCGGTGGCAGTTACTGTTATCTGTTTTTTTTTTAACGGAGAAGTCAGTATGTTTAACAGTAAAGATATTAAAACGATGGTGGCATTAATTGGTAAGATTAGCAAAAGTAAAGTTAAAGTTGCTAGGTTTTGAAATAAGGCGACAAAACGCATACCGATCGGAATAGGGGGTGTTACTGGTTGAGATGAAGAAACAGAAACAGATGATTGTGCCATTTTTGAGTAGGAAGTAGGGAAAATGTTACCTGTGTTTTTAAAGGTAATTTATAACTTTTACCCTCCTAAAGAAAAGAAGGCAAAAGTTATAAGTTTGAGGGAACTTGTTAATTTTCTACTCGCCGGATGATGGTTAAACCGTCTCGTACCGGAAGTAGCACTTGTTCGACACGTTCATCTTCAGCGACGGTGCGGTTAAATTCGGCGATCGCCTTTCCATTGGCAGTACGTTCTGCTTCGCTTAGATAAGGCTGCCCTTGAAGCAATGTATTATCAACGCAGATAAACCCGGATGGGGCTAATAAGTTTTTCTCTAGCAAGGTGTTGAAATAATCTACGTACCCTGCTTTATCTGCATCAATGAACACGAATTCAAATGACTCTCCCGATGCTGCTAGTTTATCCAAAGTTTCGCCTGCTGGTCCTATTTCAACTTGGATTTTTTCGCCGTGAGGAGATTCCCGGAAAGCAGCTTTACCGAACTCTGCTGTATAAGGGTCAACTTCACAAGCAATTAATTTTCCGTCTGCGGGTAATGCTTCTGCCATTGCTAAAGCTCCATAGCCCGTAAACATACCGATTTCTAATACTCGCTTGGCTTTAATCATATGGATAAACATTTTCAATGTTTGTCCTTCTATATGACCAGAAAGCATTTCCTGTTCTAAAGCGACTACCGTTTCCCCTTGATTAAAGCGGTTCCCCCACTGCTCTCGCGCTGTTTTGTCTGCAAGGGCTGTTAACGCTGCCGATTCAGAGGTGGTGCATTCTTCTAAATAAGGGTCTAAAGCTGATGCTAAGCGGCAAGCAAAATGAAGCTTTTGTTTAATTTGTGCTGGCAATGTTTCTTTATCTACTGCTTGCACAACAGCTTCTAATTCCTGCGCTAATATCCCTAAAGGCGTAACAGGCCTTGCCAATGGTTTCTCTACAACACCCGTCATTAGCTTTCACTCCCTACAAGTTCAGCTTCTGATTCAGAATAAACTGGGTACATATCAACCCCTTCACCACCGCGAGGGAATTTCTGACAAATCTTCTTATGTTCTGCCAGGGCTTCAGCTAATTCTTCGCGAGTTAAATCGTTAGCAAAGAAGCATTCGCCAATTGGTTTGGGCATTGCGGCTCTTTGCTTACCATCTCTTGTTAAAGAAATAGATTCAGTTGCATCCCACAAAAGGTCTGCTTCGAGTAAAGGATGATCGAGAGAAAGTCCAATTCGGCTCATTGTGCCTAAAATACGATCTCTATCTTCGGAGCTAATATAGCCTCTCTTCGCTGCAATAGTAGCAGATAAAGCCATATCGATATTGACTGCATGACCGTGGAAAATAGGTACGCGAGGTGCTAATTCTAGAGTTGGACTCCAACTGTGACCATAAGCTATAACTCTATCTAGCTCTAGCTCGTGTAGGTTGGGTACTTCATATTCCAACATTTTCTTGATGGCTTTGTAAGTCAATTTATGAGCGACTTCTTTAATTTCGTCTGTCGCATCAATGTTACCGAAGTGAGTACGAAGCAATTCTTCGCCGTATTCTTCGAGCAATTCAAATACTTCTTTGTGCCCAACTACGGCAATTTTGACCAATTCAGCCATACCGTTGCGTACTTGATCGGTAGGTAAGGTGCCCAAGAAGGAGAAATCAAGGAATACTTTAGAAGAAGCATGGTAAGCACCAAGGCGATTTTTCAGCTTCTTATGATTTACCGCGACTTTAATCGCAATACTAGCGTCAACCAAACCAATCAAAGTAGTAGGGATGCGAATATAGTTACTGCTACGGCGATAAGCAGAACAAGCAAAACCCGCAACATCCGTTACCAATCCACCACCAATTACTAAAACAGGCTCTTTGCGAACCAGCTTAAAATCAGCGAATGCATCTATAATATTCTCGAAACTTTGGATTGTTTTATTAGGCTCGGTGATAGTTACAGGAAAAGCAGTTACATCAATATCGTAATGCTCAAAGTACTGCTGCATTTTGTTACTGAAATGCTTGTAGACATTAGAATCTACAACGGCTAAGCATCGCCCAAACTTTTGATAGCACTCTGCCAATTCAGGATTATTGATGTCAAAAATCCCATCAACATAAACGAGACTATACTCAATTTTTTCATAAGCTTCTATATGAAAAGCAGATTCAGTAGCTTCTAACTTTGACTGAACAATACTCATAGCTGTTGAATTCCCCGTTGATGAATTTTTATTACTGGTAAATGTGCGTTCGATTATCTACCTAAAGTGGTAGATGATGCAGAGTCTCTCTACATTTAGTAAGATTTTGCCGCAGTCTGTTATAGTAGCTAACTTCTTAATACTGTTTGGTTGAGAAATTTATTTTTTAAAACAAGCTTCTCAGAGAAAAAGAAGTCTCCAAAGCAAAGGGATAAAAAGAAGATTCCGAAATGTATCAATTCCAGTGCTAATGGTAAAGATAAGTGTTTCGTTTCCAAAACTATTGTTTACCCAAATAGGCATTCTTGGTGTTGAAGAATGAAACAGCACATGAACTTGTTTAACCCAGGTAAAAACAGCCTTAAATTTTGACAGATTTTTAAGACTTGAGATCGCAAAGCAGGATAATTACATACAGTTCCTTTAGGTTTAACCCTGTTCAACTAACTATAATTGCGGGAAAAAAGGCTTATATGACTTTAATTCTGGATTATGAGCCAGTAAGTCAAGCAGTTAGGTTAACCGCTTAAATTGACAAAGAAATAGACCACTCTATTACAGTACCATTCGTTGCACCTTATTTAACAACCAATATGAAGACAAATTTCCTTTTACCTTTTTGGATAAAGGTAAGTTCTATCTCTTAGATGAGAAATCCACATAGTTACTAATTTTGTAGACAAATCTACTCAAGCTTTATAAGGCTTAAACCTTATTGGGCTAACTACAAGCCGCTCTATTGAGTCTCTGTTAAAAACAGAATCCCCAACTACTTTTCTCAAAATATTCAAGCTACCATTCAAATCAGCATTAATTCTAATCCCTTGTGAAGATTTGAACAAACCTCTTTTTACTCGGTTCCCTTGATATTCACTATGCTTCGCTATTGGTTCCATATCCAGAAAACTACACTTGCTAGTATAACTCTCCTCACTGGTTGTGACTTTAATTCCGACAAGTTCGCACTTATAAACTAACTGATTTATCAATGTAGAGTGAGGAACACTTTCAAAGTGCTGATTATTTCTTTTCCCAATTTTAATGTTTTGTTTCCAACCTTCATTTTTACCAATTATCAAACGACTAACACCACGTTCTATTAGTTTATTTACAATAAATCTACTAGCTGTATGGATATAATAATCCATCTTATTATTACGCTTCCGTGTCAAGGCTTCTATTTTTTTAGAAGTATATAGATTATTAGGTAAAAATGATTGTAATTTTGATTTAAGTTTGTTGTACCACTGGTTATAAGATTTAATAGCTTTACCACAAACAATAAAAGGAGTAAAATTCGAGTTATTGCTAGCAACAGTAGCCAAGTTATTCAAACCTATGTCTATTGAAGCGATAACACCATCCGTACATTGTTCAACGTCAGGGACATTATAGACAATTTCAACAACATAACACCCATATTTTGGTACAATCCTTACTTCATCAATATCACTTATATTGGTTGGGACTTTTAAAGTTAATCCTGAAGGACTAACAAAACCCTTCTTTAACCAAGTTTTGGAAATAGCTTGGTAATTAAAACAAATCAAGTTTCTACCTTTTTCTTTATGTTTATATTTGGGTAAGTTCGGTTTACCTGTAAACTTCAGAGGGTTTTTGGAATACTCCGTTTTTGCTTTTAAATACGATTTGAAAACATTACTGACTTGTTTGATTGTGAGTTGTGATATTTTAGCTGGTAAACTCTTATAATCATCAGTTAGTTTAAGAAGGTGATACAACTCGTTAAAAGTTGGTATTTTCTCACCTTTCAAATAGTGTTGTCTGCAAATATATACAGCGCAATTAAACAATTTTTTTGAAGCAAAACAAGCTCCATCAATCTCTTTAAATTTCGAGTGTGTTTGTTTAATTTGGTGCTTTTGGATTAGTTTCATCAGTTTTCAAACATCTGACTAAATTTGTCTTCATTTGGCGATGTTTATGTATTTTAAACTATATACCTGAATACTGAATTGGGACAGTATTGAGATGTAATGCCCGTTGCCAATCGAGTGTGCCTTTACTCAAACAGGACAGCAGTTAAAGATTTTAACTTAATGATTTACATCCGGTAAGGAAGGCAGTTTCTACCTATGCCAATTTATGAAAGTTCTCCGAAGTCGTATAGCTGCTTCTACTTCGGAGAAATTCTACCGTAGTACAAAGCTCCTCTCGGTAGTCTCCAGGCTTATGCTTAAGATTGCAACCTAGATTTACATTCAAGGAAGGGTCTGATGGCTTATTGATTATCGCAGACTTGGACATTCTTCCGTAGACGTATATTTTTTATCAAGGTTTATCGTGGAGTAGGTTTTTATTCTCCAGCGGAATCACCAATTCCCCAAACTCTGCTAGTACAATGAAAGCCTTTTAGTCAGTTGGGTGGGTCAATGACCAATTTTATCTTACCCCAAACTCGGATTCGCTATCCATTGCCAATGTAAAAGCCAGTAGGGAATGGAGCGAGATTGTTAAACAAACAATACGTGAGCAAATTGTTGTTAGAAAAATTGATCGCTACTACAGACAACTGAGCAATGACAATAACTAGCTTCATATTAAAGCCGTATTCCTCAGTTCTATACGGCTCGCAAAACCTAATTTTTGATATTTTATATCATTCCGCCATAGGTCGGAACGATAGAAGACGCTAAAATTTACCCCGGAGATAGAAAGATTTGTCAAGATAGGTTCTTTGTTAACTTATGTTGGTAATTTTCACTCTATCAAAAATTTGATAAAAAGTTTAATTTTTTTGTTTTAAATAATTTTTTTTTTTGCGACCGAAGTGCAATCGGCTTAGACTGCATGATTTCAACTGTCCCAGGGATTGATTATATCAGACTATAGACTGATTTTTATTTGATTATTATATAAAAAATTATGTGAAAAATTCAGATTTTATTTAGATTTGGCCGCAGTGAATCTTAGTTCAAATTTGTCATTAAACCATTTTTAGAATGTTAGTACAGCAGTTTAAATGTAAAACAGATAACTACATATTACATTCCTATACTGAATCATTGCAGAATTAAAGAGGTTATTTTTGAGAAATAAAACTAAATTTATAGCTTTTTTGGCTAATATTTCATGGTTTTATAACAATTTAATATTTTATTATATTGATTATTTATTACATTTCTTTTAAAAACAAAGGGAATAAGAAGCAGTAGGTGGGATACGATAAATTTTAGTTATAGTTCTATAAGAGGGAAGAGGCGGAGAAGAAATTTTTATCATCGTTAACCCTACATAGTTTACGCAGGGCAATTATAGAATCTATCAAAACTAATAGTAGAAACCACTATGTATGTCTATAACCAAAATTTCCTAAAAAATAAAAAAAAGACAGGCAATATACCTGTCTTGAGATGAATAATTCAACGATTATGACGATAAGCGTTCACCGCTCGCAGTGCGGCTCAGCTTGATGCATAAAGGCATAACGCGATTAAAAGTTCATTTCAGCAGCTTGAACTTTCTCAACTTGCTTCTTCTTGAGTACAAGCATGATTTGAGCCATCATTGTCAGGGCTACAAACGCCATCAGTCCTCGGACTCGGCCTGCGCTTTGTAGTACTATTTCTGTGTCATGCTGACCAAAACCGCCGACATTGGGGTTGTTGGTTAAAGCTTCACCTGCTGCAACTTCTTGTCCTTCAGAAACGATTAATTCGGGGCCTGCGGGAATAGAAGTAGTGATGGTTTCTCCTTCTGGAGTTTGAACGTCTACAGCATATTTCACACCACCAAAATCATCTTCTTCTTTGGCAATTTTGGTAATTGTGCCAGCAGATTTAGTTACGAAAAGGTTATTATTGCTGTTTTCGCCAGTAGGATAAACTTGTCCGCGTCCTCGGTTTCCACCAACGTAAACGCCGTATTTGCCGAAGTGGACACTTTTGTCAGTTGCAGGGTTGGGAGAAAGAATTGGGAAAACGATTTCTTGGTACTGTTCCCCAGGAAGTGGGCCAACTAAGTAAACATTATTATCTTCCTCTTCGCTGTAAGGTTGGAAGTAAACATCTCCGACTTCCTCTTTTAATTCTTCGGATAGGCGTTCGGGAGGAGCCAGTTTAAACCCTTCGGGCAACATTAATACGGCACCAACATTCAAACCAACCTTGGAACCGTCAGCACCTACTTGCTTGACATTGGTATCGTAAGGAATTTTAACTACCGCTTTGAATACGGTATCAGGCAATACTGCTTGAGGTACTTCTACATCAGTATTTTTTGCAGCTAAGTGGCAGTTAGCGCAAACAATGCGTCCTGTAGGTTCTCTTGGTGTCTCCGGATATGCAGCTTGTGCCCAGAAAGGATAAGCAGCAGCAGCTTGTGGAACTGCTAAATCGCTGGTGAAGAAAAACGCCACCGTAGCGATCGCCACCAATAATGTTTTAGAAATCGCTTTAAAGGCGCGACTTAAACCAGTCGTACAATTATTTCTCATCTCTTCTTCGGATTGGTCTTTAATTATTAGTTATTAGTTCTTAGTTCTTTTTTAAGAACTTGGGACGCAGGATTAAACGGTGTCAACAGCTAACAGCCAGCAGTTATTAGAATTGACCTCAAGAAGAAATTAACGAAATTAAAATATAGCTCGCGTTACCGACTGAAGCCTAAAAAAAACGAATACTGATAACTGCTCACTGATAACTGTTTAAGCCCACCAAGGATCTTCGTCGGTGCGGAAGTCAGTTTCAGTCCAAGGAGTAATCACCATGTTGTCATCTTGTACCGCTACATGAGAAAGCGCTAAAGACAATGGTGCAGGGCCGCGAACTACTTTACCAGTAGCATCATACTGAGAACCGTGACAAGGACACTTAAATTTATTTTCAGCAATATTCCAAGGTACAACGCAACCCAAGTGGGTACAGATAGCGTTAATTCCATAATCTTGAATGGATTCGCTCCCATCCACCACAATGTATGTAGGGTCGCCTTTTAAGCCCTGTACTAAAACGCGATCGCCTTCGTTGTGTTTGTCTAAGAACTCAGAAACGCTGACAGTCGCACCAAGTTCGTCTTTTGCTGTAGCACCACCACCAGCAGCACCGCTAGAAGGCGGAAGAAAATACTTGACAACGGGATACAATACTCCTAGAGCAACTCCGGAGACAGTTCCGAAAGTAAGAAGATTCATGAATTGCCGACGACCCATATCGGGTACGTCCATTGATTCTGAGAATTGAGCCATAATCTACGAGTTCGAGGTTGATTTTTGTTAACTTTTTTTGGTTGAGTCGATGTGTGGTATTATCCACAGCACCTCTCATTTAGATCCGTGCG
>NZ_CAWUDI010000057.1:0-48636 GCF_963920925.1 Calothrix sp. CCY 0018 | reverse complement strand
AGTTTTACCTAAGTTTCACTGGCTTAGTTATGTACGGACTGATTACCGTGATTCAATAAGCAACGAATCGCACTCTTCTATGGCTTGATGCTGCTTCTCCGACGCAACTATTTTGTATTCTAGAACCAGCATCTACATCACCTCCTTGTGAATTTTATATGTTATTATTATGCTAACACATTGTACTCGAAGTAACAACATGAAAAAGAAGCAAACACCTGTTTATTTAGACAGTCATGAAAAAGAAAAACTAACTAAATTAGCTGCCGATTGGGGTGTAAGTCAATCGGCAGCTATGAAAAGATTGATTAGAGAATACAAGGCGGGATAAATCCCGTAATTAGCTTTCATCCCCGCAATGAATTGACGGGGTTTTCAGCATTCTCCTTATAAAATAATAAGTAGGTGGGTACAAATGGGTACAAATAACTATGACACGCTCTGTCATTGCGTTACCCTAACGGGTCAGCAAGCTGAACACGAAGTGTTCCCTAGAGAGGGAATGGAGGAACGACGAAGCAATCACCTTTATGTGCGGCTGATCGCAATAACTGGGATTGCTTCGTTCCTCGCAATGACGTTTTACATTTAATTAAACCTGCCTACTTACTGCGATCGCCTATTTTCCAATCAAAAATATCCTACGAAAGATAGAAGGGTATTCCAAAATTTTCATTCCCCCCGAAAGAAGTCAAAAGAAGGATACTTGCACTAAATTGTGCAGAGACTAATTGGAAGCGTATATACAAAGTAAAATTTTATGAACATACAACCAGAAATTACTTATCGTAGTGTAGAAAAAACACAAGCTTTAGATGAATTAGTAAATTCCAAAATTGCTAAGCTAGAAAAATTTTGCGACCATATTAGCAGTTGTCGCGTAGCTATAGAAAAAGCACACGACCATCCCAGTAGCGGTTCTCCTTATCGAGTGCGTTTAGATATTACCGTACCACCATCCCACGAACTAGCAGTAGACCGCAGCCCCGATAATGGTAATCAGTACGAACCCATAGATGCAGTAATTCGTCATGCTTTCGACGCTATGGAGCGTCAATTGAAAGAACTTAATGAGCGACAGCAAGGTGATGTTAAAGAACATCCGCAACAAGCAATGGTAGCAGTTGTTCACAAACTTTTTCCAGAACAAGATTACGGCTTTATCAAAACCCTAGATACCGGAAGAGAAATTTACTTTCACCGCAACAGCGTCACTCATGGAGATTTTGACCGTATAGAAATTGGTACTGGCGTACAATTTAGCGAAACAATGGGGCAAATGGGACCTCAAGCAACCACCGTGAGAATTGTTGATACAGTTAACAGTTAGGAGTTATTTGATTTTGGATTTTGGATTTTAGATTTTAGATTGGGTAATTGGTAATGGTTAATGGGTAATTTTTACCCCATCTTCCCCCTCCCCTCCCTACCGTCTGTTACCATTTTTTGATAACATCATTAAACCTAACTCTTAGCAAACGGATTGAGATGAGCAAAGGCACGTTATTTGATAAAGTTTGGGATTTACATACAGTTGGTACGCTTGCTTCCGGACAAACGCAACTGTTTATTGGGCTGCATTTAATTCATGAAGTAACGAGTCCTCAAGCCTTTGCTATGCTTAGGGAACGGGGTTTAAAGGTATTGTTCCCGCAACGCACGGTGGCAACGGTTGACCATATCGTACCTACAGATAATCAAGCGCGTCCTTTTGTCGATACTTTGGCAGAAGAGATGATGCAGGCGCTGGAAAGAAATTGTCAAGAGAATGACATAACTTTTTACAATATTGGTACGGGAAATCAAGGTATCGTTCACGTAATTGCTCCAGAGCAAGGACTTACTCAGCCGGGAATGACTATTGCTTGTGGAGATAGTCACACTTCAACTCACGGTGCTTTTGGTGCGATCGCCTTTGGTATTGGTACTTCTCAAGTGCGGGATGTTCTAGCTTCGCAAACCCTGGCGCTATCTAAATTAAAAGTCCGCAAAGTTGAAGTCAACGGTACTTTAAAACCAGGGGTTTATGCCAAAGATGTAGTTTTGCACATAATCCGTACTCTCGGTGTAAAAGGTGGTGTCGGATACGCTTATGAATTTGCAGGTACCACCTTTGAACAAATGAACATGGAAGAACGGATGACTGCTTGTAATATGTCCATCGAAGGCGGTGCGAGATGCGGTTACGTTAATCCAGATAAAGTTACTTACGAATACCTCAAAGGTAAAGACTTTGCGCCGAAAGCAGAAGATTGGGACAAAGCCGTTACTTGGTGGGAGTCTATCCGTAGTGATGCGGATGCAGAATATGATGATATTGTAGTATTTGATGCCGCAGATATTTCTCCTACCGTTACTTGGGGAATTACTCCCGGACAAGGTATAGGAATCAATCAAACTATTCCGTTACCGGAAGAATTACCCTCAGAAGACCGTTTTATTGCCGAAGAAGCTTACCGCTACATGGATTTAGCACCCGGCAATCCCATCGAAGGTACTAAAATAGATGTTTGTTTTATAGGCAGCTGCACCAACGGTAGAATTAGCGACTTACGCGAAGCTGCAAAAATAGCCCAAGGAAATCATGTAGCTCAAGGAGTAAAAGCCTTTGTGGTTCCCGGTTCCGAAAGAGTAAAAAAAGAAGCCGAAGCCGAAGGTTTAGATAAAATCTTTGAAGCAGCCGGATTTGAATGGCGAGAACCCGGATGTTCCATGTGTTTAGCAATGAACCCCGACAAATTGGAAGGAAGACAAATAAGCGCTTCTTCCTCCAACCGCAACTTTAAAGGAAGACAAGGTTCCGCAAGCGGACGTACATTATTAATGAGTCCCGCAATGGTAGCTGCTGCTGCAATAAAAGGTACCGTTGCAGATGTACGAGAGTTTGTTAGTTGAAAGAAAGAGAGGGTAGAGGGGGAAGAGAAGGTAGAAATTTCCAATAGACATCTCCGGAAATGAAAAAAACCCCTCTCCATGAACGCGGAGCGTTTTCTCGTAGAGTACCTCTCCCCCACCCCTGAGAGGCTTAAAAACCCCCATTCCCTAGTAGGGAAGGGGGGGTAGGGGGGTTAGGTCTATGTGTAATTTGAAACCATACAAATGTTTTCCGGAGATGTCTAATGCCCCATGCCCAATGCCCTATCCCCATTCCTCAATCCAAAACAAAAGCATCCGTTGTTAAAATCTAAAATCTAAAAGAAACGCATCCGTTGTTAAAATCCAAAATCCAAAATCGTTATGAGTGTAGTTAAAACAGTTTCCGGAAACGGTATTCCTTTAGTAGGTAATGACATCGATACAGATAGAATCATCCCGGCGCGGTTTTTACGTTGCGTTACTTTTGATGGTTTGGGAGAACACGCCTTTGAAGACGATCGCAAAGGACTTGAAGGTAAACATTCCTTTGACCAACCGCAGTATCAAAATGCAAATATATTAATAGTCAATCGTAATTTTGGCTGTGGTTCTTCAAGAGAACACGCACCTCAAGCCCTGGCTAAATGGGGAATTCAGGCTGTAGTTGGTGAAAGCTTTGCAGAAATATTTTTCGGTAATTGCGTAGCGATGGGCGTTCCTTGCGTTACTGCTGATTCCGATACCGTTCAGCAATTGCAGGTGATGTTAACAGATAATCCTCAAGCAAAAATAACCGTAGATTTGCAAGCAATGAAAGTACAGTGCGGTGATTTTTCCGCAGCAGTAAACATGGGTGAAGGTGCGAAAAATATGTTTGTTTCCGGCACTTGGGATGCTTGCGGACAATTAGTAAGTAATGCCGAGAAAGTTAAAGAGACTGCTGCTAATTTACCTTATGTGAGTTGGAGTCAGTTGGCTGCGAGTTAAATAATAGTTTACTTTTGATAATTTATAAACCCGGTTTTTCCAAAAAACCGGGTTTTTTTAAATTCTGATTTTTAAGAGGATTTGGTGCAATGATTTTTACAATATTATTTCAACTTGCCGTTTCAATTATTGCGATTCCGATTGGTTATTGGGATAAATATCGGTTGCAACGTAATTTACCGATGTTTTAAAACAGTCTTAGTTAAACAAGATACCCTAATAAATAAGGCATTTTAATTCTACAATGCCCCATGCCCAATGCCCAATCCCCAATTCCCTAATTTAAAAATGATTTCAATACCTCAATCCGAACCCCCGCTTCCTCCAAAAGAAACTCTGCCAACGATGTATGATTTACCTAGTGAGAAAGACGATTTCCACTTTTTGCAACCCTTATTGCTGTTTTTGACGTTTCTTCCCGTTAATTGGAATCCAGAAGAAGTTTACAGCGCTGCCGACCTCAATTTATATTATGATGTCAGACATCCGCAGTGGTATAAACGTCCGGATTGGTTTGGTGTGGTTGGTGTACCAAAGTTATATGAAGGGCGAGATTTACGTTTGAGTTATGTAACTTGGCAAGAAGGGGTAAATCCTTTTGTTGTAGTTGAATTATTATCTCCGGGTACGGAAGAAGAAGATTTAGGAGAAACGGAAAGTAAAGCGAATAAGCCACCAACTAAGTGGAAAGTTTACGAACAAATTTTGCGAATTCCCTACTATATAGTATTTAGCCGCTATACCAATCAGATGCAGGCATTTCACTTGGTAGGTGGACATTATCAAGCGGTAGATATTACTCAAGGAAATGTACCCATACCAGAATTAGGATTAAGTTTGGGATTATGGCAGGGTTCGTTTCGCAATATTGATAGATTGTGGCTGCGGTGGTTTACTTTGGAAGGGGAGTTGATTCAAGTACCTGAAGAAGAAGTAAAAGCAGCACAAAGAAAAATAGAAAAATTAGCTGAAAAATTGCGTGAGTTAGGAGTAAATCCTGATGATTTAGCTTAGTTATTGTTTTTATGCTCTATACTCACCGTTTCGGGAAAGAGCATATTTGATTTTAGTAGCAAAGATAGTATATATCCAGCAGAAATGATGTTACCATTCAATGTCGTGGTAACACAAATTGTTATAAGCAGTTTAACAATCGGTAAATCAAAAATTAATAAGCTTGATAATTAAATAATTAGTAATTAATATTACAAAGGCACCAAACATTATTCGTAATTTTATTTATATTGGCAAACGTTCTGTAAAGTTGGAGAGCGATGAAAAAACCCGTTTTCTCGATATTAGAGCAAAAATATCGTCGCATCCAGCAAGAGTTGATGATTGGAACATTAGCACTTTGTGGCGTGTTACTGACGGGAACTTTATGGTACACATTTGTAGAAGGTTGGAAGTGGGAAGAGGCTGCTTATATGACGGTGATTACCTTATCAACCGTTGGCTATGGAGAAACTAAACCTTTAGAAAGCCGGGGAAGGCTATTTACTATCGCCTTAATTTTAATGGGCATAGTTACCATCGGTTATATTGTTAATCGATTTACAGAAGCCGTAATTCAAGGATATTTTCAAGAAGGAATTCGACTCAGACAACAGCGGCGAACAATGGAATCATTATCTAGACATTATATTATTTGCGGATTTAGTCGTACAGGTCGTCAGATTGCTCAAGAATTTGAAGCAGAAGGTGTACCTTTTGTGATTGTTGATTCGGAAGTAGAACTCGTAAGAAAAACTCAGGCAGAAGAAGGATATACCATATATCAAGGTGATGCAACTTTAGATGAAACCTTGATACTCGTAGGAATAGAACGAGCTACTTGTATTGTTGCTGCATTACCATCTGATGCAGAAAATTTATACATTGTTTTATCGGCGAAAACACTTAATCCCCGAATTCGGGCGATCGCCCGCGCCAGCACAGAAGAAGCAGTGCAGAAACTTCAGCGAGGCGGTGCAGATGCAGTAGTTTCACCATACATCACTGGTGGTAGAAGAATGGCTGCTGCTGCTTTAAGACCTCAAATAATGGACTTCGTAGACGGAATTATATCAGGAAAAGGTCGCGAACTTTACATGGAAGAAGTCTTAATTGACTACAATTCTTGTCCCTTTGTCGGTCAAACTTTAGGAGAAGCAAGATTACGGGCGCAAACTGGAGCATTAGTTCTTGCCATTCGTCGTGCTAGTGGAGAACTAATTGGTGGCCCCACAGCAGACACTCTTTTAATGACAGGTGACGTAATGATCAGCATGGGAACAGCCGAACAGTTACGTGCCCTTAATCGGATGATCGGACCGATAGATTCTAAGTCATTGCGAAAGCCGAAGAAGAGTTAGATGGAAGGGGAGGGGATGAGGAGAGGGGGAGATGGGAAAATGGGGGAGTTAGGAGTTATGAATTTAATATTGATAATCCACACCCTACGGGCGACAATTGATAATTGTTCACTGTTCACTGATTTCCCATCCGTGTAAGATAGCAATATTTTGAATTGTCTGGGCAATGATGATTCTAGGTGCTGCTGAGATTAAAATACTTGGATAAACTGCGGTTCCCCATTTGGGATGAATTAGTACGCGGCATTTGTTGCAAATCATTGGATATTTAAGCAATGTTTTGACAACTGCGGTGTCGTCGTGGGGAATTTGTCCGGGGCGAGATAGCAATGGATAGCCGGTACGGGGATCTATTAAGTCTGTCAGATATTGTTTATCTCTTAAATCAAATGCGACATCGCAAGCAAACCTCATAAATTTTGCTCGCAACCGTTGTTTTTCTGCTTCTATTTGGGGTGAACTTTCTGTAAGCGATTCTAGAGATTGTTGTAAAACGATTGCTACCGACATTTCTAACTTGTTGTCCCAATCTGGTAATATCCGTTGGCAGTTTTCGCGGATATACCGAGTAGGGGAATGAATTGAAATTTGAACTTCTTTTCCCCTTTCACTGACTAAGTTAATTTTATAGTCTTTTTTGAAAGAGAAAATTTTTGGATAGCTCACTAATTAAATAGGGTTTTTCCAAATTTTTATCCATAGTATAGATAGTAACTATAATTCTGGATAATTATTATCAATTTCAATTATCAGTTATCAACGAACAATTATCAATAAAAAATTACTAATTAATCGGGATTGCTATATTCAGTAACTTTTTTCTCACTGTTCCCTGTTCCCCCCAACCCTACTCCCTATTATTAATTTAGTTTTAAAGAATTAACTGGAACTTCATCCCAGGATTCTACTGTTCTCATTCGCGCTATCCAACCGGCTGCTAACTGTATTTCATTCAAGTCATTTTTGAAAGATTCGTGGCAATCTTTTGCTTGAGACTCGTTGCAGCAGGCAATACAAGCATAAATTAATCCGGAGGGATCGATTTGTTCGTTTACCCAAATAGTCTTTTTCATCTGTTCAGTTCAAAATTTAATGTCTTTAATATTTTTGTCTTCTTACCCGATTAATGCAACTTCTGCTTACAAACTTTCTCCCTACAGTCGTCAAGCAGAGGTAAATTGTAAGAGAATGTTTTATGGTTTTTCAGTAGCGATCGCCAATCTAACTCCAGGTATTTCTCGCAATTTATCCATGACGGCTACAACTTTTCCGTGAGTTACTTTTTCATCAGCATTAACTATTACCAATCGTTCTTGATTCGCATTAACTGCTAAATTGATTTCTGTTTCCAAATTATCAAGGGTAATTGGTTGTCGATTCAAGCTTATAGTACCATTCTCGTCAATTGTCACCGCAATTGGTTCTGTTGCTTGTTGCTGTTGTGCTGATGATGCTTTAGGTAAATTTACTGACAATCCTTCCAATTTTGTTAAAAATAACGATGACATAATGAAAAACGCCAAAATAGCGAATATCACATCAATCATCGGAACGATATTAATAGTAGCTGGAATATCTGGTTCTTCTGGTAGTTTCATTTTATTTGGGAATTGGGAATTGGGAATTGGGAATTGGTAATTGGTAACTGATAACTCCTAACTGTTCGCTGTTCCCTGTTAACTTAATTTAATCCAAAATCCAAAACAAAAGCATCCGTTGTTAAAATCTAAAATCCTTTAGCTCCTAACTTATCTTCCCTTTCGTAATGACGACGGTAAAGTAATTCTAATTGTCCGCCATATTCTTGAATTAATGCGATTTGTCGCTGGTATAATCCCCGGAATGTGTTGGCGAATAATAATGTAAAAATAGCCACTATTAATCCTGCGGCTGTGGAAACTAATGCTTCGCTGATTCCACCTGTAACGTTGGTGGTTTGTGTACCTCCAACGTTACCGAGGTTGAGTGAAGCGAAAGAAGCAATTAGTCCTAAAACGGTTCCTAAAAGTCCGAGTAAGGGTGAAAGAGAAATCACTGTGTCGAAGATGTTTTGAAAGCGTTTTAGTAAAGGTATTTCGGCTTGAGCTTCGCTTTCTAATGCTAGACGAAATTCTTCTGGGTTTGCTTCTTCTAATTCCAAAGCTGCTAAAAAGATCCGAGCAATGGGTAAATCGGTATTTTGGTTGAGTTTTTCCAAGGCACTAACAACGTTATCACGACGATAAAGTTTGAGTACTTCTTCTACTATGCGGGTTTGACGGCTATTTATCTTTACCCAAAATCGGATGCGTTCGATAATTAGTGCCCCTACTAATATCGAGAAGAACAGCAGTGGTATCATTACTATCCCACCAGCTGTTAGCAGATTTGTAATTTGCATATGTTTATTCACTCCTCAACAAAGCTTTCCTGTTTATTACCTGAATGCTTTTTAGAATACCTTGTCCTCTACAAGATTTAGATGTAATCTAAATTACATTTAAAACACATCGGCTGGATCGGCAGATTGTAACTTTCTTATCGCCGTTAACCCGGAAATTAAGCACATAGTTACTGTTAACAGAAATACCATAATACCTCTTTGAAGAGTCATATAAATCGGTAGCAGCGTCAGAAAAGCTGCAATGTCATATATTAGCCAAGATACTGCGAACGCTGGGATGTAGCCGCATATAGCTAAAATTAATGATTCTTGCATTAATACCCCGACTAAATAGCGATCGCGATATCCCATTGCTTTAAGGGTGGCATATTGCGGTAAATGGGTGGCGACATCGGAATACATAATTTGATACACCACCATAGTACCTACAAGAAAGGCGATAATTACACCAAAGCCAAATACAAAACCAATGGGTGTAGTTTTTGCCCAATAAGCTTTTTCTGCGGCTTCAAAAGCTGGTACTGTGAAAATTTTTACGTCTTTAGGTAAAGAATTTTCTAAGCTTTTACGGACTTGGTTAATATCAGCATCGCTTTTAAGTTTGACCAAACCAAGTTTAACTTGAGCAACAGAAGACTGAGGGAATAAATATAGATATGTTGTATCGCTGGTAATTACGTTACCATACGCTGCAAAAGATGCACCTAAGTCAAACAAGCCACGAACTCGAATTTTGATATTATTAAGTTCGGTTTCAACGTTGGATTGTTGTTGATATAAAGTGCCTATAGGACCAAATATTGGTAAGGATGTTTGGTCGAATAATACAGTGTTCGGCTTTTGTAATTCAGAAATATTTCGATTGACTTGGGGAGAGTTAAATGCTGTGGTGCGTGGATCTGTACCGAATACCAAAATAGTCTGACTGTGCAGGGTTTGCGGGTTTTTCCACTTTCCAGAATTAATGTACAACGGACTTACGGATTCTACTCCTTCAAATCCTAAAACTTGATGTAAGCGTCGTCGAGGAAAATCTTTAACTGAATATATAGACTCAAAATAGCGATTAACTATGACGATATCGGCATTTAGACTTTTGTGTGGTGCGGTTGAACTATCAAATAATGAAGCTTCAAACCCCATTTGGGAGAACATTAGAATATTTGCGAAAGCAATACCGGCCACAGCAATTCCAAAACAGTTCTTTTCTTTCATCAACTGTTTCAGAGCTATGGGAGTTTTAGTAAATATACGGCGAAGCATCTACTGCTGTCTCCTTCTCAAGGCTCAGTCTTGCTCGTACAACTTTATAGAAGTTTCACAAAACTGCATTTCAAGCACATGATATTTCGTTTAATCTTTAAAAACAGTTACTGGAAAGGTTTTTTTGATATTTCTATTTCGCTATTTATTTCACTATTTTTTAATTCGGATAAATCGGCGTTGTTTGCCGGCGTTATGGTTCTTAGTCTGCTTTAACCCAGTTATTAACTGCTTTTACTTGATAAGCGCGTGAACTTTTTGGCACTTTTAAGATTAGCGTTACTTAAAATCCGAACATTATGACGAAAAGCCTCCCTTTTTTAAGGGGGGTTGGGGGGATCTAAATTTGGGGAAGCATGATTTTTCTGATTTCGCTAAAAATTAAAAACCCGCTTTTTTCAAAAAACCAAGTTTATAATTATATCAAATTCTTGCAAATCATATAGTATTGAGATAGACCTATTTTTATATTCCCTACTCCCAGCAATAAAAGTAATTACCACGAATTAAATCGAATTTTTATAGTTATGACCCCAATTATTCAACTTCCCCAACAAAAAACACCCGTGACAATAATCACGGGATTTCTCGGAAGTGGTAAAACTACTTTATTAAATCAAATTTTGACCAATCGCCAAAATTTGAAAATAGCTGTTTTAGTCAACGAATTTGGGGAAATAAATATTGATAGTCAGCTTTTAGTATCTATCGATGAAGATATGATGCTTCTCAGTAACGGCTGTATATGTTGTACTATTAATGCTAGTTTAATCGATGCTGTAAATAAAGTTTTAGAACGCGATAATATCGACTATATAGTTATCGAAACAACTGGTTTAGCCGAACCCGTACCCTTAATGATGACTTTTACCAGCAGTCATTTAAGAGATATGACTCGTTTAGATTCGATTTTAACAGTTGTCGATGCAGAAAATTTTAATTCCAGTCATTTTGAGAATGAAATTGCTATAGAGCAAGTTATTTATGGCGATATTATTATATTAAATAAAATAGATTTAGTCTCGGAAGCAAAACTTCATCAAATAGAAGAATATATTAATTTAGTTAAAATTGGTGCTAAAATTATCCGTTCGGAATACGGACAAATTTCTTTACCTTTAATATTAGATGTAGGTGAATTTAATTTTAAAATGCTTTCGCGTTCGTCTTTACAACATAATATTGACTCACCTTCTATCAATGGCTTGGCAGAAGATAATTTTATGTCAGTTTCTTTTAAAAGCGATAAACCTTTAAGTGTAGAGAAGTTCAATAAATTTTTAGATGAACAATTACCGAAAACAGTATTTAGAGGAAAAGGAATTATTTGGTATCAAGGAAGTAAACTGCGACATATTTTTCAACTTAGCGGTAAACGCTGTAATTTTCAAAGAGATGAATGGACTACAAATCCATCTAATCAACTGGTTTTTATCGGACAAAATTTAGATGCTGAAAAAATTATCAGTCAGTTGGAAGAATGTGTTGTTGTTATCTAATTGCAGAGTTTTCTAAATAAAGCTAAATAAAAAATAGAAGCAAAGATAAATTTGATTATAATTACCTGGAGGTAAAATATCGTTCATCAGTAGTTTCAGCTTGATTTTCTAAAAATCAAGCTGAAACTCTTGCTCTGAAACAAAATTATCCGCTCTGTTGATTAAATTTATTTAAGAAAAGATTTTTTTCGCTGTTAAGAGTTCCCTATTCCCTGTGCCCTTTTTTTTGAATGTTTTTTTAGCATACTAAGTGCGGCTATAGCCTAAAATATTAAGTCGTTCACACAGGCTTGATAAGCTGACTCAAGATTTTCCACTAAACTCGCGTTTTTCTCTTTAACAAACGTAAGATAGTTTTCATTTCTGCTGATATTTTTTGAAAGAATAAATAATAACGGAAATTTTTTTCTCCCCCTCTCTCCCCCTCCCGGCATTTTTTTTAAGACAGACAATTACTAACGCGGCTTTACAATCAAATCTACTCGTTATACATTACAGAATAGTTGATAAATGTTATCGTTAACTACAGTGATTAAGTGAAGCTATAGAAAAATCATATCGAGGGCGATCGCGCTTGTGCAAAAACTACAATGGCGATCGCACTAACCTTTATTGATGCTTCTATGCTAGTAATGGCGTGCCTTTAGCGTTATGATGTACTACTTAATGCATAGATATTATACGTAATGTCTATATAACTTAACTGCAAACAACTGATTATTTTATTAGAGAAAAAGATAAAAAAATGCGACAAAAATTATTATTAACAGGATTGATTGCTTTTTTAACCATCTGCGCGGGGTGTACGCCCGGTAGCGATAATTCTAAAGATTTGATTGTTTATTCCGGTAGAAACAAGAAGCTAGTTTCCCCCATACTCGAACAAGCTTCCAAAGACCTAAACTTAGATATTAAAGTGCGTTACGGTAATACTTCCGAGTTAACGATCGCGCTTTTAGAAGAAGGCGAAAATAGTAAAGCTGACGTATTCTTGGGACAAGATGCGGGAGCTTTGGGGGCTTTGGAGGTGAAGCAACGTACTCAACCGATTCCGTCGGAGATACTTGAAGAAGTAGATTCTCGTTTCCGTTCACCTACGGGGAATTGGATCGGAGTTTCCGGACGCGCTCGCGTTGTTGATTATAATACGAAGTTGGTTAAGATCGGCGACTTACCGAAAGATGTTTGGGAATTAACCCAACCAAAATGGCGCGGTAAAGTTGCTTGGGCACCTACAAATGGTTCGTTTCAGTCATTTGTGACGGGAATGCGGCTTATTGAAGGTGAAGAAAAGACATTGGAATGGCTCAAAGCGATGCAAGCCAACGATGTCAAAAAATACGGTAACAATACGGCAATAGTTGAAGCTTTAGGAAGGGGTGAGGTTGAATTAGGATTAGTCAATCACTATTATCTACCTCGCTTTACCAAAGACGATCCAAACTTTCCCGTAGCACATCACTTCACTAACGGGGATGCTGGAGCAATGGTTAACGTTGCAGGATTAGCAATACTCAAATCCACCGATCAACCAGAAGATGCTCAAAAATTTATCAAGTATATGGTAAGTCCAGCAGCGCAAAAATACTTCGCTTCCGAGACTAACGAATATCCCCTAGCAAAAGGCGTAGAAGCCGACAAATCCCTAGTACCTTTAGAAAAATTAAACCCTCCCAACATCGACTTATCCAAACTTAATAGCTTGGATGAAACCTTAAACCTACTACAAAAAGCAGGAGTCGTTTAATTTTAGATTTTAACAACGGATGCGTTTCTTTTAGATTTTAGATTTTAACATTCTTTTGGATTTTGGATTGGGAATGAAGAGTTAGTAGTGTAGAGACGTAGCACTGCTACGTCTATACAGTTAGGAGTTAGGAGTTAGGAGTTAGGAGTTAAGAATTAATATTTCCCCATCTCACCCCCTCTCCCCCTCTCCCCCTCTCCCCCTCTCCCCATCCCCCCATCTCCCCAATTCCCCAAAATAGGAGTATCAAAAAAGTGTCAAAGGCGGCTCGCCCTCCCTTATTTCTAACTGTTGCGGCAGTGGTAGTAGCAGTTGCTATTGCTTTACCGTTGTTTTATCTGGTGATACGCGCTGCCTATGCTGGTGGGGAAGAGTTACTGCAATTATTTACCCGCCAGCAAAATCTCGTTATTTTGTTCAATAGTATTGTTCTGATGGTGGCTGTAGCGCTATTATCTGGCTTAATTTCTGTGCCTTTGGCATTTTTGACGGTGCGAACGGATTTACCACAGCGACGTTTTTGGTTGATTGTTACCACATTACCTTTGGCTGTTCCCAGTTACGTTGGCAGTTTTGCGTTAATTGGCGCTTTTGCTCCGAGGGGTAGTTTTCTCCAACTTTTACTAGCACCTTTGGGTGTAGAAGAATTGCCTTCTATTTATGGTTGGTTTGGGGCAATTTTGGCGTTGACTTTGTTTACTTATCCCTATATGTTATTAAGTCTGCGTTCGGCATTGCAAGGCTTAGACCCTTCTTTGGAAGAAGCCTCTCGCAGCATGGGTTACAACAGTAGAGATACTTTTTTCAAAGTTGTTTTACCACAATTGTATCCATCATTAATTTCTGGGGGATTATTAGTATCTTTATATGCTTTGCGAGATTTTGGTACCCCTTCGTTAATGCAGTTTGATGCTTTTACCCAGGCGATTTTTATCCAATATCAAGCCAGCTTTAACCGTGATGCAGCTGCGGCTTTATCTTTGGTGTTGGTAACGATAGTAATGTTTATCCTGTGGCTGGAATCTCGAATGCGTTCCCGTGCTGCTTACTACACTCGCGGTACCTCATCATTTCGTCCGGTGAAACTGGTTAAATTAGGAAAATGGAAGTTACCAGCTCTTATTTTTTGCGCGGTAATTAGTTTTTTGGGTGTGGTGCTACCCGTAATCACCATAGTATTTTGGTTAATTCAAGGATTTTTAACTGAATACGAATTTATTGACTTATTACAACCAACCGTAAACTCAATTACCGCAGCCGGTTTAGCAGCAATTGTTGCGACTTTATTTGCTTTACCAATTGCCATATTGTCGGTAAGATTTCCTTCTAAAATTATTGCTATAGTTGAACGTGCAACTTACATTTGTTTTGGCGTACCGGGAATTGTTGTAGCTTTATCATTAGTATTTTTTGGTGCTAATTATTTACCGTTTTTGTACCAAACCTTGCCGATGTTGATTTTTGCATATTTGATATTATTTTTACAGCAATCAATCGGAACTGTGCGTACTTCTTTATTACAAGTAAATCCTCAAATAGAAGAAGCTGCGCGTAGTTTGGGAAAATCATCCTGGCAGACTTTAAAAGAAGTCACCTTACCTTTAGTAACTCCGGGTATATTAAGCGGTACCGTATTGGTATTTCTTACAGCAATGAAAGAATTACCAGCCACTATGCTGCTATCACCAATCGGCTTTGATACTCTTGCAGTAGAAATTTGGAAAGCAACAGAAAATGTAGATTTTGCCGATGCCGCAGCAGCTTCATTAATGATATTAATGGTATCTATGGTATCAACCTTTTTTGTATTATCCCAAGAGAAAGCTAATCAAAAAGCATGATAAAAGTTTATTGTTCTGCTTATAACAATTATAATTAATTCTATCTTACACAATTATTGGAATATTTTTTTTGAAAATATAATAAATAGTTTTTTTTACCAAAGAATAGTTTGTTTTAGTAATATTGGTTCCTTGAAAACTCTGAATTCATATTTGATTTGAATTATTCAATTTTAGTCTTTAGATAAAAGAACCTGTATACTAGCTTATTTTTGTCTATTACCAATTCCCAATTCCCAATTACCAAAATGCAACAAGAAATTCTCAGCTTACAAAATATCACTAAAAGCTTTGCCGAAAGTAAAATTCCTGCGGTGAATAATGTCTCTTTAACATTACAAGAAGGAGATATACTAGCTTTAGTGGGTCCTTCGGGTTGTGGTAAGACAACTTTATTAAGAATAATTGGTGGTTTTGAAAATCCGCAAACTGGAGAAGTTCAAATTGCAGAAGAGAAAGTTTGCTCTCAAGAAGCTTGGATACCACCAGAGAAACGCGATATTGGCATTGTGTTTCAAGATTATGCCCTTTTTCCCCATTTAACGGTAGCGGAAAACGTTGCTTTTGGCTTAAAAAAATTAAATAAAAATCAAGTTAAACAAAGGGTTTCAGAAGTTTTAAACTTGGTAAGACTAGAAACTTTAGAAAAACGCTATCCTTACGAACTTTCCGGGGGGCAGCAGCAGCGAGTCGCTTTAGCCCGTGCTTTAGCACCCAAACCAAAATTAATGCTTTTGGACGAACCCTTGTCTAATCTTGATATTCAAGTTAGATTGCAGTTGCGAGAAGAAATCCGAGATATTCTTAAACTTGCTGGAACTTCGGCAGTTTTTATTACTCACGATCAAGAAGAAGCCCTGGCGATCGCCGATGTAGTAGGAGTGATGCGTCAGGGGCATTTAGAACAAATAGGTTTACCCGAAGAAATTTACACTCATCCCGCATCCAGGTTTGTAGCAGAATTTGTTACTCAAGCCAACTTTTTACCAGCCCGTCGTCAGGGTAGTAATTGGGAAACTGAAATTGGTTGTTTTCAAATTCAAGGGAATCATAGCCACGATAAAGGTGAAATAATGATTCGCCAAGAAGATTGTATTTTACAACCAGATACAGATTCTCAAGTAAAGATTACCAAACGGCGATTTTTAGGAAGAGAATACCGCTATTGTTTAGAAACTCCTTCCGGTAGAGAAATTCATGCCAGAACAATGACCGATACAATAATACCTGAAGGAACATTTGTCAAAATCTCAATAGCAGATGATGCTATGAAAATATTTTTGGAGTGATATTGTGTAGGTAATAGATAATAGGTAATAGCTTGTAGGTTGGGTTAGCTTGTAGGTTGGGTTAGGTTCACAAGATATAGTTAAAAGCGAATAATTTACATTTGAACCGTAACCCAACATAAAATTGATTTTGGATTACGACACTATAAATAAAGATTTTCTTTACAACTAACATTTGGTAAACCTATCTAACCCAACCTACTAACTAAGTAGGTTGGCGTAAATAAACAGAACTATACTTTGTCATTGCGTTCACGGAGTGTTCCCTCCTAGGGAATGGAGGCACGACGAAGCAATCGCAAGGGTTTCAGATTATTTACATTTTGTTACATAATTGTAAATTTCCCCGCCCACCTACTTAACTCCTAATTTAAAATCCAATATCTATGTCAAAAACAAAAATATAAAATTAATTAACCTCCAATTTGTGACATAGTACGACCATAATTACCAACTGTTCCTCTATCTCGTTCTTTAAAGTTAATTTCCTCTTTAAGAAACAGTAAATCTCTTACTTGTTCAATTAATTGAGAAGAATCAACTCCATTGCGTAAAGCATCTTTTAAATTAATTTGACCTGTTTCATTTAACAAACACGGGCGCAACCAACCATCCGCAGATAAACGAATCCGGTTGCATTTGTCGCAAAAACATTCTGACATTTGCGAAATAAATCCCAAAGTACCTTTAGCACCGGGAATTTTAAAAACGTCTGCCGGGCCATTTCCTTTTATACTGGATTCAACCAAGCCAAATTTTTGGGAAATCATTCGACGCAATTCTTCTGAAGGAATCCATGTAGATTCGTCAAATAATTTGCTATTACCAATTGGCATAAATTCAATAAAACGAACGTGCCAATTACGCTGAATAGATAAAGCAGCTAAATCCAAAATTTCTGAATCATTTACGCCCCTGATGATTACTACATTTAACTTTAAAGGATTAAAACCCACTTCATAAGCAGTTTGAATCCCTTGCCAAGTTTGCTGCCAGCGCGACTTTCCCCCATTACCAATCATTTTGTCAAAAATTTCTGGATTGAGCGAATCAAGACTTATATTGATACGTCGCAAACCAGCATCATAAAGTGGTTTTGCTAATTTATCTAACAAAAAACCGTTAGTCGTCATAGCTAAATCATCGCATCCAGAAAGAGAAGCAACTTCTCCTACAAAATCAACTACCCCCGGACGTAATAATGGTTCGCCTCCGGTTAGACGAAATTTAGTAAATCCTAATGGAATAAATACTTCTTTTAGTAGATTTAATAATTCTTGATAACTTAATAATTCTTGTTGTAGAAGATAATCGAGTTTTGCACCTTCGGGTACGCAATAATGACAGCGAAAGTTACAGCGGTCTATTAAACTAATACGCAGATAATCAATTTTATTCATATACTTATTTTAATAATTTATTCTCAAATTGCTTAAACATTATAGGTAAAAGCTTGTGGTGTCAATTAAGAATCGGAAAAGCGCACCAATACAGAGAACATATATCATACGACTATTTAAAAAATCTGCTGGGTAATCTTTAATTCCCAGGTTGCAGCTATTCCCTGAAAAAACTCTCAGTTTTGAAGATACAAGCGCTCAATAGCTCATGCGGGAACGCAGCTACCTTCTATATACATAAGTAATTAACTGAGGATAAGTATTCTGTATAAAATACTACCAGTCATGGCTTAACTTAGATGATGTGGCTCAAATCGTTATTGTAGTTATATTTGAGATGAATTTTCACCCATTACAAATACAGGTAGATTGAGAATTCTTCTTTATTTAAAGCTCAAATTTATGCTTCAAATTTGAATGACTCATGAAGCAATTGGCATTAACGTGGCACAAACGAGCGGTGATGTCATTTCTTCACAATTATAGCTAGAAAAACTGGATTGTTTTTTACATAGTCCATGAAGAAAGTTTCTTTTTTATCGTTAATTACTAAGCTTACTTGAGTATGGTGTCAAATAATATACTCGCAGATCTCAAATAAATAAGATTTCAGATTTCAGTGAATCTCACCTAATTTTTCTTTAAGATACAGGACACAATGCAGATAAGAGAAGAAAAAAAGAGAACGGAATTAAATTAATGTTTAAAAAGTTATTTTCTATTGCTGCTTTATCTGCTATCGCTACCGTTACTTACGCTGGTTCCGCACAAGCTGCTAATTTTAGTTATAGTTCTGGTATTTTTCGCGATAGCAATGTAACAAACCAAGGTGCTTTTTCAGAGAATGTTAATAACCCAGTTTATGAGACATTCGATTTTAATGATGTCAGCTTGCCAGGTAATGGCAGAGTTAAGTATTCTTTTGTGGGCAGTGACGATTCCAAATCAAAAGGTGTCACCTCAGTTGGTACTGGGAGCTACGGACCTGCTGGGGTGAATGGCGAGGACAATACATCAGCGTATTTAAAGGTGTTTAAAGGTATGAGTGCTGTTATCGAAACAGCTAAGGAAGGCGATACTTTCAATTACTTTGGCATAAATTTAGGTGCTTTAAGTATAGGAAACACCCTCGAATTCTTCAATGGAGATACAGCAGTAGAATTGAAATATACAGATACAGCAGGTAACAAGAAATCTGCATCCATATTAACTTACGACATCTTAACTGCACTTGCTCCCACTAAAAACAATGATGAACAAAATGGTTTCTTCGAGTTCTTCTCTGAAGGTACGGCTGATAACTTTGACAGGATTGTAATTTCTCAACTTACAGGTGGTGGTAGTGGTTTTGAGACTGACAACCACACATTCCGCATCGGTACAGGCAAATTTGTACAAGCAAGCGTACCGGAATCAAGCATCGCTTTAGGAATGTTAGCTTTTGGTGGTAGTATGCTCTTAGGTAAGCGCAAAGAAAAAAAGTCTGTAGTAAAATAAGTTGTAATTTTTAAAAGTCTCTTTCATATCACTTCTACAAGCTATTAGAATTTAAACCTATCTGAAAATATAAAAGCCTGCTACCTAAGCTTATGTTAGGTAGTAGGTTTTTGTTTTTGCGAATTTAATTAATTCCAATTTTCAACTAACAACTTTCGCAGGGTTAACCATATCGTCGTTTTTAAAATCAAATCCAGCTTCCGTTAAACGAGGGCGGCTAGCGTGCCATATATGTCCGCAGAGAAATAGCCTTGCTAAAACAATATGAAAACTCACCAACCATCCGCGAGAAGATACTAAATCTGGAGAGTGAAAAAAGTCTCCGATTAAGCTATAATCCCCAAAAAAACTACCAAAATTATACTTCAAGCTTAACTTTTAATAATTATCTAAGATAATCGGCTTCTAAAAGGGGCTGCTGTAGCAAATCAAAACGGCATAATTTCATTAGCTTCAAGTTGTTCCCGATATTTTTTGAATTTGCTCAAGTAAATCCTTAGTTTCAGAACCTAATTGCTGCGCTAATTCTAATCCTTTTTGAAAAGCTGCAAGAGCCAATTGATTTTCTTGACGCTGTAAATGAATCTTACCTATTTGCTCGTAAGCATTCATCATCCCGTAAAAATTAGCAGCTCGTTCTTCTGCTTGCAATAAAATTTGAGAGGTTTGCAAAGCATCTTCTGTTTGATTTTCTGCAACATATAATGAAACTAACTTTTGTAAAGCTTCCGCAGCAGGCACGTACTGTTGAAATTCCCAAGCCATAGTATAGGCTTCTTGATAGTTTTTAAAGGCTTCATCGACAAAATTAGAATTCTCCTTAGCTAAAGTTTCGTAATCCGAACCGATAGCTAATTTTAATGCCGATAACTGTGCAATATCATTTCTTTGACGGTAAACTAACGATAACTTTTTACGTGCTTCTATTGCTTTTTGAGGCTGTTTTGTACGGTCATAAATGTAAACTAAATCTTTTAAAGATTGTTCAATATCGTTATCCTGCGTAACTAAACTTAGTAATTGTTCGTAAGTTGTTGCAGCAGCCGGATAATCAAACCAATCAAGTTGAATATTGCCGATAATTTTCAGCGTGTCTATCTCTGCTGCAACATCCGAATTTTCCCGGACAATTATCAAAACTTGATTGTAAGCTTCTATTGCTAATGATGGCGATCGCACTTGACGGTAAGCTTCACCTAAAGCCTGCAATACCCGTAAATCCGGTCTTTGCTCTAGTTGAACTTGTTTTTGAATTGCCTGCAATCGCTCGGTAATATACCTTATTTGAAGCCGATTGTTTCTAGTGTAAGCAATTCCACCAACCCGCTGTAGTGCCTGAATTTCATTTAATGTGCCCAAATAGCGACGCAAGCGTAATTCTCGGTTCCAAGTTGCAAACGCTCCTTGAGTATCTCCTGCTTGGAGTTGTGCAATTGCTTCTCGATTTAGTTGATCCAAAGCCGCTTCTAGAGAACGCTTTTCTTCACTATTTAAAGATTGTTGATTGCGATAAGCTGGTAGCAATGGGTCAGGTACGGTAATCTCTAAAGGAGAAGGTGGAAATTCTTTCGGTGGTTTGGGCTTTTTCTCTTTCGCTAACGTCAACGAAGTCGAAAGCAAACAAATTGTAATAGCTGTAGCAAATGTAATACTAAAGCGTTGTATATTTAACATTTTCTTAGAAATTAGCATGGGAGATCGCAATTAACAATTATAAAAACTATCAAATACTAACCAATTATGTGACGAATATCCCCTTCATCTTTCTCCAAACTTGTTTAAATTCGTCGTGCGTAGCTTACTAAGCGGCTACATCAATTGGTAATATACTTTTATCTAAAAATTTGCATCCAATATCTATATAATGTCGCACTCTACCGATATACCAACCTTAGCTCGCTGGATGGCTTCTGATTTTAGCAATCAAGAACAAGCTTTTGAAAATCCACCTTTTTTCGCTCACATTCGAGTATGTATGCGTCCTCTACCGTATAATTTGCTATCGGGAGTAAGCTTTTATGTTGAGCAAGCTTACGATTATATGCTAAATGACCCCTATCGTGTTGCAGTTAATAAATTAGTTGATGCGGGAAACCATATAGAAATTGAGAATTATAGAGTTAAAGATGCGGAAAAATTTTATGGCGCATCTCGCGATTTAGAACGCCTCAAAGCATTAGAGCCTTCGGATTTGGAAAAACTATCCGGTTGTAACATGATTGTAGAGTGGACGGGTAACAGCTTCAAAGGAATGGTAGAACCGGGTAAAAGCTGCATCGTATTTCGCAAAGGACAAAATACTTACCTTGACAGCGAATTTGAAATTGATGGAGAGAAATTTATCAGCAGAGACAAAGGAAGAGACTTAGAAACCGACGAACACATTTGGGGTTCGGTAGCAGGAGCATTTCAATTTGTCCGCTGGCACAGCTTTGCCGACGAAGTAAAAGTTTAACAATGATCAATTATTAATAGCTAACAACTGATAACTGATAATTGGTAACTGTTAATATCTAGAAGGCTGCTAACTCTACAGCGTGAAAATACGGAACTCTTTCAATCCAAGTTTCCCAAGTTCCATTGGGGTAAAGTTTCATCAAGCGAAATCCTGGTGATTTTTGATCCAGAGCAAATTTTTTGCTTCTTGGCTGAAACTGAACGCAGGTTGAAGGAGTTCCTAAATAATCAACACCCCGGCGTTGAGTTAAAAATTCTTGATGTATATGACCAAACAATACCAATCTAACTTGCGGATATTTATCTAAAACTGCAAAAAAATCTTCGGAGTTTTGCAAGCTACTGTTATCTAACCAACCAGAATTTATATTGAAGGGAGGATGATGAAGTGCGATCGCTGTTGGTCGATCGCCCGTCATACTTAACTGTAAATCTAGCCATTCCAAAGTTTCGCGACGTAGATAACCATGTACCTCACCAGGTACCGAAGAATCTAACAATACAAAATTCCATCCACCGCGCTCAAAACATTTACGACGAGAAACCAAGCCCAGATTTAAGACTTCATTCATGATTGTAAAATCATCATGATTTCCTGGTAGCCAATAACTAGGAAGAAACAGCGGACTCAGCAAATTTTGCAAATTACTATAAGATTGTGACGTACCATCACCTGACAAGTCTCCCGTTAACAACAGCAAATCTAGTTGGTCTCGTAATTTTTTTAAGCGCTCGATAACTGCATTGAAAGACTTTGTGGTAGGCATTCCCAGCAGTTGCTTCTGTTCCGAGGCAAATAGATGCATATCCGTTACCTGAGCAATAGTTATGGTCGAAACTTCTTTCATATTTGGTGATACCAATCTAATACCAGTCTTAATATCCAATTCTCCTTTGTAGTCATAATGCTCCTTAGATACTGGTAGTTAATGCTTCTTTAATAGCATATTCATACTATCAAGTCTTCAATACTTTCAAGGTTATGTATATTTACTAATTTTTTAATTTCGTAAGTATAAACCGAATTATACCTTCAATTTATTATACTAAAATATGTCTTTTTAATGTTTTTCATCTATCTTAAGATATAAATCTCTTATATTTTATGTTTTTCAGTACCCTTGTCTTAAGGAGTATAAATACTGTTCCTATAGAGAAAAATATGTATTATACGTAACCGAAAATCCTAGCACAAATATGAGGTAATACAATGGGTAGGCATAGGACGAAAAAAGATGGTATGAAGGGGTAGATTTTTAGATAAAATTTTGGTAAGATAAAAACTCTTGTGCGGCGACATAGCCAAGTGGTAAGGCAGAGGTCTGCAAAACCTCCATCCCCCGGTTCAAATCCGGGTGTCGCCTTTAAGAATATTCCGTCCTTTCCCGCTCCACAAGCACCTTCTAGGTTCGAGGAGCGGATTCTTCGTTTGTACCATTTTAGGTCAAATTGGGTAGAATCAACTCACAATTTTAGTCACAAATTTAGTCACAGTTTTAGCTACCATTTAAAATCTGAGAAAAGCTGCTCAGTAGAGTATTGCGCGTTCGTCCGTTTGAAATTGGGTGACATCTTCTATAAAAAACAGTCCCTTAAAAACTTTGGGGTAAACTTTTATGGATATTAATAATCGTCTTGCTCAAGCAAATGGTAGATTGCGAGCTTCTAATACTGGCATCAGTATTGAGAAACGTGGAGGAACCTTATGGTTAAGGGGAACGCTTCCACCAAAACCGAATTCGGGTAAAACTAAACCTTACCAACAGAAGCTTTCTTTAAGAACAAAAGAAAATCCTCAAGGAGTTAAAGCTACCATTGCAGGATTGCAGTATGCAGAACAACAAGCTCGTGCTTTGAGGGTAGAGCTTGATAAAGGTAAGTTTGACTGGGCAGAGTGGCAATTGAGCCAAGCGCCAAAACCTGAAACTGTATCGGATTGGGTAGAAAAGTTTGAAGCAGAATATTGGAGAAGGCGATCGCGCAACCAGCAGACTGAGACAACTTGGAAGAAAGATTATCAAGTTGTTTTCCCTAAGTTCGCACAATTCGCCGACGATGCAGAACTTTCTATCGACTTAATGATCGAATTCGCTAGCCTTAGCGAACCCGATACCCGGAGTCGTAAAAGAGTATGTGACATTCTAGGTAGACTTGCTAAATTCGCCAAGCTCGAAAATTTAGAAGGAATCAAAGAATTAACTGGTGGTTATTCACCTGGAACTGTATCACCAAGAAGTTTACCTACTGATGAGCAAATAGCCCAATGGCGAGACAGAATTACCAGTCCCGGTTGGAAGTGGATATATGGGATGTGTGCGGCATATGGTTTACGTCCCCATGAAGCATTTCATGTTGATATGCTAGATTTCCCCACCGCAAGAGTTAGCGATGAAACTAAAACGGGAGAGAGATTTATTTATCCGCTTTATCCCGAATGGGCATACAGTTGGAATCTTCAAGAAATCATCTTACCGAATTTAAAAGCAATCGAAGATTCCCCTAATGCCAAACTCGGAACCAAGGTATCCGGATTTTTCTACGATTTTAAAATCCCATTTCCCCCATACAACTTACGTCATTGCTATGCGCGTAGGTGCTTCGAGTTCGGATTCACTCCCGACTTTGGAGCAAAATTGATGGGACATTCAGTTACCACTCATTGCAAGACATATCGAGCTTGGATTGATGAAGCAACCTACCTCAAAGTGTATGAAACATTAATTAATAGAACAGGTAGACCACCTGCTCCTTAACTCAAAACTGTCTGGAGGGATTGAATTGTCCCTCCAAAAAAAATTTAACGAAAAGCTGCTGGAGTTGTAAATCCGTTTAACACGGCAGTGATATTGATTTTTATAAGGCGATTCATTGAATCATTGCGCCTTGCATCAACCCAATGCAAACCTTCTTTCCATTGTTCAGACCTAATTCGTCTCAAAATCGAACTACGGCTAAAACCTTTTCCTAACCTTTTTGATGCTTCTTGAATCGTCAAAAGTTCTGCGTCAGGTGGCAGCTTATACATTGTTCGCTTAGCCAAGTTACTAACCTCACTTCTTATTATTATTTTTCAGCAAGCAATGAATTACTTTTTCGTGCTTTTTTTTCGTCGCGAGTTTTCCTTCCATCCTTTTCGGACTTACCGTAATTAAAACTATTGCAATTGGAAACAATTTAAAGTTTGGATATGTCTCCTTTTTTATAAACTTTGAGACAATCCATAAGAAATTAATCCGCCCACAGCGCTCTCCAAACAAAATTTACTTCTGATTGCAAGCCCCCACTATGCAAATGCAGAAAAAATGTTGTTTATCATACAATTTCGCGCCTGATTAATGCGATTAGACCTGTTATTAGTCCGAGAAGCTCTTTGAACTATTTATACACATTTATTTCTATTTTGACAATTTTTTCATTCAATAAAGAATTACAGGTTAATATCAAGCTGTATAATAAAAGATGATAAGTAAATATTCAGCTACTTAAATAGATAAAAGTTGATATTGCTTCAAATCCGCTCATAGTAATACTCAAGAATAATAATCGACTACATCAATGTTAAAAGCTGTAGTATCCATAAATAAAAGTGATAACCGAATACTGAAATTCAGTAAAATTTCAACAAAATTTGATTTATTTGTTGAAAATCTCGTATTTATCAATATTTCAGATAATAATCAATGCATAATGAATTAGAAAAATTGAATAAGTAAAATAATATTTGCTCGCTCAAAATGTTTTATTTTCTACACATCTGTTTTTGTAGAGTAGCTTACATTTATAGTTAATCAATTATTCAATATGAGTTTAACGGTTAGGAATTTAAAAGCTGATTACGTAATTATATAGATTGTTGAAATTAATATTTGTATAAAAACTTTTTTGTTGAGCGTAAAAAAATAATTTTGGAAGTTAATAATAGAAAAACAATTATCACTTTAGGTAGATTTGTTTTCTGTGTAATTTAGTCATCATTCTTTATTAGGTGTCTTCGGCTACAGTTAAAACCATCAGAAAATTTGTTGATGGATTTTAATACCCGCATAGGTTGAAATTATGCGGGCATCTACCGTCGTGATAATTGATTCCCTATTTATTCACACTCGGAGTCCACAGTTATGAGTGAAAAAAATCGTGTAGTTGCGATTCGTATTTTAATAACGCAACAAGGTTTACGTTTAGTGCAGCGATTATTTAAGCTGAAAATGCGTTTAGTTGCGTCGTTCAAAGATAAAATTTACGACTCTCCACATAGTTAAACTTTTGAAGGAATAACGGCTCTTTTTCGTTTCAATTGTTGTTCTTCTCAACAGTTCGATAAACTTTAAACGATAGGCGATCGCAGGATAATAGTAATCTTGAGCCTAGTACAGACAAGTCAGGAAGCGACTTTGAAAGGCCCCACACTGCTTGCCCATCTATCTGCTAGTCCTCTAAGAATTTCTTCAATTTCGTTATCACTAGCAGATAAAACTCTCGTTCGCCAATCTGCTTCTTCCACACGAATCTTAAGCCAAAAAGTATCTTGAAATTCTTTTGGCATACAAGTAAGTAAGCTGAAAAATTCTCCTGCTTCTAAATCGAGTTTTCCCGTGCGAAATCGACTGAGACGACTTTGATGAATTCCAGTCCAACCACTCACCTGTTTGGCTGAATAATCAAAAGCCAACAATAGCTGATTAAAAATTTCTCTGTGCTGGCTCATCGCAACATTTCTTTACTTAATGATTGCCAAGTTAGCAATAGTATATTTTTGTAATTGCTATTTCAGCAATGCTTACTTTTTTACAAAGATGCCTCATTGATGGATGAGTTAGCTTTGAGTACCCACATAATAGCACCAACAGAAAAAGGTGAGACATCTATTTTCAAGTGCCGAATTAGTAGATCAGTAGCTCGGCTTAAATGTTTCAGATTTTTATATATTATGACCCAGAGCAATTGCTGCGTAAACGATAACTCTATCGAAAGTAAACAAAAGACACCTCTTTTTTATCGACTAACTCACAATGAATGGGTGGAGACTGTGAAAAACTTGACTGGAGCCGAAATCAAAGTGCTGTATTACTTACGCTCGCTCGACCCATTTGGCGATCGCCATCTCGAATACAGCATTACAGAAATGGCGAAAGAACTAAATATCTCGAAAGGAGCAGCATCAAAAGCAGTCAAGAAATTAGACCAAATTGGTTTGATTGAGGCACAAATATCGAAAGTCAAAATCAAAATAACCACTGACCAATACAAATATACTGAGTTTCCTATAGGAAACAACGTTTCATATAGTGAACCACGGTTTCCTATAGGAAATCCGAGTTTCGTAGAGGAAACTGAGGTTTCTTATAGGAAACCACAATTTCCTATAGGAAACGAACAACAGCCAGAACCTTTACCAGATGGCGATTTGAGAACTCCTCAGACTATTAAGACTTATTCAGACTTTATAAAGACTCTCTCAGATGAGGAGCGAGCGAGTTTTTTAAATTTTTGTCAAGAAAGAACGAAGAATCTTAGCGAGGAGGTGATTGACTTAGAAGCGTGGTTAGCAAGTAAGACTAAAGCTGGAGAAAATCGCTGGGAAGTTCAATACCGTTTTTATAAAGCTTCGCAAGTTTCTAGGAATCAAGAAGAACTTTCTCGCATACAAGCAAGAGAGCAAGTAGAAAAATGGAAACGTGAGCTAGAAGAACAAACCGTTGCAGCTACAGTTGCTTGTAAGGAATCGCTGATACAAGAAAGTTCTTCTTAAAATCGTACAAAAAATTGAACTGCAATCTTAAGAATGAGTGTGAATAAAATGATTGATCAAATGCCCCCTGCAAATATAGAAGCCGAAGAAGCTGTCCTCGGCGGAATACTTCTAGACCCCCAAGCTATTGTACGAGTTCGTTCTCACTTAATTCCAGAAGCTTTTTATATCAAAGCTCACCAAGAAATTTATGATGCTGCATTAGAACTTGATAATCAAGGTAAACCAACAGATTTACTCACAATTATCAGTTGGTTAGATGACCATAATTTACTTATTCGGGTAGGTGGTAGGAATAAATTAGCATCACTTGTAGACCGAACGGTATCGGCTGTAAACATTGATTTTCTTGCCGATTTAATTATGGAAAAGTATAGAAGGAGGCAATTGATAAGAGCGGGTAATGAAATCGTTCAACTCGGCTATCAGACAGAAATTGACTTACCACAGATATTGGATAGCTCCGAACAAAAAATTTTTCAAATTTTCAATCAAAGACTTTGCTCAAATACTGAACATAATAGCGCGATCGCCGTTGCTGCTTACGAGGAAATTGAAAACGTTAATCCGATCTATTCGACCGGATTTAACCAATTAGATAAGTTGATAGTAGGATTTGAACCAGGTACGCTGACTTTAATTGCAGGTAGACCGTCAATGGGCAAAAGTGCCATTTCCCTAAGCCTTGCATTGAAGATGATATTAAGCCATTCTCTCCCGGTAATATTTTTTTCATTAGAGATGACTAAAAAGCAATTGGAATATCGCTTATGGAGTTTGATCAGTATTGCTTCCGATTATAAAAATTGCGACCTTGTTCCGATACAAAGTGACCGCATCCGCAGACACCGAGCTTTGAGTGAAAGCTTGGCTGATTGGGAATTAAGCAATATCAACAAGATTGTCAATATTGCATCAAATTTGCCACTCTACATTAGTGATAGTAGGGAAATTAAAGTTTCTGACATTGCCCATGAATGTCGTCAAATCAAAACTAAGAAAGGGAAAATAGGCTTAGTAGTAATTGATTACCTACAGATGATGGCTGAAGATTCGAGTGCCAATCGCAGTTATGAGTTAGGAAGTGTCGCAAGGGAACTTTACAAAATGGCAGGCGATCTAGACGTTCCCCTATTGGCACTTTCCCAAATTAATCGGGCTGTCGAAAGTAGACCAGTTAAACGTCCAATCATGAGCGACCTTAGCCAATCGGGAATATTAGAGATGGTTGCCGATAATATTATCTTTGCATACAGAGATGAATACTATAACCCGAATACTTCAGACCAAAAAATCTTAGAACTGATTGTGGCGAAAGCAAGACATGGTGAAACTGGTACAGCCACTGTTCTATTTGACAAATCCTTTGGAGCTATTGCGTCTCTAGCTGAATGAAACTGACGACAACAATCTTCGCGTCCAGTAAATAGAATTTGTGAGCAGAATAGCTATGAGTATAAATTCAGCTTCAACAATTTGTGACGAACAACAGAATTTACAATTAAAAACTGTCGGCTCTTATGTAACCATTCAACCGGATAATCTTAGCCCTCGTCAAGAGTATCTCGCTTATGCTAGGGGGAAGATTGAAGAAATAAACGGCAATATAGCATCTGTACTACTTGATGAACCATTGAATCACGCCTATAAGCCTCATGTAGTAAACGTTCAACTCTCTTCATTAATTTTGGCTGATTCAGAAGAAGTAAACGAAGAAAAAGTGATCACGCCTTCATTTGACTCAGGACTTCAAATTGACTCTGAATTTAAAAATCTGATTCCTCCACTCTCTGTTGAAGAGAAACTGCAATTGGAAGCAAATTTGAAAGAATTTGGCTGTATTGACCCTTTGGTAGTTTGGAAAGATAAGTCTATTCTTCTAGATGGACATAACCGCTACGACCTATGTACCAAAAATCAAATTTCGTACAAAATTGTAGAAATTGATATGGTATCTAGAGATGCTGCTATTTGCTGGATTGTCAATAATCAACTGGGAAGACGCAACACTACACCAGAAGTAGCAAGTTACCTCAGAGGTAAGCGCTATCTGCATTTAAGAGGTAATCGTGAGGATAATTTAAAGCAGAATTCCTCGAAATGCAAAACTTGCACTTCGGAAGAAGAAGTAGAAGATGCTATCTCGATGGATAAAGCTAAATCTTTAGCGGCTGAATACAAGGTCAGCCCTAGAACGATTAAGAATGATGCAAAACTAAGCCAAGCATTAGATTGTTTAGGGGATGCGTTAGGAGAAAAAGTTAAGCACTCAATTTTATCTCGTAGCCCCAAGATGACCAAGGAAGATATTCTATCCCTAGCTCAAGTAGTGCATACTCAAGGAAGCACTGTAGCTCAACAAATATTCGACAATAAACAAGGAAAGACAAGTATTGTTCAACAAATCAAGGACAAGCAGCGCGTTCCCAACCCAAGAATTGTGGGTGAAGTATGCCAAATTATTTCTAAAGGCGACCCAGATTTAAAACAATATTCTGGATGTTGGTGCATAATTAATGCGGTGAATCTTCATAGTTGTGCTATTAGGATGTGGAAAATGGACTTACCCACAGTTAAACCAGAAAATTTGGAACCAATATATACAGCATCTGAAGAAATTGCCGATCGTAATTCTCAACGTATCCGGCGATTAGCAGATAAGGTTTATAGGAGTGGCGAAACTACTCATATAGCTGTGCTTGAGGCGCTTTCAAGAATACATGACCCTGCTAGTCTTACGACTCAGCAGGAACGAATACTGTCTTTTTTGGAAGGTGAGTACGACCTATAAAAAATTTTGTAAGTAATGATAACTACAGCAAATACTAACAATTCTATTTGTAGCCCAAAACTTATAATGTTTGGGCTATTTTTAATTTGCATAACATTAGGCATGGCGATTTAATTAAGTATTATACATAAATAGTTAGTATTTATTTAATTCTAAATCTATGTAATTTCATAGCCATATTAAATTTATAAATAACAATTTGATACTTTCGGAAAATGTAAAAGCGTATTAATACATAAGAATCTATTTTAACAATGTAATGTTTCTAGTCCTGTTTAATAATATTTAATCAGAGAAAAAGCGATTTTAATTTACCTAAATCGGCTGATTAAATTTGAAGATGAAACGGGTTATCAAAGATATAGAAAATGATTGGGTTTGAAAAATCATGTCTTTGAGAACACCCCGTATTTTTTCGATATCCCCAAAACGCTATCCTTCATCAAACTCAATATCTAATTTATCTTTATGGATTGTTGCAATTGCGATCGCAGTATTTAATGCAATCACTAATCCAAGTTTTACAAGCTTCGCAATACTAATCTTGGGTATTTTTGCAACAATTACAATAGCTTGGCGACATAATTTGAATGGTCTATTTACTTTTTTAGAAAAGCTTTCTCGGTACTATCGATTATCCACACCTATATTTGTAATATGTGGTACTTTTTTTCTGCTAAACGCACTATCAACACCAGCACAAGCACAGTTTTTTCAAAACGCAGAAACCTGGATGACTGGACAATTTACAGGTGCAGGAGAAGCAATTCCATTAGTCTTCAATGTGTTGCGAGGTTTGTTTTTAATTTACTTGGGAATCTCTTTAGTAAAGGTGATTCAGGCCTCAAGGCAGGATGAAGATTGGCAAAATTTAGCCCGTACACCAATGATTATTTTAATTGCGGTAACAGTGGGCGATATTTTGGCGAATTTGATTATTGGTGGTGGCGGAGGTGGTGCAGCACCAGGAGGATAAATTTAATTCGTAATATCACCCTTCGGGTGACGCTAAAGCTTCGTAATTCGTAATTAACCAGCACAATTAAAAAATATGGAATCAGAAAAATCAAAGTATCGTAAGGTAAATGCGACTTTAGGTAAACAACCATCAATCGGACCTTTCCCTGCTGACCAGTTAGTTCCCTGGGCAATTATTTGTGGAAGTTCTTATTACCTCGCCCACGGTTTATTACGTTTAAATTGGGTTTGGACAATTTCTATTGCAGCTTGGGGAATTTCTACCTGGTGGGTATTGACTGCCAATGGTGCTTGGAGAATTTTATCGAAATTTGTCTCAACTCCTAACTGGAATAGGGTTGGTATACGCTATGAGCAGCTTGTAAATACAAGAACTAAAAAAGTTAATTCAAAGAGAACACACAAAAAATGAGCGTTCAATCAAAAATTGGTAAAAAAATAGTCGATAATGGTACGGATAAAGTCCGTTTAACACCGTTAGAAGACGCTTTATCTTTAGTGTCAATGCTACAGATAAATCTCCAAGGACGCTCTGTTGGTGCCTATGTTCTGAGAAAGGGTATCAACAATTTTATGATTCATTTCGGTTTCGAGTGCGTGGGTATTCATTCAACATTACGGACAGAACAAATTTCGCCAGTATTTGATGCTATTGAGTCAGGGTTGAAAGATTTACCATCAGGGGAACGTTTAACAATTCATCTAAGCTCTTTTACCGACGATACTCCGAGACAGCAACAACTCAAAAACTTGAGTGAAAACGCCCCCAATCTAGAATTACAATACTTGTTAATGGGCGAACGCACTCGCATCCAACAATTAACACAAAAGGGCATCCGCAAACCCAAAACTCTGCGTCTGTACTGCACTTACACCGTAGAACAAGACACTAATGGTGCAAACGATGCAATAGAAAAAGGGCTTTCCAAATTAGAACGCTTATGGAAATCATTCACCGGCGAAATTAACGAGTTACAGTTTGTCCGCATCGAGCGTTTGCTATATTCTTCTTTTACAGATGGTTTCCAACTTTGGGAGCAACTACTTTCCAACAAGATGGGCTTGGATATCCGTCCCCTAGATGCAGAAGAACTTTGGAACATTTTATGGCACCGCTTTAACGACACACCACCGCGTCAAATTCCCCAGCTTTTAGTTCTGAATGAAGAAGGTTTACACGAAGAAATTTACTCAGACATTGCCCCCAAATCTCTTCTGATGGAATCCGATTCTTCTGTCCCCATAGCAGATAAACGTTGGGTGCATCTTAAAAATAACTATATAGGAGCATTAACCTTTGTAGAAAAACCCGGTGGCTGGACTGACAAAGAACGACAAATGCAGTATCTATGGGAGGTTTTATCAAAAGAAAGAATTTACGATACCGAAATCTATTGTCAATTAATGCGAGCAAATGAAACACTCGTAAAAACCAATATGCAGCGTCTTACAAAACAGTCAAATACAAGTGCTGCTATTGCTCAACAGAAAAATTCGGTTGACGTAAAATCTTTACTCAACATCAAAAAATCAATCGACGCGCAGTCAGAGCTATATGAAGGAGCCGTCCCCATTCATACTGCGGTGGTATTTTTGGTTTATCGTGATACCCGCGAACAATTAGATGAGGCTTGTCGTTACTTACAATCAAGTTTTCTTCGTCCTGCATGGGTGGTAAGAGAAACTGAATATCCCTGGAGGATTTGGCTGCAAACTTTACCTATCGCCTGGGAACGTTTGATGACAGTTCCTTTTAATCGCCGCTTAATCTACCTAAGTGGTGAAGTTCCTGGACTTTTACCCTTAGTCAGGACAAGGAAAGGTGACGATGACGGTTTTGAATTGATTGCTTCTGCTGGAGGAACACCAGTATTTCTTAACTTATACACCCAGCATAAAAATTTGGGATTATTTGCTACCACCCGCGCCGGAAAAAGCGTAATGGCATCGGGCATCATCACCCAGGCTTTAGCTTATGGAATGCCTGTAGTCGCAATGGATTATCCCAAACCTGATGGAACAAGTACCTTTACTGACTACACCAAATTTATGGGCGAAGATGGCGCTTACTTCGATATCGGTAAAGAATCAAGTAATTTATTTGAACTGCCCAACTTACGTTCCCTTCCACCCAAATTGCAGCAAGAAAGATTTTCCGATTACAAAGATTTTCTTGCAACTGCTCTACTAACAATGATTGTGGGTAGCCGTAGAGGTTCTAGTAGTGCAAACTCACAAACACTAACCGATACTGTGCGTTCTATCCTAGCGTTAGCATTGAAAGCTTTTTTTGAAGACGATTTGATACGCGATAGATATGCCGCAGCATATGTTAACGGTTTTGGCTCTCCCGAATGGTCTACAATACCTACCCTGCATGACTTTTTAAGTTATTGCTCCCACGAACGGCTGCGATTGGATTCCATGACTGGTGACACCAAAGCTGCATTAGAAACGATTTTACTGCGTTTGCGGTTTTGGCTTTCATCAAGGGTCGGACAATCCTTAGCCCAACCTTCTACTTTTCGTAGCGATGCGCGACTTCTGATATTCGCATTACGTAACCTTTCCAACGATGACGATGCTGCAATCTTAAGTTTGAGTGCTTATAGTGCTGCATTACGACGAGCATTGTCAGAGAAAGCAAGCGTATTTTTTATTGATGAAAGTCCTATCTTATTTGAGTATGATTCGATTGCAGCACTAGTTGGAAGACTATGTGCTAACGGAGCGAAAGCAGGGATAAGAGTAATATTATCAGCCCAAGACCCAGAAAGTATTGCTCAATCTCCATCAGGAGCAAAAATTTTTCAGAATCTAACTACGCGACTGATTGGACGTATTCAACCCAATGCTGTGGATAGTTTCACTTCGATTCTGAAATATCCTTTAGAGATAATTGCTTGTAATGCAACAGAAAGTTTTTTCCCAAAAAAGGAAGGATTTTATTCTCAATGGTTGTTAGATGATAATGGCATTTTTACAGGCACCCGTTATTATCCACCGTTTAATTTATTAGCGATAGTAGCAAATAATCCAATAGAACAAGAGTACAGAACTGCTGCAATGATGAAATACTCAGATAAATTTGTAGCTGTGACAGAGTTCTCCAAGCAATTATTAAAAACATTGTAAATTTATAAAGGAAAGAATAATTATGAAAAAAAGAAGACTAGTATTTTTCGGATTAGGAGGAGCAATTGTTATTTCTATTTTAGGAATAAGCCACGCGAGCGCATCATCCATACCGTTTATTTTCAATACTATTAACCAACTGAAACAGGAGTTAAAGTCAATAGATAACTATGTTGAATCCGTACTCGAAAGTAAACTTGAACCTTTAGCTTCATCTTTAGGAAAAGATATTGAGGCGGCTATTAACGAGACACTTGGTGTATTGGGTTTACCGGACGCTATAGAAGCTCGCACGGAAGTTGAAAATATTGCAGCAAGTTCAGATACTGCAATTAATACCGTAGAACAAGCAACAAATGAAGTTGACCGCCAGATTACTCGTGCTGTAGTAGATAGTACGTTAAGTAAAAATGGTCAACTACTAACCATCGAAGAAGTTGAAAAAACCCAAAATTCTATTGAAAGAGTTCAAGTTTACTCAGCCGCAGCGCAAGACGAGGTAGTAACACAGAACGTAATGAAGCGAATCGCTCAACAAAATACATCAACCGCAGCAATTTTAGGAGCAATGCGTGCGGATGGTTTGAAATCGAAACAATCTCAAGATTTAGCTAATTTAAACCTTACAAATATATCTCGTTCCTTGGATGGACAAAATCAAATGCGTAATAAGGAGATAGTTGGTCAAGGTTTTAGCAATCTAAGAACTGCTGCACAAGCAAAACTGTTTTAAGAACGTTGTTATAGTATGTCATTCTTACTATTACGGTGGGGACTAATTCTCGTCCAAGTCAATAATCCAAATCCTGGGCAAGCAGCTTCCACAATTACAGAAGATGGAATTGCCGCAAGCGAAGCCGTTACCCAATCGATGGATAAGCTTTGGAATGACGTACTTGGTGGGGGATTGTATAGTGCGATCGCCAATCTCGGAATTTTCTTTGCTGTCGGAACTTTATTGATTTTTATGGTGCAGTGGACGAGAGAGATGGTTGATGGTGATAACAGCAAAGCTTTCTCAGAAATCATCTGGCCACTAGTCGTAATAGTTTTACTTACTAATAACGCCAAACTTCTATCTTCAGCGACTCTTGGACTTAGAGCTATCATCAATCAAACAAATCAAACATTGCTCTCGACTACATCTGCTTCTATCCAACTACAAGAAGCTTATCAAAGAGTCATGCTCAAAAATGGTAAGGCAGAAGCAATAAGAACATTAGTTACTCAATGTAACGCTATAGCCGACCCGACTCAACAAACGGAATGCTTGCAAAATGCCCAGAAACAAGCGCAACAAATCGAATCTCAAATTGATAATAACGATTCCAATTTTCTTGAAGGTATCAATGATTTTTTCAACACTAATATCTTTCAATTAACAGTAAGAGGATTGTTATTAGCTTTTAGTATTGCCTTTCAATGGATTGTAGAAGTTTCTATGTTGCTAACAGCACTACTTGGACCTCTTGCTGTCGGAGGTTCATTATTACCTGTAGGAAATAAAGCTATTTTCGCTTGGTTAACGGGCTTATTTTCGGTAGGAATGGTAAAACTTAGTTTCAATATAATTTCTGGTTTGGTTGCTACGTTAGTTATGAATGCCGATAATAATGACCCAATGATTTTTGCGTTTGCAATTGGTATTTTGGCTCCGATTTTATCTGTTGTATTAGCAGTTGGTGGAGGTATGGCAGTTTTAAGAAGCTTTTCAAGTATTGCTAGTTTAGGGTTTTCTTCTGTTGTAACTGGATTCATGAAAAAACCATAAAGAATATTTAATATATGTCAATTCATAAAAACATAAATTCTCAAACAGAAGATAAACGTTTAAAGTTTTTGAATCGTACTACAACCCGTTTTTCTAGAAGTGATACTCTAGCCTTATTTACTGTTGGTACTTTCTTATTACATCTTCTAGTTTTTGTAATCCTATTTTTGTTATATGGTTCCTATTCCCAATTAAGTAAAAAAGCACCTCCAACTTTGGTTCAATTGGAAAGTGGAAAATCAATCAAAGTTGCTCAATTAGGAAGTTTGGAACGTACTCCTCAAGTAGTATTACGCTTTGTTTCCGATACAATGACTTTAATGATGAATTGGTCGGGAAATCTACCAGCCACAACAGTTGAAGATGCGGTAGAACCAAAACCCGACAGTGGTATAGGTATTAATTCAATTAGTAATAGTAGAGGTAAAGTAACTCACGGAGCATGGCAAGCATCCTACGCTTTATCGTCGGATTTTCGGAAAGAGTTTTTAGAACTGCTTGCTGAAATTACACCTTCAGGAGTGTTTAAAAGAAAAACACAAGTAGTTTTTGTTCCACAATATTTTCAACAACCAGTAAAAATAGCTGAAGGTAAATGGAAAGTAAGAATGGTTGCTAACCTTACCATGTTTGAACAAAGTAATAAGTTAGGGGAAGTGATTCCTTTTAATAAAGAAATATTTGTCCGAGCAGTAGAAGCACCTTCATCTCCGTCGAAGATTGATGAGCTAGCAGCAGTAGTTTATCAAGTACGTTCGAGCGGTTTAGAGATTTATGCAATACGAGATTTACCACAGGAAAATTTATGAATAATATTCCAAATTCGAGTGAAAATGTTGTTGACGAAAAAAATCAACAATCCTTACAAGAATCTTCAACTAATTGGGATGAAGAAAGTTTAGCTAAATTGCTTGGCTATGATGATTCCGAAGATAATAATAATACTGCTGAAGAAACTGAAATAGAAACGATTAGTGATTCAGAGAAAACAAGCAATAACAGTCAAGTTGTAAATGATACAGAAGTTGTTGATTCAAATAATAATGTAGTTGATACTCACGAATTATTTGATCACCCGCATGATGGTAAAACTCAGCCAACTTTTGCAACTAATCCTTTCGCTAAGTTTGGTGCAGTAGGTTTGATATTACTGGTTGTATTTGGTACGGGGGCAACTTTTTTAAATAGTATTATTTCCGGTAAACCAAGAACTGCACCACTTATTGCAGATAGCAAATCTGAAAAACCGAAGGTTCTTTTTAGAGAAGATACTAAACCAGCAGAAGTAGAAAATGGAAAATTAAAAGCTTCATTGGCTCTTTCAACTCAAGCAGAAAAAATTAAATCACAAGAAGAGTCAAAAAATACTAAAACACCTATTCCAAAAACTGATTCTCAAGCTCCACAAAAATTGAACAAAGAGAATATTAATACTCCAAGGAAAAACATAGCTTCAGTTGAAAGAACGCCAGTTGTAAGTAAAACGCCAGTTTATAGAACAATTCCTCGTCCTCCTATACGACAAAATTATTATCCTGCACCAAGACATAACAGGACGGATAGAGCGCTAACTCCCGCTCCTCCCAAAGCTACAATCACCTCCAATCCTCCACTAATAACTTCTCCCGTAAGAAGAATATCACCACCACCTAAAACTGAAAAACCATCCGAAATTGACCCAACACAGCAATGGTTAGCTGTAAATCAATTGGGTAGTTATGGTACTGCACGAATTACACCTTTTATTAAAGAGAAGAACAAACAAAAAAGTGAGGAGGAAGTTGAACCCGCTGTACAAGAAAAACCAGTTTTACCTACGACAATACCATCAGCTACACCTTTAATGGTTAGTCAAACTTACGAAAATACCACTTATCCTAAACCACTTTATAGAGAAGAAGCTCGGATTCTAAATGTTTCTTGTTTCTATAATGAAAGTTGTCCTATACCTTTACAAAACGTCAGGCAACTAAAACTAGGTTCCACCATTGCTGGAAAATTGATTACACCCTTAATGTGGGATGAAGGTTCAACCAATCAAAACAATCCCAAACAATCTAACTTTAATCAGAAAGAAAACTTTATAGTTCAAACTACCGAAGCATTTAAAGATAGAAGTGGTTTTATAACATTACCTAAAAATACTCAGATTGTTGCGACTATAAAAAACATTCAAGAGTCAGGCTTAGTACAACTCCAAGCAAAACAGATTATTATTAACGGTAAGCAATACATCCTTCCCCAACAAGCAATTAGTATTCGTGGTAATTCAGGTAAACCTTTGGTAGCATCCAAACGCGGTAATAAAGGCGACGATATTGCTGCACGCGATGCAGAAACGTTCGTAGTTGGTTCTCTTGCCAAAATAGGTAAAGTGCTTAATCAACCTAAAACCGAGCAATTCTCTACTTCGAGTGGCTTTGGTGGTACTAATAGTTTTTCTTCTACCAGACGAGGTAATTCTAATATTTTAGGTGCTGTTTTAGAAGGTGGATTTGAGCCACTTACCGAACAGATTAAAGAACGAAATAAACGAAAAATATCGGAAATTAAACAACGAAAAAAACTTTGGTATGTTCCCGCTAATACGCAAGTAGAGATATTTGTAAATCAATCCTTTATCTTGAGATAACGATGAAAAATGTTGTAAAGAAAACTATTATTTTTTCAATTTATACCATACTAATTTTGACCAGTACTTCAATGAAAGTAATTGCTGGTGAGATGAGAAATGGTGTAAAGCGAATAAGCAATACAGTTGCAACTGGTAATAGTGAAAGTGAAATACCGTTGATTGAATTATCACCTGGATATGGAGTAAATATTTCATTCATTGCTACTGGTGAGAAAGTTGAGAAGGTATGGTTGGATAACCCTGCTATTGCTTCTTTAGATGTTGATGGTTGCTTATCTGGGTTAGGAAAAGAATGCGAGTCAGATAATGGCGCAACTGTATTGCATTTACGTCAAATTAAACCTTTAGATTTTAAGCAGTTACCTTCATCAAATAGCAGCTTATTAACGGTAGTAGCAAAAGGCAAAGATAAACGAAGGGTTTATTTATTTCGGGTAGCAATGGGGGATAAAACACGCAAATTCCACACAATTGAGATTACACCAACTCAAGAAGAGTTTAATACTGATAGATTTCGACAGAAAGATATCAATAATTTACAGTTAATAAGTCGGGGGCTTATTGTTGCACAACAGCAGCGTTTAATTTCTCTAAAATCTCCTTTAATTCCGAGAGTTAAAAGCTTTTTAGTTTCAGCCTCTTTAGGAGAACAGATAAACGTAGCTGCTCGAAATAATGGAATTTCGTTACAGTTAGTAAACCGCTTAATGGAATTAGGAAATGAAAGTTATGAAATTATCAAATAAAAAATTTAGTTTAATAGCTTGCATAGGATTATCAATAATTATTTCCGGTACAATTATTATTTCATCCGAGGCTCAAGATATATCTAATAATAAAACTCAAATAAAAACTGTTGATTTGCAGAATACTCGTATACCAGATTGGAATCAAATGACTTTTTCTACAATGCCTTCCATCAATACAGATAGTTCATTCCAAGCACCTCAAGGTGTCGAAGAAAAGTTAGGTTACAATCCAAATCGCAATTGGGAAAAAGGACAAAACGTTTCAGAATTTATGATGTTAGGTGATTTTCAGGACTCTTTTGAGTTACAAAAGTTTTCGCTGGCTGATATTTATCAAATTACAAATTCCGATGCAAGTGAGATTAGTTTAGAAGAATTTGGCATTATGAAGTTACAAACTTTAGGTAGTTTAGTTTCTGCAATTCCTGCTCTAGAAAACATTCCTATTAATGAAGTCAAGCCCGTAGAGTATTTACTTTCTCAAAATTTATCTGGCTCAGTAGATGGTAATCAAACGATTGGTAATTTATTAGGGCGTTCTGCTGGCAGCAGCGCTTCGCTATCGCCACATTTAGGTAAATTAGATTTTTCTCAAATTGATTTAAATTCCTATAGCATCGATTCCATACCTGGACTATCCACAACGGCAATTGAAGAATTTGAAAAATGGCAAGGGGTTTATGTTGATTCAGTTCCAGGATTGGAGTCGGTTCCCTTCTCCCAATTCCCCAATCCCATAAACGCTATAGGTGGAGAAGTGGGAATAGTTGATGTTGCTTTTGGAACTGACGAACAGCAGCGACAACGAACAATTTCTGGAAGTAAACAAGAAGGTTTCGCCGTACCCTGCAAAAAAGACTGCGCTCATGTAGAACTATCTGGCTCCAAGTCAGTCAAAGGTAAAGCTTGGGTTAGCGGCAAATATCAATTAGTTAAAGGTGGTAGAGGAATTCTGGGTTCTGTTAATGGCGGAAAAGAACCTACAGGCAGACATCTTTTTGGCGAGGCTTTTAAGGTAGCGGTTTGGGATGTGTCAGAAGTCGATGGAATGATGTCCCAAGCTTTATTCTTTCGGGTTTGTATGCGAAATAATTTTGTTGATTTGGGATGTACGCCTTATTTTATCGGTCCGGTTCCATTTATGACTTATCGCGAGAAAGACCCTATATTTTTGGGCTTTATAAATGGAGGTGGTGAAAATTCTACTTCGACTCCTACAGGTTTGAAAAGTAGCGGATTTACTTTTAATAGCTCTCCCATAATTTCAAGTAGTAATTTATCTAATTTATTACCACCAAACAAAGGTAGTTGTAGTAAGCGACATTCCAAAGGTACGAATATTGATGCTTTGGGTACTGCGCTTTCCGAGATTAAAGATAATTACGACTCGGTAGGAAATTATGTTTGTGATGGGAACGGTAATTGCGGCCGCTCTCTTGGTGCGATGCAATTCATGTCTTACCGTCCTGAAGTGAGAAGAATTATTAATAGTAAATCTGGCGGAGCAAAATTTCTGAGCAAATTAGATGAGGGTGAAGAAGTTACAAGTGAAGAAATGGTGCAATATTTTTCACCTACTGAACAACAAAAATTAATTGCATCCGATACCAATCAATTATTAGATAATGCATCAGAGCAGATTGACCCAACTACAGGAAAAGCATTTAGTCAAGAAAGACTAATCGAACGTGTTGGTCAAATGCATTTTGGTGGTACCAGTATTCCAATTGATTCAGAAGTTAGCAATGCTAACGAGAGTGATTCTGTTAAGAAACATGGTATTGCAATAAAGCTTTCCCTTGCATAACTTTCACTCAAAAGACAACCATGAATTCTATGGTATCTCTTAATAAATATTGCTTTGATGCTGGTAGATATATGCGCTTCAACGAAGCTTGGACAACTATCGAACAAAAAACGGAAAAATGACAACTATTAAATTACAGACAACGGCGACACCACCGACTTTACAGATTGAAAGACTGGCTGATTTGATGAAGTCCCAATCTGGGCTGACGCTTATAGGTTGTTTTATTGCGATCGCCATTTTCAATTTCCTATCCGGCAGTAATCATAAAGGTAAAGTAGCAACCAGCTACTGGGGAGGTAAACGCGAAAAACAGAAAGCTAAACGCAAAGCTAAAAAGCAGATTGCTAAACCAATCCGCAACTCAGTTGCCCTTTATGTTGGCACTCCACCCGATATACGTTCGCAAATCGAAAAACAATGGCGCTCCAAAGGTTTAATGAAAAATAAACCCGCCTTCTCTCAACAACTGCATAAGTGGAAGGAGCCAGACAAAACGTTATATTTCCCCGATGCTCAAAGAGGAATTTCTGCTATTGGTGCAGCAGGTTCTGGTAAAACATTCTCAGTTATAGACCCCTTGCTCCGTAGCGCTTTTGACCAAGGATTTCCAATGTGTCTTTATGATTTCAAGTACCCCGCGCAGACTAAACGAGCTGTAGCTTATGCGATGAAACGTGGTTACAAAGTGCGGGTATTTGCGCCGGGATTCCCCGAAAGTGAAACTTGTAATCCTTTGGATTTATTAAAAGATGAGGAAGACGCGATTGCAGCCGGACAAATGACACAAGTTATATCTCGCAATTTTGACCGCAGTAACAATAGTAGCGATAAATTCTTTGAAGAAGCTGGCGATAGTTTGGTTGAAGGTATTTTACTGGTAACAAAGGCAGTTAAAACTTTAACTGGGGATGATAAATATTGCGATTTGATGATGGCGCAGGCAATTTTATCTCTACCAAATTTGTCGGCACGTATGGAAGCCGCTTCCAAAGATAAACTCAAGGTATGGACTTCTCGTCCACTTTCTCAACTTATCAGCGTTAAAGATTCAGAAAAAACAGCAGTATCAATTATCGGTACCGCACAAAGAATGTTTCAGCGTTTCCTCAAACGCGATTTTGTTGGGGCATTTTGCGGTAAAACGACACTACCGCTGGATTTGGATGGAAAGCAGTTGATTGTATTTGGGTTAGACAGAAATAACCGAGACATTGTAGGTCCCTTACTTGCGGCTATTTTGCACATGATTGTCACCCGCAATGTATCGCGTACCGTACCGCGTTCTGACCCTTTGATTGTGGCATTGGACGAATTACCAACTTTGTACCTACCAGCATTAGTAAATTGGCTTAACGAAAATAGAGAAGATGGGATGGTGGGGATTTTGGGATACCAAAATATTGCTCAATTAGAGAAAGTTTACGGAAAAGAACTGACAAGGGCTATTTTGGGTGGTACTGCAACTAAGTTTATATTTAATCCCCAAGATCCCGAATCTGCAAAGTTATTCAGTGATTATTTGGGAGAAATGGAAATTCAGTTTAATTCTAAATCTCGCAGTACGGGGAAAGGGGGAGGCTCTCGCAGCACTAACGAACATCATCAAAAAAGGCATCTATTAGAACCAGCCCAGTTTGCCAAAATGGGTACTGGGAGGGCAGTAATTATCAACCCAGCTTACCAGAGGGGTACGGAAGCTTATGTTCCGCTGTTGCAAAAAATAAAGGTTCCATTATCAGATATTCAACAGATGAATTGGTCGGAGGAGAAATGGGAATTTGTACGAGAAAGACTGATTCAAAATAATGGAGTTATTATTAGTGATTCAGAGCGTTCTAATCAGTTTTTGGAACGGGTTCATTTAGCAGAAGAATTATTTCCACTACCCGAACAACCAGGTGTTTTACCTTCTCCCCAAGAGCTTGCAAGCGTGTTTTAAGCAGGTAGGGAGCAAGAAGGGGGAAATGTAATAACCATAATTTATTATTTATGCAAATGTTACAGCTAAAACAAACAAATTGGAATCCAGAAATTTCATCTCTTTTAGCGAAGTATCCCAAATGGCAGCAAATGCTGCTATCCGCTATTGAAAAACCGAAATTAGATGCAGGTTACTGTCCTTTCGTTATAGAAATATTTGACCAACACGGTTTATTAGCTGGCAGAGTTAATAAGTTTGGATGCTACGAATGCACGAGAAATAGCCAAGATGTCAGTAGATTCATAGCTTGGATGTTTGATGGAGAGTTAGCAATTTTTTATGTAGATTCGCATATGCTTCTTAATCGTATTGCTACACAGGAGGAGTTAACATAATGAGTGATATATTTACTTTAAACTCCGGCGATGCTACTGCAATTCAACAGCATTACGAGCAGATAATTGAAACTTTATTGCGAACGTTACTAGATGTCAAAAATTCAGGAGATAATCAGCAACAAGATTTGAAAATATTTGATGGTGATAGGTTAGTTTACGGACGAGATAATAATCAATTTAGAGACGACATTTCTGGGGTTTCGGGACAGCTTTTAAATCCTCAACTGATTACCGAACTTCAACAATTACGCTCTACACCTGTTGGTGATGTCGCTTCGGGAGTAAACAATAAAAAGGTAGAATTGGACGGAAAAGTCATTTTACAGAGTGATGAGAGTGGTAAAGTACTTATTAACAACCTAATGGGTGCTAAGGCAAATTTAAGTCAAAATAAACCAGAAGTTATCAAAGAAAATAATTATGGTAAAGAGCGGCAACACTCAAATCAAATTGATGAAAGCAACTTTTTAAATAATGGTTATAATAATCAAAAATCATTAATCAAAGAGGATGAAGAATTACCATTAGCTACTGGAACGACACGAGTTAAAGAGTCGATTCAAGCGTTGGAGGACAGTCCTTTAAGGAATATCCTTTTATCTGAAGTTGAACAGTTAAGAACTGAGCTAAAAGCATTAGCTGATGAACGTAATTTTTATCAGGAGTTAATCAAACAAAGATTACAGCAACCTTCCAATACTTCATGGTGGCAGCAAGCTATTAATAATGTTTCAACTGTGGTTCAAAGTGTATCTTCTGCTATTAAACTAGGGATGCGCGAGTTTAAAGAGAATTCTGCTCAACATAAAGGCGCTGCATCTTTAAAAACTTTATTTCATCTCCAAACGCAACCTGGAGCAAATCAATACACTGCTGATAAGTACCAAATTTTACGTCAAGGTTCAAAGTATGAAGTTTCCAACTCTTCAACAGGGAAACTTTTAATGCAGTTTCGTTCAACTCCTTTAGGGTTGAAAGTTGAACAAGGTAATTTAGATAGTACACAAATTCAAGACATTAGTTCTTTACAACATTCTCTGAAGAAAAATGAACCTCTACCTACAAATTTTACTCCTATAGGTAAACAGGAAGCCGAATATTTTTCTCGTGTAGAAACAGTGACTAATGCTTTAGTGCAGTATGCTATAGCTCAACAAAGAGAAGTTGAAATAGATGGTGTTTTTTCTTATAAATGGACAGCTAGTCCTGAAGGTAGTGTGCATATTGAAGCGAAAGATGGACGCGGTATGTTGTTAGAAAAGGATGGGGGAAAGCTCAAAAGTAATATGAGCCAGAAAGATTTAACGTATTTTGAACAAATTCTACCAAAGCTACAGCCCTCACAACAAAATTTAGTAGAGTCTGAATCCAAGAATAACCAATATTTTGAATTAGCTTAGTACCCTTTATTAATAACGGATTAACAATGGAATTATCTTATTTGAATTTATTGATTGATTCAGGCGTTCCTGTAGTTAACGTAACTGCTTTAACCAGAGAACGTGCAACTGTTTTAGAGTTGATAATAAGAAACAGTGCTTCTCCAAAAAATGTTCCTGTATATTTATGGAATTCTGGTTGGGGATGCATGGAACAAGTTGATTGTAATGAATTAGGTAAAATAGATTTTTCTGCTATACATTCTAGTTGTTTATGTAAGCACGACCAAGATATTTTTGATGTTTTTGAGTTTCTAATGGATTCTGAAAGAGAAGGAATTTTTGTATTTGAAAACTTGTTCTCTTTAAAAAATGGTGCGTCAGAAGAAGATAAATTGTTTTCTCACAAACTCATATCAAAGATAGTTAATATCTACTATGAACTTGAAAATAATAGTTTCTTCAAAAAACTAATTATTTTGACCACAGATAATGTTGAAATACCCTCAACTCTTGCTAGTTTAATTCCGACTTTGATTAATCCATTACCTTCACGAGAAGATATCACTAATTACCTTAAAAAAGAATTACCATATTTGACGGAGGAAAATAATATATCAAATCTGGTAAATGCTGCTTCTGGTTTGACTATTGAAGAGATTCGTTTGGGGTTAGCAATTGCTATTCGTCCTGAGTTACCATTAAATATTAGTAATTCATCCAAACAACTTCTAGCTTATAAAATTAACCGCTTTGGTTCTTTCAATTTGAATTTTGTTTCACAGCCAAGCGTACCCGATTTCGGCGGTTTGGATTTATTCAAGAAGTTCACCCTCCAAGCCAAGCGGGATTTTTCAAGGGAAGCTAGGAAAGCGAATATTCCTCTTCCCAAGGGATGTTTGTTAGTGGGACCACCCGGAACTGGTAAAACTCTAGCAGCAAATGTCTGTGCTTCTCTTCTAGGTTTTCCCCTTGTCAGCGTGGATACCGCAGCCGTTGTCAGCGGTGGTGCTACATATTTGAAGCGTACTTTGGAGCGGGTAGAAGCTTGCGCTCCTGTAGTGCTTTATTTTGACGAATTAGATAAATTGTTTTCTACATCAGATACAGGTAGGGAAGATAATAATTCTACACAGATTTTAGGAACTCTACTTACCTGGTTACAAGATAAAAAGACTGCGGTATTTGTGGTTGCTACCCTTAATAGAATTGATGTATTACCACCTGAGTTAACCAGGATGGGAAGATTTGATGAAATATTTTATGTGGGATTCCCTCAAGCCTACGAGCGTAAGGAAATTTTAATGATGCATTTGGCAAGATTTGATAAGCGCTATAAGAATAGTGATGTGCTAACACAAAAGCAATGGCGGATTATTCTCAATAAAACTGTTAATTGTACTGGTGCAGAACTAGCTCGGATGGTGGAGAAGGCTGCACGTAAATTGTTTCACCAAGGACTAAAAATGAATATTGGTTTAGAAGAATTATTGGAACAACGGGACTCGATGGTGCCGTTATATGTCAGGGATACTGATAGAATTTTGGCGATCGCCAACCGAGCTAAGTATTTTGCACAACCTGCTAGTAGTGAAGATACGTCTGAGTTTGCTCCTGTTATTACTTCTTTCTGGGGTGATGCAGTATAAAATGATAACTAAAAATAATAGCTAGCCCTAATAACCTATACTGCTTGTATTAATGAAGCAGACTCAGTTTTCGCTTGATTTTCTACTAGGGAATTAGCAATTAAAGTTAATACTTCGGATTTACACTCTACTGACATAGAGTTAATAAGCGAACGTAAATCAACCGCGTCTAGCATTGACTCCCCATTTATGCAGGAAAAGTAGTAAATCCTAGCTTCTGAAGGCAAAGCGGCTATCAAGCTGAAAAGAGTTTCAGCCATCAAATCTTTACCGTTCCTAAACTGGCTAATTTGACGCTCCTGCACCCCACTTTTCTTAGCTAGGACTTTTGCCTGAATACCGAATTTTTTTAATGTCTGGTTAAAAGCTTCTCTATAATGCATTTTTATATATAAAAGTACAATTTATGCTAATTAAATTGTATTATTAATCTATAAGCACAAAAGCCTAGATAGAAGGCGGATAGTTTAATGCTACCAGATTAATCCGGTTGCGACTTAATGTTCTGTCTCTGCCAATAAATTTACTGTGAAACTCTCAAACCTTTACAATAGCGGGTTAAATCGTTGATAGCTATATAACAAGATTCTTTTTTTTTACTTCTATTTAAGGGTTAAGTGTGTTTGCTCTTGGCTCGTAGAGAATTCATTCGTAAGATAAGGATATAAAAATGACAACTCTTTTTGACATTGAATTATATCAGGACTTTGAAAAACAAAGCTGTCAACGCGACTGGGATAAAGTTTTTTATGACCCTGCTTGGGACGAACCAAGCTATCTTCCCGAAATCGAGCAAAATAAAGTTTTGGGAGAGGAAGAGGAAACTTTGTCCCCTCAGAACAAACATTCATTGGCACGATCTGAATCAAAATTTTCTGAATCGATAGCAGTTGAATCGGCAGATACAGAAAAATTAACTTCAACTTCTCAAAGCTCTATTCAACAATCAAAAGATAAAGACCTCTCATTAAAAGCAATCAGTTTGTGGCAGCCTTATTGCTCTTTGATTACTTGGGGTCTAAAAAAGTATGAGACTAGAAGCTGGAAAACCAGCTATAGAGGCAAACTATTGATTTGCTCTACAGCTAAAGTTACTAAAAAGCAATATCAACAATATCTAAAGATTGGTAATAGCATCGAATTACCAGTTTGGAACGAAATTAATTTTCCATGTGGGAAGGCGATCGCCATTTGCGACTTAGTAGATTGCATACCTATGACATCATCTTTTGTTGCCCAGCAGGCAAAAACAGAAATACTCTGTGGTGATTGGGAAGTTGGACGTTATGCATGGAAGTTAGAAAATATTCAACCTATAAAAGAACCGTTTGCTGTTAAGGGTAAACAAGGACTGTTTAATATCTGTATTGATACTTTCCTATCCAATTGTGAAGTAGCAGAATTAATAAAAACTAAGGGAGCCACTAATAAATCATTATCATCGGATGAATGGTACACTCCACCTCATATATTTGAGCTTGTTATTAAGGTAGTTGGACAAATTACGCTCGACCCTTGCGCGGATCAAGGGAAACATATACCCGCAGCACTGCACTATACCGCGATGGATGATGGATTGATTCAAGAGTGGAACGGGCGCGTATTCATTAATCCTCCTTACTCTCAACCAGGTGTGTGGATAAAAAAGTTGCAAGCTGAGATTGCCCAAGGACGAGTAACAGAAGCTATCGTGTTAGTTCCTGCTGCTACGGATACTAAGTGGTTATCTCCAATACTAAAATCTCAACCCGTTTGTTTTTGGACTGGTCGAATAAAGTTCTTAGATACCAGCTACAAGCCGAGATTATCCGCACGGCAAGCGCATTGTCTTGTTTACTGGGGTGAGAATTGGGAAAGGTTTAAGGAAATCTTTGACCCTTATGGTGTGGTTTATCCACCAGCATCTGTTTCGGTTAATAACAATATCGCTACGCAGGATACAGTACTACCTGTTGAGCGAACCAGTAGTACTCAGTCGGAGGAACACTCACCATCGGTACTACCTGTCGGGCGAACCAGTAGTACTCAGTTAGAGGAACACTCACCATCGGTACTACCTGTTGAGCGAACCAGTAGTACTCAGTCGGAGGAACACTCA
>NZ_CAWUDI010000056.1:0-48996 GCF_963920925.1 Calothrix sp. CCY 0018 | reverse complement strand
CATCTTAATTGCATTCCCCGGTGAGTTAGAACGATAAGAAGAATGTTGGGTTACGTTTCAAATATCAATTATTCGCTCAAAACTATATATTGAAAGTGAATCTAACCCAACCTACAAGCTACAAATTTTACTAATTTTGACAGCCAACAACGCATTTTCCGGCTCCGTTAAACTGCATTGTTTTTCCACTTAAAGGAACGTATACGGGTACCTTGGTTGCTTGAATAAATTTGTCAGTCTTAGTATTAGGAATCACCTTTCCCGATCGCGTTGCTGCTTCGTTAGCGTGTGAGGCTATCACCGATTTGGGTTTAATCAATTTATTGACTACATAAGCTGCTTCTTGCGGCCCGGTTGTGTAGGTATCTCCGATATTAATTACTACTAATTGGGCACCATACTGGTTCCGCACTACGGTTTTTTGTTCTGCGGTAACGCCAGTATCTCCCGATAAATAAACTACTAAACCATTAGTAAATTTAAGTACATAACCTGTCGGCGGCCCAACATAAGCAGTCAAGCCAGCAGCTTTTAAGTTTTCTCCTAATTCACCTGGGATAAAATCACCACTCAATCCATTCGAGTGAACCGCAGGTATGGTAGTAATTTTAACACCGCCGACATCAACGGAAGCACCGAAACGGACAAGCTGCACTGAATTGCGATCGCCACCATTAGCTTCTACCTTGTTCGCCAAAAAACTGCTCATCTCGCTGCCGACAACGATTTTAGCTTTCTTCGCCACGGCTATATTAACGCTGTTAGACACGGGGGTTGCGCTAACTTCTACCGACGGCTTGCCACATTCACCTGCATTGACTGAAGATATATGGCGATCGCCCAAATGATCTCCATGCACGTGACTGATTAATACTGCATCAATCTTGCCAAGTCGTCTGTCTTCTCCACCTGCAACGGTTCTTCCTGCATCGTAAACCAAACGTGTTCCATTCGGATCTTCAAATATTAAAGCGCGATCAAAAGCACAAAATTCGCCCTCGTGACTGCCTACAGGTGTAACCTTTACTTCCGCTGCTTGAGCGGGGTTAGCAATTATTTGGGCTGCAATTAGTGCGATCGTTCCAAAAAAGTATTTTTTCACGTTCAATTCTTGACTTTTCTTAATCAAGTTTCATCATAAATCGGTGAATTCTCTGAATAAAACCGTCTAAAGATTGAATAATTGAACTTTAGATTAAGTATTTGTTTTTTTAAAACATCTAAACGTAACAATTTCATTACCATTATCCGCTTCTTTATCTTGAAAATCTCCATAAGTCCGAACTCCACAAAAACCCGCTTTTTCAAGCAACAATTGCAGTTCATATTTACCGTAGTAACGGCACTGGATTTCATCAAGTAAAGTATCAATTAATTTACCATCTTGATAAACTTCATATTTTATTTGTGAATATTCCAATTGTTCTAAACGGTTGTATTCTGCAACTCGACTTATATGAACAAAGCGATTATCTGATAACATACCCTTACGGCTCAACTTCCAGATTCCATCGTCTTTTTTTTCAGTGACTAACCACGCAATAGCCATATCTAATATCAACTGTCCGCCATCTTCTAAATGATTATAAATTTTACGTAGGGTTTCAAAAGCTTGATTCCTATCTATAATTAAAGCAAAAGATGAATAGGAAAAAATAATAGTTTTATATTTACGAGGTAATTCCATTTCATGAGCATATTGCTCGTAGAGATTGCAACTTAAACCTTCTGCTAAAGCTTGTTCGCGACAACTTGCGAGCATCTCATTTGAACAATCAAGTCCATCAATATCGATATTTTGACGCAACAAAGGAATTAAAACTCTACCAGAGCCACACATTATTTCTAAAACCGCACCAGCAACTTCATCTATTAATAACTTATAAAAAGCAGCGTCATTTATATTTCCTTGAGGATGAAATTTATTGTAAGTTTCGACAACTAAACCGTAATAACAATCGCCGTTATAGATATTTTTAGTAATTTTCATTCTAAGTTAGTAGGTTGGGTTAGACAGCTTGAACAAATTTTACTTGTAACTAGAATCTTTATTCCCTGCATTGTCATAACCCAACATATATGATTATGGATAAATATTGATAAGAAGAATGTTGGGTTACGGTTCACATATAAATTATTCACTTAAAACTATATCTTGAAAGTGAACCGCGAGCCCAACCTACAAGCTACCAATTACCCATTACCAATTACCTAAGCGATCGTCACAGCATCAGATAAGTAAATATCCTGAATCATGTGGAATAATTTAACACCATCTTCAAAAGGACGCTGGAATGCTTTACGTCCGGAAATTAACCCGGTACCTCCAGCACGCTTATTGATAATTGCGGTACGTACTGCTGATGCAAAGTCGTTTTCACCGGCTGCACCACCGGAGTTAATTAAACCAGCGCGTCCGCAGTAGCAATTTAATACTTGATAGCGGGTTAAATCGATGGGGTGGTCTGTGGTTAATTCGGTATAAACTTTTTCGTGGGTCTTTCCGTAACTTGTACCGATCGCCTTGGCAACTGCGCCGTATCCGTTATTATTTTCAGGCATTTTCTGCTTGATAATATCGGCTTCGATTGTCACGCCTAAATGATTGGCTTGAGATGATAAATCGGCTGAGAGATGATAATCTTTATCCTGCTTGAAAGCACTGTTACGCAAATAGCACCACAATATAGTAGCCATTCCCAACTCGTGAGCGCGTTTGAAGGCTTTGCTAACTTCCTGGATTTGTCGGGTGGAATTTTCCGAACCGAAGTAAATTGTGGCACCCACAGCAGTAGCACCTAAATTCCAAGCTTGTTCTACATCACCGAACATAATTTGGTCGTAGCCGTTGGGAACGTTGAGCAATTCGTTGTGATTAATTTTCACGATGAAAGGAATTTTATGGGCATATTTACGGGAAACGATTCCCAATACTCCCAAAGTTGAAGCAACCGCATTACAGCCACCTTCTATTGCCAATTTAACAATATTTTCGGGGTCGAAATACATTGGGTTTGGAGCAAAAGAAGCACCCGCTGAATGTTCGATACCTTGATCTACAGGTAAAATCGAGAGATAACCAGTATTGGCAAGTCTTCCGGTAGAATACAGCGCTTGCAAACTACGCAACACTTGGGGATTGCGATCGCTATTAATCCAAACTCTATCAATAAAATCGCTTCCGGGTAAATGAAGCATATTTTGAGAGACTTTTGCTTTGTGGGTAAGCAAGTCTTTAGCTTCGTTACCTAGCAAAGATTCGATAAAATCGGGTACAGAGGAGATGCTAGTCATGATATTGTCCTAATTGGCTTCCGTCTTTGATGGTAGCTATGCTAGCTAAAATGAGCATATACCGAAAGTTTGACAAAAACTATTTTGTTAAAAGGAAATGGGGAATAGGGAACAGGGGAGGGGGAGATGGGGGGGATGGGGGGGGACAATTTGAATAGGTAACTGGTAACTGGTAACTGATAACTGTTCACTGTTTGAAGCTATCCAAGCATTTATTCTTTGAGAATAAGGACGTAATTGACTTAATTTGTCTGCTACCCAATTAAAATCAAATACTTCTGCATAAATACGATTTTTGATCTGAAGTAAATTGTTTTCTTTAATAACTAAACCAGATAAAAATAATTCCGTTTGTTCTTTACTAATATCTACTTCTAGTTCTATACCTTGTAAAACCTGCTGATATATACCGAGCAATCTTCCGGCTTTCTGTTGCTGAATAATTCTATCTCTGATAGTTTTCAAATGTTCGGGTTCGTCTTGCGATTCCCAGTTTTGAATAACTTGCGTTTTAACTAATTTATCAATTTCAATTGCAGCTTCCTTTTCTGATTCTGCTATTACCCATTCGCCACTTGTCAGCATTTTACAAAGCTTCTGAGTTAAAAATGGCTGTCCGTTAGTCCAAGCTAATATTTCTTGCAAAACTGCTTGAGGATTGCTGACTTTACCTTCTAAACCTTTTACTAAAGGTTGCGCTCTATCTAAAGTAAATTCCCTTATATTTATCGGTTTACCAAAATTAAATGGAGTACGATTTTTATCAGCTATTAAATTGCTGGGTGTGGCTACTCCAAAAATTGCAAAAGTTAATCGATGATATTCTGGATTTAACGTTCTTTGGTTGTAGCAAAAGCGAATTAAAGCAAATAAATCATCTACAGGAAAATCTAAACTAAGAATACTATCAATTTCATCAATAAATATAATTATTTTATCTTCTGGAAACTGTACTAAAAGTACATCCTCAATAAAATGACTTAAACGCTGAAGTACAGAAATATCCTCTTCTTCCCGCCACCAAGATTTTAAGTTAAACTTGCCAAATAAACGAAATCCTCGCCATAATTCAGCAACAACTCCTTTGTACCATTGAGCATGAGTTACCTGCTCGCTACCAACGCAACTCATATCAACTGTAGTACATTGATATCCTTCTTCTTTTAATATATGGCTGATGCGTACCATCATTGATGATTTACCCATTTGTCGAGAGTTAAATACATAGCAAAACTCTCCGGCTTTTAAAGCTTGATAAAGTTCCTTATCAGCTTGACGCACAACATAACAAGCAGCATCATTTTCTAAACTACCGCCAACTTGATATTGATAATTGATTATTTTTGAATCATTAGCATTACTTATAAAAGTCATGTTTTTACAGGGTATAATTATCTATTTATAACCTTTAAAATTGTCAAATATTAACAACAAAATTGCTATCTATTTAGATTGTTATAAAAAATACTTATCTTATTCTGAGTTTAATCCAGCGGAAAACTTAAAAAGTAAAAAAAATCAAGATATCAAGTTTAGCTGATTTGGGTTCTTACATACAAAGGCTTTTTATTTATAATCGATAACGATCAAGCCGTAAATCTATATTTAGATAATTTAATTTTATTAAGAAATAATCAGTCTATTTTTGGAATGCACGCTTGAAGCTGTATTGTAAAATTAATGAGTATTTCCGCGATATATTTAGCATTAAAAAGAATGAAAACATAATTACTTAAAATATACTCACCTTTAACCTTCACCTTCACCTTTGCCCCGTAGATTAATATGTCTTTTCAATATACTGAAGCATTTGTAACTATTGCTACTCATAACTTAGAAGAATTAGTTGATTTTTACATTCAATTTCTCAGTCAAAACCCTAACAATCATATTCCTAATAGCTATGCAGAATTTCAGCTTTCAGGTTTAAAACTAGCCATTTTTAAACCAAAAGAAACTCATGTTCCTGAATTTAATGATTCTTTTAGAAGTAGCGTTAGCTTATGTTTAGAAGTGAAAGATTTAGAACGTGTGATGTATCATCTTGAAACATTAGGTCATCCTCCTTTTGGCGAAATTACTCGCGCTTCCCACGGTAGAGAGGTTTATGCTTATGACATTGATGGCAATCGAATTATTTTGCATCAGGCGTATGCAAAAGATTAAAGGTCAAATTAATTTCTACAATGAGCAACGGCTACCTACGCAAGGGTAAACCAGAAACTCGTTTTTTCAACAGTGCAGCTAATTACGAATTATAAAGCTATATACTTAAATTTCATTCCTACTCCCTACTCCTTATTATTATGCCCATTACTCAAAACTATAAATTAAACATAATTCAATGGTATCCCGGCCATATAGCCAAAGCTGAAAGACAATTAAAAAAACAGCTAAAATTAGTTGATGTTGTTTTAGAAGTAAGAGATGCTCGAATACCGCTATCAACTCATCATCCGCAAGTGTCGGAATGGATTGGAGATAAAGCAAGATTGTTGGTAATCAATCGCTTAGATATGATTTCATCCGAAACAAGGGAATTATGGACGGATTATTTTAGAGCTAATAACGAAGTTCCGATTTTTACTGATGCCAAACAAGGAAAAGGGGTAAATGGAGTTGCCAAAGCCGCACAATCTGCCGGAAGTGCAGTTAATCAACGGCGTAAAGAGCGGGGAATGTTACCTCGCCCCATACGTGCTGTGGTAATTGGTTTTCCGAATGTAGGTAAATCAGCTTTGATAAATCGTTTATTGGGAAAACGTGTGGTACAAAGCGCGGCTCGCCCTGGTGTAACTCGTGCTTTGAGGTGGGTGAGAATTTCCAAAGAATTAGAATTATTAGATGCTCCCGGTATCATTCCTCTTAGATTAGATAATCAAGAAGCAGCTTTAAAATTAGCAATTTGCGACGATATTGGAGAAGCATCTTACGACAATCAAAAAGTAGCAGCAGCATTCGTAGATATAGTTGGAGAAATACAGGAAACTGCTCCGAAAGTATTACCAGAAAATCCTTTTTTATCTCGTTACAAACTTGAATCTACACCATACACCGGAGAAGAATACTTGTACGCTTTAGCCGAACACAAATATCAAGGTGATGTAGAGCGTAGTGCCAGAACTATTGTCACCGATTATCGTAAAGGACTTTTAGGGCAATTTCCTTTGGAAGTACCGGAATCAGTTAGCAGTTAACTAGACATCTCCGGAAATGAAAAAGACCTCTCTCCAAACCTCTCTCCTACTAGGAGAGAGGCTTAATTTACCCCCTTCCCTAGCAGGGAAGGGGGCAAGGGGGTTAGGTCAAAGTGTAAATTTAAAACTATATAATGTTTTCCGGAGATGTCTACTGCTCACTTCTCACTGTTTCCCGTTCTTGCTTTTAATATCAACATTGTACCGGCTGTAAATAATATTCCCAGAAATAGGTTTTTTGGATTGATGCTTTTACCGCTTTCTTGTACCAAAATTCCTTCTAATATCAAGGAAGGTAATATGATTCCTGCGGGTAGCATCACACGGTAAAACTTGATTTTTCTTCTTGCTAATGTTGTTAGCAAAGCTAAACAAAGTCCTAGCGGAATAAATGTTAGTCCGTAATAGAAAAATCTTTTTTCTTTGGGTATTAAGTCAAGTAAGTTTAAGGTGTGGATATTGGCAATGTTGTCTACATAAATGATTAGCGAGGATTTAGAATAGGTAATAACTATTTGATGCGGTTTTGCATCTTTAAATACTAATGGCACTTCTAGTTTTACATCAGAAGCATTTGCTCCGGTAAGGGGAGTTCTGACTCGAAATACTAAATCGCTTCCTTGTTGTCCCAAGGTGAAATTACGACGAAAAGAATCGTTAGAAAGCGAAATAATTCGCGCGGGGCCGTTTTGTTCTGTATTAGTTGTAGTAAGGGTAGTGCTAATCGTAAATTCTGAGGTTTTACTTATACTCTCGCTTAATGATTTGACGGGTGTTGCTGTTTGTAGCCAGCGATTTGGACTTATAAAGACTTGATTTTGATTTTCATTTTGAGTTGTTGATTCCCCATTCCATAAGAAATCCGGTTGTTTTCCCGTTTTATCTTTATATGGTGCTTGTCCTGTAAAATCATAGGAAGCAATTAGAGAATCTGCCTGGATTGGAAAATTATTATTTGAAGAAAATACTTGTTTTACTTGGTTTTGAGTAAAAGCTTGATTGGTAATATTCAACTCGGAGATGTTACCTTCCCAACCTCGATCGGCAGTTCTTTCATTACCAATTATTAACGGGAAACTAGGATTCCAACCGCTTAAATTAGTTGTAGCTTGCCAGGGAATAGTCAGCAAAAATGTCAGAATTATATAACCAGTAAAAAATAAGGTAATCTTATTTATTGAGTTACTGGCTTTACTATCTTCTATACGCTGTAATATCGCTTTAAAGCTTTGAGAATTCCAGATATAAAAGCAAATTAGTCCTAGAAAGCCGCCAAAGCTATTATTAAAAATATCGGCGGGTGTTGGTGTTCTTGAAGGTACCAGAATTTGCAGCAATTCAACGCTTGATGATAAGGCAGCGCTCGCTAAAATTACTGCTACAATTTGCCAAATTAACTTTGCTTTTTTTGTTTGTAATAAACCCGTTAAACCAAACCCTAAAGGTAAAAAGAGTATAACATTGTTTACTTGGTCGTTAAAAAAGCTGTTGTTGTCAAAACTATTAACTAATTCTCGCTTGGAAATATTGTCTGGTAATGAAAAGTTAAAAGGATAAAGTGTTGCGACTACTACTGCTAATATACTGAAAATAACTAAAAATAAAAAAACCGAATTACTCAGTTGATTAGAACGATCTGTTTGTGAATTATAATGCTGTTTCATAAATAAGTTATAAGGAATAAAAAATACTGCTGTAACTATTAGATCATGAATTTATTCTCGGTAGTTAAACCATCGCAAATCATTAAATCCGATTCTAACGTTTTCTATTGTATTGCTTCTTCACATATGACAGATATAACTCTATCTATGTAAAGAATTGATAAAGTCTTCTAATGAATAAAAATAGGTAATCACTATATAACTTATATAAAAGGCATAAAGAAGCAGGCACCAGATGCTTAACACCTGTCTCTTGACATTCTCCCCGACGTAAACGAGCGGGGATTCCAAGAATTACTTCTTGGGTTTCCTCTTTCCGCGACTCGACTTACTTGGAGGAGTTTCCTCACCCAAGCAGAGGTCGATGTCTCCAGAGGCGTTAGTTCCGACGTGACCCGCCGTACTCAAACCTTTTTCTAATATATTCCGCGCTGCATTCCAATCCCGGTCTTGAGTGTGCCCACATTTAGGGCAAATGTGAGTCCTGGTGCTAAGAGTCTTTTTGACAACTTCACCACAACTAGAACAATTTTGTGAAGTGTAGTGTGGCGGAACCGCAACAGTTACCACACCAAAAACCTTACCAAAGTACTCAACCCATTGCCGGAACAGCGACCAAGACGCATCGCTGATTGACTTAGCTAAACGATGGTTTTTAACCATATTACGCACCTGCAAATCTTCATACGCCACGAGGTCGTTAGACTTCACTACGCATCTTGCCGTTTTAACAGCAAAATCTTTACGCTGACGACTTACTTTGAGGTGTTTACGAGCAAGTTTATTTCTAGACTTGATTCTATTCCTAGAGCTTTTTTTGGTTTTAGACAATCGACGCTGAAGTCGTTTCAAAGACTTTTCGCTCTTACGGAGAGTAAGCGGATTAGCTACTGTCTTCCCATTGCTATCCGTATAAAAGTGATTTAAACCAACATCAATACCAATAGTTTTACCCGTTGGCTCTCGTCTTTCTATCCGCTCGTGATCAATACAAAACTGTGCATAATAGCCATCGGCACGACGCACAACTCGCACTCTTTTAAACTGCTTAAGTTGATAAAAGTGCAAGTCACGAGTTCCCCAAAGCTTAAATTTTCCAGCTTCAAAACCATCGAGGAAAGTTATGCTTTTGCGGTCATCAGAAAGCTTCCATCCACTAGTTTTGTATTCAACGGAACCGTGTGTTTGTTCTTTCTTAAACCTTGGAAAACCTTTTTTACCTGACTTTTTTTTCTTGCAGTTATCAAAGAACCGGGCAATTGCAGACCACGCTCTTTCTGCACTGGCTTGTCGAGCCATTGAGTTAAGCTTAGTGACCCAAGGAAACTCAGTATTAGCAGCAAGTACAGCGCAAAACTTACTTAGGTCGTATCGACCAACACCCACGTTGTCCATCCAGTACCGCAAGCAGCTATTACGAACAAAACGAGCAGTACGAATAGCTTCATCAAGCTTTCGGTACTGCTCGTCCTCTCCCTTTAGTTTTGCCTCAAATACTATCATCTTACGTCGATGTGTTTGACATAAACGACTGTACCATGAATATATAATTAATAAAAGTCCCCCTAAAAGTGGGAGGCTGTCTTACCCATTATTTTCGGTAAAAGGGTAGTGCGATCGCTTGATGGGTAATTTCCGAAATCTAAAACAAAAGCATCCGTTGTTAAAATCTAAAATCTAAAATTAAATTGACAAGAGTTATAGTTGTCGGAGTGCCGTTTGCAGTGTCATAAATGGAATGTATTAGTTTTACTAACTCTAATACACTAAAACTTTATTTTTGAACGCTTGACGGTGGCAGAGTTTTCTGCATCCGTTTACCCCCTTGCTTCGAGGATTACAATCAAGCACAGCCATGACTGACGAGTTGAAACTACGTCTCCAAAGGGGAAATACCCAAAAAACGGTGACGGTGGATCAAGATATTTATATCATTGGTAGGTTGCCAGAATGTAACCTAAGTTTACCTTTTGGAGGTGTTTCTCGCAGTCATGCGCGTTTTACTAAAGGGAAAAATGGTTTGTGGATGGTTGAAGATTTGGGTAGCAAAAACGGCACAATATTAAACGAACAACCCGTAACTAAGCCTACTGTCATTTCTCATGGGGATGTAATTTGGGTAGGAGATATTTCTCTGATAGTGCTTTTGAGTCTTCCTCCTCAACCAATTGCGCCTAAGTATACAGGTTTTTCTGAAGGCAGAACTATACTTCGTAATGTTGAACAATTACAAGAGGAGTGGATAGATGCTGATAGTAAAGATGGTAATATCAGCAGCAAAGATAGAACGATCGCCCGTCTCAAAGATTTGGTAGATATAGCTAAAAATCTTTCGGGGGCTACTTCTATTGAAGAAATTTTCTCGCAAGTACAGCAGGTTGTCTTTCGTTATCTTAATAGTATTGACCGTTTGGGGCTGTTAATTGATGTTCAAAATTGCGGCAATTTAGTATTAGTAAATGCTGCAAGTCGAAATGTTAATAATAAAGAACAGTTAATGGCTGATGATAGCTGGATCTCTCAAAGCATATGTCAGCAAGTATTTGAAGAAAAAGTTGCAATTCAATCAGCCGATACCCATCAAGACGAACGATTTGAAGAAGAGCATAGCGTTTTTCTCAAAGGAATTCGTAGCGCTATGGCAGTACCTTTATGGGATGAAAACAAAGTTGTCGGAGTGCTTTATGCCGATGCAAGTTTTTCTTCTTATCATTGGGTAAAAGAAGGTTCGGAAGATTTGAGTTTTTTTTCGACTTTAGGAAACCTTGTTTCTTCGAGCGTTCAACGTTGGTTACTAATAGAAAAGCTGAAAAGTGAAGAGATAATTCGACAAAGATTGGAACGCTATCACTCACCAGCAGTTGTACAGCAGTTGATAGCATTAGGAACCTTACCCGACGGAAGATTACCGCCAAAAGAAAGCGAAATTAGCATTTTATTCGCCGATGTAGTTGGATTTACAGCAATGTCCGAACGATTTACTCCTACGGAAATTGCGGAGTTACTCAACAAATTATTTGAAGAAATGTTACAGGAAGTATTCGGCTGTGGGGGTACTTTGGATAAATATATCGGCGATTGCATCATGGCATTTTTTGGCGCACCCGAACCGCAACCAGATCATGCAGATAGGGCTGTAGCAGCCGCCATGAGGATGTTAGCGCGTTTGGAAAACTTGAATTACAACCAGTTTTGGCAAGAACCCTTAGAATTGAGAATTGCTATCAATAGTGGTAAAGCAGTGGTAGGAGATGTAGGCAGTTCCCAAAGGGTAGAATATACAGCTTTAGGAGCAACAATTAATTTAGCAGCACGCATGGAAGGGGTTTGTCATCCTGGGGAATGCGTAGTTAGTGAAGAAACTTATAAAATGCTTTCCAAACCCCGCAGATTTGAATTGATGGGGAAATATCGGTTTAAAGGTATTGAGCGGTTGGTTAGTGTTTATCACAATCGGAAAAGGTATTAGGTAATGGGTAATTGGTAATTGGGCATTGTCATTGCGACGAGGTACGAGGAAGCAATCGCAGGAGTTAAGATTGTTTCGCGAATATTGAGGTTTTATAAGTAGCTGGCGGTTGGAAACCGCGCCTACACAAGCAAAACCCACCTGCGTGGGTTTCATTTATTTATAGCCCCCCAACGCATCGGGGGGTTGGGGGGATCTGAATGTGGAAGAGTACTAGTTTTTTCGTTACTGTGACGTAAATTCGAGTAAAGTAAAATCTTGGATCATTTTCAATAAGCTCAAAGTAACGTAATTCTACGTAATTATTCTGATTCTGATTTAACTTTAGATAGAAATTAAAGATTACCATAAATCCGAATAACTAGGGATGACAAATATTACCCTAAATGTTAATAAGTATAGCTCCGCATATTTTACTTCTGAAGTTATAAAGCGCACTAAGCGGTTAAAAGCTTGCTGCGTGGGGTTCTTGGATAGAGCGATAAAATCTAAAAGCTACAGTAAATTATTTATACACTTAGGTATATTGACAAAAATGTTATTTAGAAAACTTATTGATATTTTTAGAATGATTAGGACTAGTGATTATACTTATATTTTGTCTGGGAACAAATATGTGATTATACTTAGTCTACAGATAATAGTTTTTAGGGAACAGATACCATGCTTTTAAATACAGATAGTTTAATGTACTTATTTTCGCTATTCTTTGTAACGATGATTGCCGTTCAGTTTTTAGCACGCTGAATTAGCTTTGCCGTACTATTTTTTAAGAAAATTCAGACGGGCTAGGATGCCCATCCCCTGCATAGTTTTTAGTGGTTAATACTTAAAAAGCTCGCTTCCATCTATAAAACCTGCCCGTATGGGTTTTATAGATGGAAGTATTGGAAAAATCTTTGAATTGACTCAAGCTGTTGATATAGCTGTTGTGCTTCTGGAGATTGTTGCACAAGTTGATTAAGTCCGAATTCCCGCCTCGGTTGGGAATTCCAAGGCTCATATACAAATTACGTTTAAACGCACTATAATCACCTCAAAAGCCTGCTCAGTCAGATTTATCAGACGAAGGTTTATGCAGCCCAAGAATTGATCGCAAGCGGTTGTTGCCAATGGTGCAAGAAGTCTTCATTACCTTTAACGTTTAAATTGCTATATTTATGTAATATAGGATTACTCCGCAGAATATTGAATCAAAAATCAAAAAGGATTCCTATAGTAGGTTGGATCGAGCAACAGCGTAACCTAAACAATTAAAAATTATGTACGAAGGAGCAATTAAAGCTAACACTTTACGTGAAGCATGGGAACAAGGTTTACAGCAAGGATTAATCCAAGTTGCAGTAAATATGTTACATGAAGGAATCGATTTAACTTTAGTAGCAAAACTAACTGGATTATCAGTTGAGAAAATCCATAGTTTGCATAACGATACAGATGATACTCAAACGGTAGTAGAAGATTTTATCGAATTAAGCGAATCATCATTGAGCAAAATTTGGTTAACACCAGAGGAAGATGAAGCGTGGAAAGAACTGTAGATCATTTTACTAAAGGTGATGTTATCTCAGTTCCTTTTCCATTCTCAGATGCATCTACTACAAAGAGAAGACCTGCTTTAATAATCGCACAATCCGATAGTAATGATATAATAATTTGCCCTATTACCAGCAAACCTGGCAGAGATGATGAAATTAAGTTGGAAGATAAAGATTTTATCACTGGTAAATTAAATTTAAGTCCTTGTTATATTCGTCCTAATATTATTGCAACAGTCGCCAAAAGTAAGATAATTCGATATATAGGAAAATTGAAGGACGATAAAATAAACGAAGTTACTACGGTAATAATTAAAATACTTCAAAAGCCACCCGAACCTCCACCTCCTGAGTCAAAAGCTTTGGAAAGAGGCAAAAAACCAAAATAGTAATTTATGAAAATATTTCTTTTTTATTAAGGTTGATTGATAGTGAAATTTCAAGTAATTTTTATATTCGATTCTGAATATCAAGGATACGTTGCTGAAGTACCCGAGCTTCCTGGTTGCGTAAGTCAAGGTAAATCGCTGGATGAAGCGGTGGAAAATATTAAAGATGCGATTAAAGGTTATTTATATGTTGAAAAAAAGCATCTTCGTAGGTTGGGTTAAGCGACAGCGCAACCCAACACGCTAACTTATAATTATCAATACCCAATTCCTAACTTTCTGAGTTACGTTGCGCAGACCTAATTTTATCAATCATTTCCCTGACAGTTTGAGCATCCGGTGACTTTATACGCTGTAATATCTCCAAAGACTTTTGTAAATAGTCGAGTGCGATTGTATAATCTTGCTTTTCATCAGCTATAATTTTCCCCAACCATACAAAAATCATTGCTTTTCCTTTTATATCATCAATGCGTTCAGTAATTTCCAGAGATTGCTGAAAAAGAGTAAAAGCTTTTTTGAAGCGTTTTTGCTGAACTTCTGCTATTGCTTCATTATATAAAGTTATTGCCTGCTTTTTTTGTAATTTAAAGATAACTGTTTTAATTGTTTTAACGTCAGTACTCTGAAGAGGTTGTAATATTTCTAAGCTCTGTTGCAAGTAATCCAGCCCTGTATCAAATTCGCCTTTGACATCGGCTAATAACTGACCTAACATTCCTAAAGTTTTCGCTTTATCTAAGACATCACCTGTCTTTTCTGTAATTACAAGAGATTGCTTATAAAGTATGATCGCTTCATCAAAACATCCCTCTTGAACTTTAGAAACTGCTGTATTATGCAACGTAATTGCTTGTTGCTGTTGTACAATAAGAATAATCCTCTCGATCTCCTCTACAGATGAGGATTGAAGTTTTTTGTAAATATTTAGCGATTCTTCTAAATATGCTAAACCTGTTCTAAAATCTTCTTTTTCTTCTGCTAACAGTTGCCCTAATGTTGATAAAGTTGCTGCTTCTCCTTTAATATCCCCTATAGATTTTTTGAGTTCTAGAGATTTATGCAGAATATTAATTGCTTCGTCAAATCTATCCTGAGCATCATATACACGACCAATTCCGTGTAAAACGGCTGCTTTTAATTCAATATTTTCAAGTCTTTCACAGATTTTAAAAGATTGCTCATAAAGAGCAAGCGCTTCGTCAAATTTCCTTTGTTCAGTATATATATTTGCCATATTATTAAAGACCAACGCTTTAAACTTAGGAGCAACAATGGGATTTTTAAGTGAAAGAGAATATTTATAGAGCTTGAGCGCTTCTTCAAATTCTCCTTGTTCAGCTTTTATTCTTGCTAATTCACTGAATGTTCTAGCTATTTCTCCAACATCGCCTATACTTTGTTTTAATTTCAACGATTTTTCATGAAGACTTATCGCTTCATCAAAATTACCCCTTAGAGTTTCAATGGTTGCCAAATTATGAATTATTGAAGCTTTTTATCCTTCATGTTCTAATGAACATAATTCTAAGGCTTTGTGACAGTTTACTAAGGCTTTATCAATATTACCAAGATGTCCTTGAGAAATAGATAGGTTATGAAAAATGCGATAATCTTCTACTAGTTTTAAAATTTCTTGGCAAATATTAGCTGCTTCTTGCCATCTGTTATTGTAATTCCATCTCCTTGCTATAAACGATCCTATATTTACTAAAATTCTTTTTTCTTTTCCTTGTAACGCTAACCGAGAAATTTCTAACATTCGTTCTTCCCTTGTAGTTTCTGTTATTTTCATCCAAGAGAAAGGATAGTTGATTAAATGTGGAATATTCCCGAACCAAAGTAATTCTGCTTTATCTGCCTCTTCCCACCACAACCGATATAAAACCTGCGAAGCCTTCTTACACAAATCCATATCACCCGACAATTTCAAAGGTAAAATCCTCGGCACTCTTAACGATTCATCCGGGCTAACTTCCAACAATCCCAACGCTACAGCTTTATCTATATAGTTACCCAAATCAACAATACTTTCACAAACTGCTGCTAATGCTTCCCTAGGTACGGGTAACTCAAACACTAAACCAAGTTGCAGGATTTCCCGCATCGTATTATCCATCTGCTGCAACAATTCTTCTGCTAAAACCTGTTCCCGCAATTCTCCTGAATCAATTTCTAATTTATCCAAAATTGCCGCAATATCAACGTTAGTAACACTCATGTACTCGTGAGAAGTTGGGTGTTTGGGATTGCTTCCTTGCGTCGCAATGACTGTAGTTACGTTATCTGTGGGTAAATCGCGATTGGATTGCAATAATTTATCCAACCATTCCAACAACCGGGGATTACCATCTGCTAACAGTTGCGCTTTTGCTCGCAATGTCTCGTCTACCTGGGATTGAGCCTCAAAAGCAGCGAGACGATTCAGCTTTTTTCGCAAGTCTGCACCATGCATTCCTTCTAAGGGTTGTTTGTAGAATTGCTGTAAATAAGTTGATTCAAAGTCATAGCGACAGGTAATTATAATTCTGTCAGATGCGTAAATGTCACGAATCGCCCAAACTAAAGCTGATAATACCTTTGCTGCTTCCGGTTGCAATATATAACTGTCGTTGCGGGGTTCTAAGTTGGCTTCAAAGTCGTCTAAAATTAGCAAAAAAGGATTATCCCCGGTTTCTTGTAGCCAACCAAATACTTTTTTCAACCGAAATTTTAATTCTTCATCTGGATTTTGCAGCGTTTCCCGCAATTCTTGATTATCTAACTTCTCCGTCAACCGATTTACTAAACTTGCTTCGTCAATTCCTCCTACCCAAACAACGCGCTGAAAATTAGTTAACCTGTCACATAATCTCGCAGCTAAACTACTTTTACCCAATCCTCCCATTCCATGAATTAACACCCCAATTTCTTCAGAAGAGGGATTAATTAAACTTCTCAAACAACTTTGTAACTGTCGTCTTCTACCAACAAAACTTTCTCTAGTTGGTACTTTCACCTTACCCGCAGGATCTAAAAATTCGGCATTAAACGAACGAGGTGGTGCTGGTTTCCTTCCCCTAGTGCGTAAAGATGTCACCAAATTCCCCGGTAAAGTATCCCCTACATACAACCGTAATAAATGCCAGTCTCGCGCTTTATTCTTAATTAAAGCTTGATAAGTCAAAACCAAAGCTTCAGTTAACAGCTTTCCTGCCGACAACGCTTGATATAAAGCCGCAGCAGCCGCAGTTGCATCGGTATCTAAAACCTTTTGTCCCCAACCCAAAACCGAAGTAGCACCAGCATTCAGCAAAGATTCCGCCATTGAAGGCACCGCACCACTATTACCAGCTTGTGCAGTACGACAACCAGAAAGGAAAATTAATTTGGGTAACTGAAACTGTAATTCTGTAGCGATATCATCAGCGGTTGATTCTATAGCTTCACCCGTGGGAGATTCTGTAATAAAAGCTGGTATTCCATCCTTTATTGTCGCATGACCAGTTAAATGTAAAACATCAAAATATTGTTTATCATCTTCTTTACCATAATCTTCTACTAAATATCCCAACTCTTCCAAACAACCGCTTTCTTCTACTGTTAGCGTCAAAGGTTGTCGCGCTGTAGCTGTTAATATGCTGGCTTCTTCCTTCTCAAAATCCAGCACGGGTTTCACATTCAAAGGGGAAGCAGCCATAAACAACATTTGCAACGCTCGATTTTCTGGCTCTGGCTTAATTGATATTTTTTGTGTAGTATCCGATAACACCCACCGCACCGGAATTATCCCCGGCTTTGTTTCTACCAGGAAGCATTTACCGTTGTGTAATAATTCCCAAGGTAGGTGCGCGATATTTCCCGACGTGCTGAGAGCTAAAACAACCCCTTTTCCTCGCTGCTTATCCAGTAATTGTTGAAAAAACCTGTCTCCATCCAACCAATTAAATAGCTTGGTTCCCGTTTTTACGTAGTCTTCCGGTAAAGGTACATAGTAATCTTGTTCCGCCAGTTGAATTAAATCGGCAATTTCTGTTAAAGGAAGCGAACGGCTTTGATACTTGTTTTTATTGTCTTCAAAGTAACGTAGCTCTACGTAATTATCCTGAATAAATTTGAGGTTGAAATGAAGGATTTGCATAAATCCGGGAAAATGGGAATGTTAAATATTATCCCCAATGGTAATAAGTATGATTCCGGAAGTTTTTGATATTGTTAGTTGTTAGACATCTCCCGAAAAAAAAGACCTCTCTCCAAACCTCTCTCCTGTAAGGAGAGAGGCTTATTATCCCCATTCCCTCGTAGGGAAGGGGGGTAGGGGGGTTAGGTTTTCGTTATTTTATAAAGTTTGTTGCAAATAAAATCAACTGCTCAAAATCCGCTGAATTTGTTCGGCTGTAGCACCTTCTAAAAGTAACCTTTCGCCATTCTTCCCCACAATCAACACCTTGGCGATTTTTTTACCAGACTTGTGCTGCTTATATTCGAGATACCACTTACGAATTTGTTCTGCTATTGCCATTGTTCCCCCCACAATTCCAACTATCGTGGCAATGGTTGCAGCGCTTATTGCTATTCCTTCTCTTTCAGTATCTTCGGGTATAGTATAGCTTCCAGAGATTCCGGAAATTGATAAAAGTGCCTCCGTAGCTGCAACCGAATCTTCACCCTCAATCGCTACTTGAATATCTGCCATTATCAGTTACCAGTTAACAGTGAACAGTTATCAATTAAAATTCTACACCCCATCTCCCCATTCCCCATCTCTTCCCAAAAGTGGTGGTAGCTTTGGAAAATTTTGTGTAAGACTGTAAAGTTACCTCACACTATTTATTCGGGAGGGGAAAAAATGGCGATCGCCACGATAAATCCTGCGACTGGGGAAACTCTCAAGTCTTTTGAGTCTTTGAGTGATGCGGATGTGAAGAATGCTATATCCACGGCGCATGAAGCTTTCGGGGATTACCGCAAGACGAGTTTTGAGCAACGTGCTGAGTGGATGCTCAAAGCTGCCGATATTTTGGAGCAAGATAAGGCGGATTTTGCCAAGATAATGACTTTGGAAATGGGTAAGCCTTATAAAAGCGCTGTTGCTGAAGTTGAAAAATGCGCTTCGGTATGTCGTTATTATGCGGATAAGGCTGCCGAATTTCTTGCTGATGTTTACGTGGAAACCGATGCTAATAAAAGTTTTGTTAAATACCAACCTTTAGGGGTGATTCTAGCGGTGATGCCGTGGAATTTTCCGTTTTGGCAGGTGTTTCGCTTTGTTGCTCCGACGCTGATGGCTGGTAATGTTGGTTTGCTCAAACACGCTTCTAATGTGCCTCAGTGTGCTTTAGCTATTGAAAATATTATTCAAAGAGCGGGTTTTCCCCAAGGTGTTTTTCAAAGTTTATTAATAGGTTCGGACAAGGTAGCAAATATAGTTGCCGACGAACGAGTTAAAGCTGCCACTTTAACGGGAAGCGAAGGAGCGGGAGCATCTTTAGCTGCTATTGCTGGCAAGCATCTCAAAAAAACGGTTTTGGAATTGGGAGGAAGCGATCCGTTTATCGTCTTAGCAAGTGCTGACATAGAAGTGGCGGCTGTCACGGGAACTACAGCACGAATGTTGAACAACGGGCAATCTTGTATCGCAGCGAAACGGTTTATTGTAGCTGAAGATATTGCAGACGAATTTGAAAAATTACTGTTAGAAAAATTTCAAGCCTTGAAAATCGGCGACCCAATGCAGGAAGATACTAATATAGGTCCCCTAGCTACTGCCGATATTCTTAAAGAATTAGATGAACAAGTGCAAAAATCTATCAATAACGGTGCAAAAGTATTGATGGGAGGCAAGCCTTTATTAAATATGAAGGGAAACTATTATCCACCAACAATTCTTAGCGATATTTCTCCCGATTCTGCCACGGCTAAAGAAGAATTTTTTGGCCCTGTAGCGATGTTATTTCGGGTTAAAGATATTGATGAAGCCATAACAATTGCCAATAATACACCCTTCGGTTTGGGTGCGAGTGCTTGGACAACAGACACCGCAGAACAACAGCGTTTAATCTCCGAAATCGAGGCGGGGGCTGTATTTATCAACAGTTTAGTCAAATCCGATCCCAGAATGCCCTTCGGTGGAACCAAGCTTTCGGGTTATGGAAGAGAATTAAGCATTCAAGGCATACATGAGTTTGTCAATGTTAAAACTGTGTGGGTGAAATGATTTTGTTAGTTATTAGTTGTTAGTTGTTAGTTGTTGGTTGTAAAAAAACACTAATTCCCAACTCCTAATTCCTAACTCCTAACTCCTAACTCTTATTAAAACTTGGGGAATCATAATGGATACAGCAGAATTACTAGTCAAGTGCTTGGAAAATGAAGGGGTGGAATATGTATTTGGACTCCCCGGTGAAGAGAATTTACACGTTTTGGAGGCTTTGAAAAAATCTCCAATTAAATTTATTACTACCCGTCACGAACAAGGTGCGGCTTTTATGGCGGATGTCTACGGACGTTTGACGGGGAAAGCTGGGGTGTGTCTTTCTACACTTGGTCCCGGTGCGACTAATTTGATGACTGGGGTTGCAGATGCCAACCTTGACGGTGCGCCGTTGGTCGCGATTACCGGACAGGTGGGAACCGATAGAATGCATATTGAATCCCATCAATATTTAGATTTGGTAGCAATGTTTGCTCCTGTAACTAAGTGGAACAAGCAAATTGTTCGTCCGAGTATTACGCCAGAAATTGTCCGCAAAGCTTTTAAACGAGCGCAAAGAGAAAAACCAGGTGCGGTACATATTGACTTACCCGAAAACATCGCCGCAATGCCTGTAGAAGGTAAGCCTTTGCGTAAAGATAATGTAGAAAAAAGCTATGCTTCTTTTGCAACTACAAGGGCTGCTGCTGCGGCAATTTCTCAAGCTAAAAATCCGATAATTTTAGTTGGTAATGGAGCAATTCGTGCAAAAGCTAGCGATGCGGTAACACAATTTGCTACCGACTTAAATATTCCGGTTGCGAATACTTTTATGGGTAAAGGGATTATTCCTTATACTCATCCTTTAGCTTTATGGACTGTAGGATTGCAGCAACGAGATTTTAGTATTTGTGGTTTTGATAATACTGACTTAGTAATTGCAATTGGCTACGATTTAATTGAATTTTCGCCTAAAAAGTGGAATCCCGATGGGGAAATTCCGATTATTCATATTGCTACAAAGTTAGCAGAAATAGATAGTAGCTATATTCCGGAAGTGGAAGTTGTTGGTGATATCTCCGATTCTCTAAATGAGATTTTGAAGGTAGCAAATAGACATGATAAAGAGCCACCCTATGCAATTAAACTAAGGGAAAGTATTCGTGTGGATTACGAACACCACGCGAAAGACGACGCATTTCCCATGAAACCGCAAAAGGTAATTTACGACTTACGCCAGGTGATGGGGCCTGATGATATTGTAATATCTGATGTCGGCGCACATAAAATGTGGATTGCCCGTCATTATCATTGTCATAGTCCAAATACCTGTATTATTTCCAATGGTTTTGCAGCGATGGGAATTGCAATTCCCGGTGCTTTAGCCGCGAAATTAGTTCATCCCAACCGTAAAGTTGTTGCTGTCAGCGGCGATGGTGGCTTTATGATGAACTGTCAGGAATTAGAAACAGCATTGCGAGTGGGTACGCCATTTGTAACGTTGATTTTCAACGACGGTGGCTATGGTTTAATTGAGTGGAAACAGGAAAATCAATTTGGTGAAGGTAAAGCATCTTTTATCAAATTTGGTAATCCCGACTTTGTTAAATTCGCCGAAAGCATGGGATTAAAAGGTTATCGAGTTGAAGCTGCTACCGATTTAGTACCCATGCTCAAGGAAGCTTTAGCCCAAGATGTTCCTGCCGTAATTGATTGTCGTGTAGATTATCGCGAAAATATGCGGTTTACTAAAAAAGCTGGGGAATTAAATTGTGCGGTGTAGACACAGACTGAACCTCACCCCTTTGCCCTCTCCTTAGTAAGGATACTGCTGCCGCAGGCGGGGTGAGGACTAATTTTTTACTCAACGGAAAAGCGCTATATTTGACTGCTAACAATGTAGAGACGTAGCACTGCTACGTCTCCCAAACATTATCTGAATCTAATTTTGCTACTAATCCTTTCATTTCACCTTGAGTATGGGAGTTAAATTTTCCGGAATTCCAGCCATTGCGATCGCGTTACATCCGAGTTTGTAAGCAAAATCAATTGACTCACCAGCAACTAAAGCACTGTAAAAACCCACTACAAATTCAATGGCGGCTTTATCTCCGATGGCTTTATTCATCCCGATTACGTAGGGAATATATTGTGAAATTGCCGTTGCTTGCGCTTCGGAATAACAAGCATTTAGAATCACGCATTCTATATTTTTTTGATTTTGATTATTTTTTGGGCTAAACAACTCGAATAATTCCGCTAATGCTGCTGTGGAAACATACTGTACTCTCCCAGTTTCATCTTCGAGAGCTAAACCATCATCACCACCATGTCCGCAAAAATGCACGATTTGCGGTTTAAAATCTAATAAAGCTTGGGAAACATCTCGAACTCGCACAGCCCAACGTACTTGTAAATCAAATTGTAAATCAAAAGCTTCCCGCTTTCTTGCTCTTTGCAAACCAGCATCAATTTCTCGTACTTCTTCATCTAATCGTAAACGTGAAGTCGTTTTGGGATTAGCAGCTAATACTAAAATTGTTTTGATATCAGCAGTATTAGTTTCTGGATTTTCTGAATTTTTGTCAGTGATATTATTTGTAGAATAATCATTCAAAGTACCACCGATTTGGGTTCCTTCCGCAAATCCACCACCAAATTTTGCATTGCTTAAATTGTATTTTGATTCTGACATGATTTTGTTCTCTTAATTTGTATTTATAATGTAGGGTGTGCAGCTAGGCTGTTGACTTTGATAGAATTTCCGCGTGCTTCGTTCATACAAGTTTTATGCCAGTAACAACCATAATCTTTCTCCCTCACCCCGCCCTGAAGGGCACCCCTCTCCCAAGCTTGGGAGAGGGGAAGGGGGAGAGGGAGCAAGACTTGAAGCCTCTCTCCTTGTATTGCATCCAATTTAAAACAGCTATATTCATACATTCACTAAGTCAATTTCGTCCCACATTCAGAACAACACTTAAAATGATTTGGATTTTTATGACTACATTTTCTACAAACAATCAGAACTAAACTTGACTGCTGAGATTCTATATTGTTAGTAGAATAATCACCTAAATTACCACTTGATTGACTTCCTCCCGTACCAGCAAAACCACCACCAAACTTAGCTCGATCTAAATTATAATTAGTAGTATCTTGATCAGACATCACATCTCCTTGAGAGTGAAAAGTTTCTACCTGCATTTGTGGACGACCTAATGCAGTTCCTACCATATTTTCTAAACTACTAATCTGCCTTTGTTGCCCTTCAATTTCTTTATCTTTTACTGATATCTGGTTTAAATAATGTTGTATTTGCTCTTGTGGAGACAAAGTTTTGAGATGATTGTAACTCTCAAAATACTGCTGACTTAATTCAGATTTCTTCGTTTCCGGAGCGACTTTAGCACGGAGTAAAAATTTATCTTCTCCCCGTTTTTCCATCGCTACGATTTCTAAATTCGCTTCGGGGTGCTTTTCTGCTAACTCTTTAAATGCAATCGCTATTGCCCTGGGGTCAACTCCTTGATTATGATAAAGATCGAGGGTGTCAACTATTGGTTTGATAAAATCCCCAAATTCTCCATCTCCAAATACTTCTTCCCTGTTATCGGGTTTCCGTAAAGGTTCGGGATTATCTTTCGTGGGGAGTCGCATATAAACACATTGGCAGCGCACTCCATTAAAATTGGTATGAGTGGTAATATTCCAATCTTCAATATAAGCCCCGGTAAGTATAGCACCAGTAAAATCCGTTTCATCTAACTGGGTTTGGACTAACTTGGCTCTCGATAAATCGCTATCTTGTAAATTAGCTGCACTTAAATCGGCAGCAATAAAACTACTATCGATTAAATCTGCTCCTTGCAGGTTAATTCCCCGCAAATCTTCACGGTCAAAATTTTTATTTCGTCCATTTCCCGTAGTTAATACCTGACATAATTCGGTATGTTTCAAGTAGGTATTACCTGGACGTACATAGTCAAGTTTTTTCACCTTTCGGAAACAAGTACGAGTTAGAATCGCGTTTCTAAAATCAGTATTTTTGAGGTTTGCCAGAGTAAAATTTGCATCAGTTAAATCAGCATTGCGAAAACTTGTACCGCCAAACGCCGCAAAAGCCACAGCATAATTACGGATGATGGCGTGCTTTTTATCTCCTTTGATTGCTCGCCACCCAATATAAGCACTTACGACAGCTCCGGCTACGGCTACGGCGAAGGCTTCGGCTACGGCTACGGCTCCGACTACGACTCCGGCTCCGGCTACGGCTCCGACTACGACTCCGGCTGCGGCGAAGGCTCCGGCTACGGCGAAGGCTGCGGCTACGGCGAAGGCTACGGCGAAGGCTACGGATACGGTTCCGGCGAAGGCTCCGGCTACGGCGAAGGCTACGGATACGGATACGGATACGGCTGCGGCGAAGGCTGCGGCGAAGGCTGCGGCGAAGGCTACGGATACGGCGAAGGCTCCTAAAGCAGCTTGTATTCCTTGGCGAACTATAATAAAAAAGAAGATAATCAATGTAACGATTACAACCCAGCCTGCTAATTGATTTTCTCTACTTGAGCTATCAAAGATTGATTCTGCCAAAGCACCACTAAAGGCAAATAAAAATCCCGATATCCCTGCAAGCAACCACGAAGTAAACACCAGAAAAATCGCATGATGCTTTTGCAACCCAGCTTTAGCGCGACTAAAATTTGCACCTGTTAAAATTGCATTGGTAAAATTTGCGCCGCGAATATCGGCATCGCTAAAATCAGCATTTTTTAAGTTTTGTCCTTTAAATGACTTTCCGCGTAGGTTTTGCCCTGAGTAATCCACAGGAATAATTCCAAAAGTTCTACTACAAGTTTATATGGGTGTCAGTGGAATCAACTTATGCGGTTGAGGTAGGGAATAGGGAATAAGTACCCCTGCCAAGATTTAATTTAACATTTCGTTTGGATAGGGAATGGGGAACAGCTATATAACTGAGTAGTAAATATACAATTAATGCGGGCTTACCTACTTACCCATTACCAATTACCCATTACCCAATCCCAATTACCAATTCCTACAAAATGTATTTATTCACTCTTGAAAAATCTTTATGGATAGTTTTCTAATAAAGCAGTGAAAAAATATTTTTAAATCCAATGGATGAAAAGCGTCTCCAAATTTATTTCAATATTATCAATCAGCTACTAATACCATTTCTTTATAAAGATGCGCCGAATTCAGCCCACGCAGGTGGGCTTTGTTTGGGTAGCCCCACTCTTCCAGAGTGAGGGCGATTAAGCGCAGCCTCATACAGAATTGGTATAACGAATGCTGGCAGCGAAGCAGAAATAGCTTTAGATACCGAACCCGAATATTATGAATGGGCTATGATTCACAATAACTTGGGTACTGCTTTAAAAGCGAGTCAATTCGCTTGCTGGGTAGTCGGTAAGCTGTTGAACAAATTTTTGTGGTTAATTCTTAGACTTCTATAAGTAGAGTTTTTTTGTGTCGGATTCTATATTTTCGTCGCAAAAAATTATAGTTAGTGGTGCAAACACGCAGCAGTATATTTACTTATTTTTAAGCCGCGTCATATTGTTTAAAATATTAAGTAAGGTTAAAAAGTATACAAAGATTACATAAAGAAAGTTAAAACTACTTATTTTAACGTTAACCTGATATTAACCTTTGAGTAATGTTCTGATCGAGTTAAATGTTTAATAAATTAGCAAAAACAAATTGTAGACCTCAACAATTAAAATCTACTCAGTTTAAGCAGGCAAATATTATCTTTTTTGGAATATATCTTTTAGCATTTTTTATGCTACTTGCAGCATGGTTGCAATCAGAAGTACAGTTTTCGGTGTTGTTTAGAGACGTATTCGTAGCTGCTTCTGTAGAGCCTTATTATGGATTATTTTCAAACATAGGAATTTTCTTGTGGTCTGCTACGGCAGCAATATTATTATTTAGTGGAACTGTATTATTTAGCGTAAAACAATCCCATAAATATTCTAAATTCTTATTATCTTTCGGCAGCTTCACGTTGCTGTTAGTAATAGATGATTTTTTTATGCTCCATGAAAAAATTTTTCCTTATTACCTTAAAATATCTGAAAAAATGACTTTTTTGGCTTACGGAATAATATTTATATATTTGGTTTTAAAATTTAGAGATACAATTTTGGATAATCATTTTACAATATTTGCCATAGCAATCAGCTTTTTGTTTCTATCAATTACTGTCGATCAAATACTTCCTACAGATAGTTTTATATTTCAAAAAGATGATACTTATTTTTTTGAAGATAGCTTAAAATTAATTGGTATTATTTCTTGGTGTTTTTACTTTATCAAGATTAGTGGAGAACAAGTAATTTCATTGTTGAAGAGATAAAATGACTATTCTTGAATTTTGGAAAATTTGGAAATAATTATATAGCAAAAAGAGACGTAGTATTGCTGCGTCTTTTTAGTTTTGTAGAATGTGTATTGAATATTGAATCATAGCTAACTTATCGCTCCTGTTTGAGATAAGTTATAGGTTTTGGTTTTTCGGTTATTGCTCAAAGATAAAGGCAACAGGCAAACCATTTAATTATTCTCGCTATAAACGAATTTAAAAATAATAACCTAACTAAATAACTATATAACAAACTAATATAAGTTTAGTTAAGGAATGATGACAGAGCATATTTCAATACAATATAATTAGTATAATTGCTGAGAATATATTTGTTATATTGGCATTTGAGGTGGCTTTTGATTTCTTCAAAGCTGCTCAATAGACTGGTTTAGCTCGTGAATCAAACGTATATTGCCAGGGTAAGCATAGGAACGGCGACCGGAGTATATATCAATACAAAACTGACTTATAGATGTTTATGAAAAATTGCGATCGCGAAGCGAGTAAAGCAAGCAGATGGCAGTTGCTAGCTGAGTACATGGATACATGGAATTTCTAAGTTGTCGGGAGCGATAAATATGAAAAAGCAAATTCTTAGTTTAACAATTGCGATATTCACAGTTTTATTAACTCATGAACCAGGTTTGACAAATACGGTAAAGAACGTTGCCTTACGTAAAATAGATAGCGTCAAATATCAAGCCGTCAAACTAGAAAATTCGATGGATGCAATGTTGAATCCAGAGCAAGGTGGTGTAAATCCGATGCCACCGCCACCACGTTGGATTCCGCCAGCTGAAGAAGGTATAAATGATAAAATGCCGCCAGCTTATGTACCAAAATCCCCCGGTTACAACTATGCACCCGTACATTTACCACCTTCAGCACCTTCAGCACCTTGGATGACACCTTTAATTAAAGATAAAAAACAATTAAGAACACCTGCTTATCCGATTCGTTGAATTGATTTTAGATTTTAGATTTTAGATTTTAGATTTTAGATTCAAACTTAAATTTTCAGTTTTTTCGGTTTTTTCGGTTTTTCAGTCACTTGTTTCTAGGGGAGGCAAAACGCGGTGTAGATTTTCTTTCCGCATTATTGCCGTGCCGTTGTGTGACTAGTACCGCTTCGCGGAAGTAAGAAGTAAGAAGTAAGAAGTAAGAAGTTTGATTTTCTAAGCTTTTCAGCCATTTTTTATGGTGTTTAAGTTATACGAACACAAGCGGAATAGATACCTCAAGCGGATGGTTAATGCTTCTGGGTTCACAAGTAAGAAGTAGTAAGTAATAAGTAATAAGTAATACCTCTACCTAAAAGGTAGAGGATTCAAATAATGATAAATTTGGTTTTTATTCGTCTTTAAAAGACGAGGCTTTATACCATATTTCGGGCTAAAATTTATTACTTCTTACTTATTACTTTTTACTTCGCGACTTAAGCCCGAAGGGCTTTGGTGACGGGGCTTAATTAGTGTTGGTTCCCAGTTAATTAAAGTCTGGGGAAATTCTGCGGTTTTAACTATTTAATTCGTTCTTGTCGAAAACCAGAATAGCCATCTGTGGTATACCAATATTCCCAAGTTCCTCCGGAAGCAGTTAACCAGTTGTTAAGATCGAAAGAGCCGCTTCCTTCCGGCGTGCCTTGAATTTTATACACTTTAACTGCTCGTCCTTTATTATCCCAAATTAACGGAGAACCCGGTTTTATTTTTTCTGGTAATGCGTCATTAGTTTGTAAAAAATATGCATCTTGTCCTTTGTCAGAACCATTACCAAAAACTTGAGCAATTCCTTTTTCATCAATAGCTACAAAAGCACCTTCTTCTAAACCAATACCGTAAACTGGGTGATTTTCTGTTACCATAATTCGAGCCATTAAACCGAAAATTCTTCCGTATCTTGTTTCCGGGTGATTGTCGTTGCGTCTATCTAAATGCGTATCGGTAATTACGTGTTTAAGATAGGGAATTTTGAGAAAATTGCTGTGAAAAATATCTTGGGTATTATCATGACAGGGATTATCTAAAATTTCCGAACTCAGCAATCCTTTGTTATAAGGAGCATAATAATAGTCTCCTAAAATTGCCATCCCGGCACTAGTTCCACCTACAGGAACTTTCTTATCATTGATTAAATAATTAATTGCATCTTCAGTCGCAGTTCCTTCCCAATAATCTTCATATTTGTTTTGATCGCCACCAGCAATATATAAAGCATCCGCATTTTTAATAATTTGCACCACCTCCGGATTATTAGCGGCTTCGCGACTATCAATAGAAAGTTCCGCAGCCGAATTGATTAAGTCAACATAGTTATCTGTAATCCACTGTGCTTGTGTGCCAACTCCACCGCAACGCAAAACTAAATAATCTCCGCGATTGGCTTGTTTGAGAAACCATGTAGTAGCTGCATCTTCCCCTACCGTTGCTCTTGCAGCACCACCGATTAAAAGGATGGCAGGTTTTGTAGAAGAACTATTAACCTTTCCATACTCTACAAAATATTCAAAATGGTTACTATCGCCTGCTTCTCTGTAATCCGGAAGTTTTATAGCCATAAATCAGTTATTTGTAACTTGTACTGTTCAATATTACAGTCACATTGCATTTATGTTTTATCAGTTTTTTTTTATACGCTTAAAAAATAATTTATCTAATTTTTTTGTAGTTTTGTTTTAGGTATAAATTTAATCATCTAATTAATACATATAATCAACGGTTAGAAGAAGTTGAAGATAATCACGAATATGATGATGAAGCTTCTGAATTAGGTAATGATGCTTTGTTTTTAGAATCGCTACGTACAGAATTAGAAGATAATCTCAACAAAATTCAAACATATTCTTTGGCAACAACATATGCCCATAGTTTGTTAAATTTCGTTCTGCAATTATCTATTAATGAGCGATTGTTGTTGGTAGAAGCTATTTCTCAATCTATTCGCAACGATAGTAGATTAAAAGCTAGTCGAACTTAATTTTCTACAACTGCCTTCTAAAAAACCTCTCTTAAACTCCTTCCTCTGTCTCTATAATGGTTTTTTATCCCGAATCCCTTGGGAACAAGTAAGTATTGTTGTAAATTATAAGATTAACGCTTTATCTACATATAATTTACATTTATGACCGCTGCATCAAAAAAACAACAGGGTGAAATTGGCGTTGCTGTAGTAGGAACGGGATTCGGAAAAAAAGTCCATATCCCCGGATTGAAAGCCCATCCCCGTACTCAAGTAGTCGCCGTTTACAATCGGGATTTGGATAAAGCCAAGGAAATCGCTGAATCCAACGACATCCCAAACGCTTGCGACAATCTTACTGATATCCTGCAATTACCCGAAGTACAAGCAGTCGCGATATCAACACCGCCGTTTCTACATTACGAAATGGCAAAGCAAGTTTTAGAAGCCGGAAAACATTTATTATTAGAAAAACCAGTTACTTTAAACGTCTCAGAAGCCAAAGAACTTTATTATTTAGCTCAAGAAAGAAAATTAGCTGCTACCGTAGACTTTGAATTTCGCTTCGTACCCGGATGGCTATTATTTTGCGAATTATTAGCTCAAAACTATGTTGGCAACAAACGTTTAATTACAATCAACTGGTTTGGTTCCTCCAGAGCTAATCCCGATCGCGCTTGGAACTGGTATTCTCAAAAAGAAAAAGGTGGTGGTGCTTTGGGTTCCCTGGGTTCCCACACTTTCGACTACATTCACTGGTTATTTGGAGAAGTAAGTCGAGTTAATGCTCATTTTACAACGGCAATTCCTCAAAGAAAAGATGCAGCAACCGGCGAAATGAAACCCGTCACTACAGACGATACCTGTGCGTTAATGTTGGAATTAGCTTCGGGAACACCATGTCAAGTTTCTATTAGTGCAGTAATTTTCGCACCACGTACCCATGCGATCGAAGTTTATGGAGATGAAGGGACATTAATTTTAGCTAGCGAAAATCAAAAAGATTACGTACATGGATTCCGCGTCTGGGGTGCTAAAGCAGGTAAACCAGTTGCAGAAATCGAAATTCCCAATCGATTAACGTTTCCTAAAAACTATGCAGATGGTCGTATTTCTGGATTTTTGCGAGTTGTGGATCAATGGGTAGAAGCGATTAATAGCGGAGAATCCACAACACCATCTTTACGTGAAGGAGTTTATTCTCAATTGTTGATGGATAAGTCTCACGAATCTAATGAAACATCCAATTGGGTAAATGTACCAAATTTAGATAAGTTTATTTGAGTTAAAAGGTTCGTAGTAGTGCTATGCCCTGGCGGGCACGCTACGCTAACAGCACATCCTAATTACAGCAGTTGTAAATAAATTGAGATGAAATTTCGATAAGATGCGAAGACAGCGCTACTACAAACCTAATTACTCGCCGTTTTCTGACGACGGTGAAGTTCAATTGTATTTTGCCCGATTTTTACGTCATAGTTACCAAAAAAATCATGTCCTAAAAGTCCGGTTTCTGCCTTGGGGGCTATGGCGACTCGAACGTTATTAACCTCAGCACCACCAACCCCAATTGATTTTACTTGACTTGTTTTTAATTTTATTATCGAACCATCGGCGATGCTGGCTTGAAGGGTTCCCGAAGGCTTGAGTTGTAAAGCATTTGCCATCGATTGAGTAATTAAAGTGCCGCTAGCACCTGTATCAAATATCATCTCAAAAGTTTTTTTACCGTTGAATGTAACATCTATTATGGGAGTATTTCCCCTGCGACGTTTGATAGGAATTCGATAAACTCCCGTATCCACAGGTTTGATGGGTGTGATGCCGCAAAGCCTTCCCAAATCGAGGGTTCTGCCGTCTTCGGTTGTCATGAAACAGGCTCCGGGGTCATTAGCCGTAGCGGTATTACTTGAAAGTAAAATTAATAATGTGGGTATAACCGTAATTTTGGTAATCCACCGACTGAAAACACCTTTCATATATTATTTTCCTAATTTTGCCGAACCTGCTTATTATTAGAGTACCCAGGTGGAGATCAAAATTTAGCCCGGTTATATAAAGGTATGGTGAACAGTTAACAGTGAACAGTGAACAGTTAGCAGTGAACAATATTTATAATCTAGTTTGTAATTGCGATCGCGATACTAAAGCAGGATTTACCTGAAATGAAAACTGGTAGTAGATAAAAATCCGACCTTGGTAACTGGTAACTGGTAACTAGTCACTGTATTTTATGTTTAGTCTTTCATAACTTGCTTAATATTAATCAAAGGTGGTGTTGAATCATCGCTTTTGAAGAGACAGAAGAACATATATATTAAAATTATGAGTAATCAGCAAACTAAATCTATACATGGTTGGTCTTTAGAAGAAAGAGATCCCAAATTTATTGAATCATTCATGCCGATTTGGGAGTGGTTTTACCGCAATTATTTCCGAGTTAGAACCGATGGTTGGGAAAATATTCCTCCCGAAGGACAAGTAATGATAGTTGGTTCTCACAATGGGGGGATGGCAACTCCCGATATGATTATGATGATGTACGATTGGTTCCGTAGATATGGAACCGAACGTTTAGCGTATGGTTTGATGCATCCTTATGCTTGGGAAGTTAGTCCCGCTCTCGGTAATATAGCTCAAAAAACAGGTGCGATCGCCGCTCATCCGAAACCAGCGAATGCAGCTTTAAAAAAAGGTGCCAGCGTTTTGGTATATCCAGGGGGACAATATGATATGTTTCGTACCTACAACCAGCGTTACAATATTAATTTCGCCGGGAATAAAGCATTTATCAAGTTAGCTTTAAGACACGAAGTACCGATAATTCCCGCAATTTCAGTAGGGGCACACGAAACTTTAATTGTTTTAGGCGATTTCTACGAATTAGTGAAACAATTAAACGATAGGGGTTTACCGTGGCTATATCAATTAGATCCAGGAGTATTTCCCATCTATTTAGGTTTACCTTGGGGTTTAGCAATTGGCCCTTTACCAAATATACCGTTTCCCGTACAAATTCATACCCGTATTTGCAAACCGATTATTTTTGAAAAATATGGTAAAGAAGTAGCGAAAAATCGCGATTATGTAGATGCTTGTTACGATTTGGTTTGCACAAAAATGCAGCAAGAAATGGATAAATTGGCAAGGGAAGTTAATAATAATTCGTAATTGGTAATTGGGAGTAGGTAAAAATAAAAAAACTCTGCGCTCCTCTGCGTCAACCTTTGCGTTTCTCTGCGTTGAAAAAATATATCTCAAGCCGTTTTTAACTTATTTGATAGATATGGAAGTAATTTTAAACGACATCACAAAACTAAAAATTGATGCAATAGTTAACGCTGCAAATACCAGTTTGCTCGGTGGTGGTGGTGTTGATGGAGCGATACACAGAGCAGCAGGAAAAGAGCTTGTTATGGAATGTCGTTCTTTGGGAGGATGTAAAACTGGTGATGCGAAGTTAACTAAAGGATATAATTTACCCGCACGTTTTATTATTCATACCGTGGGGCCAGTTTGGCAAGGTGGTAATAATGGGGAGCCAGAACTTTTAGCTAATTGTTACCGTAAATGCATACAAATCGCTGCCGAACAAAAATTTGAATCTTTGGCTTTCCCTTGCATTAGCACTGGTATTTATGGATATCCCAAAGATAAAGCCGCTGAAATTGCCGTGAAAACTTGTTCGGAAGAATTAGAGAAGAATAACTGTATGCTGAAAGTTATTTTTTGTTGTTTTGGTAAGGATAATTCTGAGATTTATAAAAGGATTTTGGCTAATTAATAACTTGTTGTTGTAGGGTGTGTTGTCGCTGCCGTCAACGCACCATTTAATTACAAAGTAAATTATCTAAAGAGAAAAAATCAATAACATGAGGACATGAATCTTTTTTGGCATATACATAGTTTCGCCACATAGTCAACTCATCATCACTCAAATAATTCACCCAATCTCCAACAACTCCTTTTCGTATATGAGCCTTAGATGGAGTATTCTGATCACCAACTTCTTGAGAAACTAAAACTTGAGATAAATTTCCTTTTGTATCAAGATGTCCCTCTTTAATCGATTTTTGCTTCATGCTTTGAAAATCAGTTGCTATCGATATTTTTTCAGCATCATAGGATTCAATTCCAATAAAGAAGGCAAGCTTATGTATGGCACTAATAGCATTATCTTTCTTCATATCTTCATACCTTAAAAATAATGCATCAATTTGTCCTTCTCTAGATGCGTTCAAAAATTCTTCGTGATAATCAAACCAATCACCGCCTTCATATTTTGATGACAGCGCTATTTCTGAAAAGAAATGACCCCACGACCCGTTATAATAAAAAAGATCCAGTTTTCCTCTGATATGATGCCATGCAGAAACAAAAGTATCTAGAGGATGCCTTATACATTGAATTATTCTTGCTGGTTGTTTTATTAAACCCACACTCGCATGAGATTTAAAAAATCTTGGAGATTTCATCTTCTCCAATTCTGAAAACATTAAACGCCAGTTTTCTCCACTTGCGGCTCTATCTAACCACAAACAAGCCTCTACTAAACTAGCACCAGTTGAAATACCTTTTTGGGGAACTTTGTTTATTAAATGTTCAATTATTGATATAGTCCAAGTTGTGCCAGATTTTGGATAAGTTGCTACATAAATATCGCTATCTCTATTTAAAAAATGATTAAATACATTTTGCATTCCACTCTTTTTAATAAAAGGCGCAGTATAAAAGTTTTCTGGTGCATCTGAATCAAACGAACGGGGTATACAGTTCATTTGTGGAATAAGGGATAATTCTTTGCTTTCCATTACATTTAACTCCTTAAATAAACAGATTTGCCGCACAGTGATTTACAACAATAATATCTTTAATCAAGGAAAATAAGATTAAAATCTAATATAAAGTATGGTTATAAAAGAATTTAACAAACAATTTTACATTAGTAATTAACAAAGTTTAATTGTTCATTTTAATCAAAAAATCCGGCATTTTCACCGGATCTCGATGCAAAAATACGCCTTCATCAAGCTTCAATTACCACTCTCCCTACAGGTTGAGCAATACAGGTTAAAATATGCCCTTCTTCGCATTCTGGATTTTCATCATAACGAACTTCACCTTCTAGAAGCCGTAATTTACATTTTTGACAAGCCCCCATCTTACACATAGAAGGCAATTCGATCCCTTCTTTTTCAGCAGTTTCTAAAATAGTATCTGCACTCTCATAAGCCAGCTCTACTCCCGATTTAGCCAAAACTAAGGTTTCTGTTTGCTTCGTAGTTAACGTCTTTTGTAGTTGAATGTTGTTGTCTTTTTTCTTCTTTGGTTTCCCGAAACTTTCTGCGTAGTAATTTTCCATAGGGAATTTTAATTCCTCAAGCATTGCTTTCACCTGTTGAGTAAAAGGCTCGGAACCGCAAACATATACAGTTCGTTCGGTAAAATCGGGGGCTATTTCATGCAACATTGATTTATCAAATCTACCAACTCTACCCCCAAGGCTTGAGTTAGAATCTTCACGAGTAAGAGTAGTTGCAAGTTGAAAATTAGCATACCTCGATGCCATCAACTCTAATTCTTGCCGAAAAACGATATCGTCAGCAGTACGGGCACTATGGAAAAAGACTATATCTGAGCCAGCGTTTGTATCCAGCAACCAGCGCGACATCGACATCATTGGTGTAATTCCGCTACCCGCAGAGATAAATAATATTTTTGATGATGGATGTTCTACACAGCTAAAATCCCCTAATGGACTACCAATTTTAACTTGACTACCAGCTTGTAAATTGTCATGCAACCAATTAGAGACTAAACCCGGAGGTGCATCGGGTGCATCGTTTGGGGGAGTAGCTCGTTTAACAGTGATGTCTAAACTATGAGGGCGAGAAGGAGTTGAAGAGATAGAATAAGCGCGTTTAACAGCCTTACCGTTAATCTCTAATTCCAAGGTTACAAATTGTCCCGGTTGGTAAGTAAATTCAACAGATGGTTCGGCAACAAAAGTAAACGTTTTCACATCTGGTGTCTCATCAATTACCCGCACGCAACGAGCAGACAAGGTAGGCGATCGCCATGCTTTTACTTGAGATTTGGATTGATGTTCGAGAGGCTGCATTTCTTCAATAAGTAATAGAAAATCGCCAATGTGAATAACATCATCTGGGTTAAGGAGATAACTTTGATTCACTTCCATTTCTTGGTTATTAATGCGGGAACCATCGCTACTAGCTAAATCGATAAAGTAATACTGTTGTTCGTAAGCATAAATCATCCCGTGAACACGACTAACTTCCGGAGTATTGAGAACTAGATCGCAATTAGGATGCCTGCCAATTAAACATTTATTAAGACTTTCTATTTCTGGGGTAATAATTTTCTCTTGGCAGGAGCTTGTTTGATAATTGATTGCTTTAATTTTCATGATATTCAAAAATAGATAAGTGTTTAACGCTTTTTACGTCGGATTTGTGTTTCCGCAGAACCTGATGACGATTTCTGATGATTTTTGAGTGTAGGTAATGTTTGTGTTTTCTTTGTTTTTTCTTGTTGCTGAGGATAGATAATTTCCGGACTTTCACTACTAATGGTAGATAAAATTTGGTAGTGTTCTTCATCTGGTAATCCCAACTTTTGACGTATTGGCATTAGATATTCAAAACTGTTTTCGGGGCAGGTGCATTTTTCTGCTAAAGCTTCTTCCAGCATCCATTTATATACATAGTGCCGACCTCGTTCGGAAAATTGAGGTAATACTTCTGCTAACACAAACAGTTCATCTGCTTTCAGTTTATCTAACGAACGTCCGTTGAGAAATTGCTCAATATCAAGAGGCAATTTTTGGAGTTGACGGCGAAAGCTATGAGTTAAACTTTCCTTTTGATATTGTTCGGCACTACGTTTCCAATTACGAACCAACCAGATAGTGCTGACTAAAACTATCAGCGCGTTAAATAATAGTTGTAATACTATTGGTAAGCGGAGAATTTCCGGTCTTCCTCCATAAACAAAGAAAGCATTAAAAGCTAGAAAGGTAATAATTGTAAATGTCCGGTGCAATACTTGTTGAGAACTCATTTCCGGATATTTATGTTTTAAATAACCTCGATAAATTTTTTCTAGTTTGTGACAAATTTGATAGGATATTAAGATACTGAATCCTAAAGTTAGCGGTACAGCAGCAATTTTTGGAATTGCAATCGACTGATTATTAACATAAAAACCTGGTTTCCAAAGAGCAGATAATGAATTATCGTAAGCCCAAACACCAGACCAGTAATATCTGAAGTTTCCAGCATATAATCTGTAATAAAGGAAGTAGCCAATCGCTAATCCCAGATAACCATATTGAAGAAACTTTCGTCCCGGTTTTTGCAAATCGCTCCAATAAGATTTTTCAGAATCAATATCTATACAAGACGACTTACAGCCAACACAAGCACTTTTCTCTTCACCAGTTGTCTTGTCTACAGTTCTACACATGGACTGGGTAATACTTTTTGGTGGTGCTTGATGAGCGCTACTTCCTAATAAACCGCGAGGTCCTGTAAACACTGTTTGTACGGCACCAAAAGGACAAACATAATGGCACCAGCTACGACCTCCATACAGGAATACTACTGTAATTGCAGATAAAATAGTCGCAACCAAAAACAAACCGAGAATCAATCTTGTTGAATTAATGAATAAAATGCGGCTGCTTAAACCTAGAAATAGGATAAAAAACTGTAGATAAAAATGGTTTTTAACTAACCATTGATTATTTTCAATATTTAATCGTGGTTTCAAACCCAAAGCACGGGGAATTTGTGAAAGAAAGTAGAGAGGACAAATACGCCGCCAAGTTTCATGACCAAATACGAAAACAATAAATACAAGCGAAGGAAGTACCATTCCCCAAAAAATTCTGGTACCAATCGGATAAGCTTTTTCAAAAATACATCGATCGCCTTGAACCGGGATACATTCGTGACTATCGCGCAGAGGAGATAAGAGGTTTGTGGGGTCAGTAAGAATGTGGCTTATGGGGTCGTAAAACAGAGAAATAATTAAAATTAACCAACCAATCACCAGTATCCATCTCACCGCGTGCATTTTGCTTTCTGATACTTTGCTTAACATTGTTTACACTCCTGAAAATTATTGGTTTGTAGTAAGGATTTTAATCCTTAGATGAAAGGGCTAAAGCCCTTACTACGAACTTGGATTACCCAACAAAACTTATGGGACAGATTACTAAATTGTTTCTATTCCTGCGGAAGAAATTTTGATTGAGGTGCCATCAAACTTTGTGAGCTTAAAGTAACTGTCTTCGTTATAAGTCAATGCTTGTTCTTGGAGAATACCAATAGCTACTTGTTCGCCCAATTTGATCGATTCTGTATAGTCAGAAAGCCAGTGAACCCCAGCACCATTACGAGCGATCGCAATGTTAGAAGCAAGCTTGTTCAACTCACCACCAACTGTTATCGTTGCTGCATCAGTGCCGCTGTAGCTAATCAACTCAGTACCATCATTATTGGGAACTACGGGCTGAGGAATTACCCAAGACTCATCAAACCAAGCTTTGAGAATCGTGACACAAGCACCTGCAACGGTTGCGTGTCCGGAACCGTAAGATGGATGGGTGGGAGAACCTTCAGGGTATGCCATTGGTAGCAGATAGTTTCCGTATTGGCTGAAAACCTTTTGCAAAACAGAGGAATTAAATAGTTCTGAATTAATTGGGTATTTTGCACATCCGGTGAGATGGTTGTGAACCCTTCCCCCAAATGCTTCGGGACGCAAGCGACGGTGTACAAACCACTTCTGGAACCACATTGCTTTGAGAGCGCGGGTTGCAACCTCTGTCACCAAGCTGAGAATGTGAGGTCCACCGAAAGTACCAAAGCCATCTTGAGCTTTGGTTTTTTTATAAAGGTTTCCTTCATCTACAGGAGCCTTCATTCCCAACAGTATCAAACAAGCATTTAGGTGAGCTTCGTATAAAGCATCTACGTGTACATATTGACCTAAATCTCTAAGATTGCGGATATAGCGGGGTGTGGAATCAAAAATATCTGAACCCGTTAACCCACCATTTTGGACGTGCAACCAAGAATCATAATCAGTCATGTGATTTATCCCAGGTGCGACTGTCTTCTGTTTTTGAGAAATAGTCAGCGAACCGTAGGGAATATCCTTGAGCATGAATTGGGAAACATAAGGACCTACCTTATCCCCGTCGAGAACTCCTCGGAACAGACTTTGTGAGGTAACTTCATCGATAAAACCATCTTTAGTTTGACGCTTAACTTTAGCTCCACGAAAATCGGAAAGTTTGGATAAATCTGCTGCTGCTTCTGCAACCTGGGGGCTGCGATCGTATAAACCAAAACTCATATCCCGTAGAAGTGACATCCAGTAGAGTTCTGCCATCTCTGCGGAGTTTTCAGCAGAATCAATACGAGGTGCAGGACGTATTGCCAAAGCATGGCTATCAGATCCTTGCAAATCAAAAGCTAATCCTGCTTGAGGGTTGGTAAGTTTGCGAGAACCACCTAGAGGAATTGCTTCAAAGTCTGCGGATTTACCACTCTTTAAAGCTGTTAGAAATGTGTTATAAGCATGGGGGTCAACTTCGCCTAAATAGTTATGTTCTAAGCCTTTAGAGAAATTAGCAATAAAATTAGGATTGCCATTTTCATCTCGGTAGTCTTGTTGTTCACCATTACATATATGTGCGATGACACCTCGATTAAAAGCTATTTTTGCTGCTTCTTGACGGATTTCTAAAGAGGATTCCCGACGTTCAAAACTGCTTTGAGGAGCGAATTCTTGACATTCTTTAGATAAATCTTGTTTGTTGTTCATGAAAAATTCCTTGATAATTGAAATTGGTTTTGTGTACTAAGTGATCAATCAACTAGAAGTTATACGATTACGAAACATTTTTGGTACCCATGAGGGTACTATTTTTAGTTTCATGCTGAGATACTAAACATAAATGTGTCTCAACTATTTTGTTCTAGATGCAGTTTATCTAAGCTTATGCAGTTTGCAGTTTGAATATAAAACTGTAAGTTAGTCATTCTATTTTGGATCTCAGATTACTTTTATGAATTAACTTCCATACCTATTTACTTCTTTCCTCTGCGTTATCTGCATCTATAAGAGTTTTTTATACTAACAAAACACGGGGAGACGTAGCAGTGCTAAGTCTCTACATTTAAAAGGTTTGTAGTACAGGGTAAGCGCATCTTATCTACAAACCATAATTTCAACGAAATGATTAAGATAAATTTATATTTTATTTATATTTTTTCGTCTTAAATAATTAAAATTACTTCTTAGCTTTGGTTGCATAAGTCTTATCTAAAATTTGCACATCGAGAAATTCAGGTTTATAGGTATCAACAAAACTCAACAACTTATCTAAATCTTCTGTACTAATTAATCCGATGCATCCTGCTGTCCCATCTTCTCCATTACTTTTTTCAAAAGACGGATCGAAATGAAAACCTAAAGCCGAGCGTCCAGTTTTCAATTTAGGCTCTATGGGTAAGAAATGTTCTCCTGCTTCGGCGATCGCCCCTGGGATTGTAGAGCTAGCAACAGTGTATTTGCCGTCGGGTAAGGGAGCCTCAGTTCCGCTTTGGTGACGGCTTTTAGTTTGTGTGAACGTTCGTCCAGATACGGTTGTAAAGCTATCAACTAATTTTCCATCTGCATAGAGACGAAGTTTATAAAGAGGGTTATTTAAAGTATTAGTCTGTCCGGTTGCTGTTAAAGTCATGAAGTTACCAAGATGATTGAGTGGGTTAGTATTTCCTGTAGCAATCTTCTGGTTATTTGATTTTGAACCTATACTTGGTTTAGAAGTTATTGGATTATTATTTTTCCTACTTGCATCTGAATGAAGACAGCTAACAAGCATTAAATTTAGGAGAGATATTAAGGTGATTTTGATTAACATTAGCCTACTATTTTTCCATGTTTCTCAACTGTAATTGCTGTCTAATAAGTCCACCTGAGAAAAATCCCCTATTTTTATTTTTTCAGAGAATTAAGTGTAATTAGGGAGTAAGGAGTAGTAAGTAATGAGAATGATGATGGGGTAATGTGGCTTTTTGCTCCCATAATTCTCTTACCTCTTCATCCCCTTGTCTCCTTGTCTCCCCATCTCCCAATCTCCCAATCTCCCCCCTCTACCCCCAATTCCTCCATTACCTGCAACCATTCGGAAGGCGATCGCAAAGTTTGTTTGAGAAAATCCCTGGTAATGCCGCTGGAATTTGCTTTATATAAAAGGGGTGCATAGCTGAAATTGCGGGCTTGTTTTTTGAAATTATCGGTACCGTGAAGGGAAATTAATTCAGCTAGTTTTTCTTCTACCTTGAGAATTATTTTGGGAGCATTGCTGAGTAAATTGTTCATCCACTGCTCTTTCTTAACTAAAAAAGCAGTTAATTCTGGATGTCTTGAATCCTTGAAATCATTACAAATTGCTTTGATTTTGTCCCACTTATAACTATTCCAAGGTTTAGCCACCATCACGGGTAATTGCCATTTAACCAACTCTTCCTTCCAATAATCTTTGGGAGACTGTACCTGAAAAGTTTCAAAGCTAGGTAAAACTAAGCCAGTTAATCTTGCACCATGACAGGCTCCAGTATCGATACCGTAAATTTTCCCCTCAACTATTAACGGGCGCGAGCCAACGACATGATGACCAAAAATAACTGCTTTTTCACCCTTGTATAACTCAGTCCAATATGTATTTCCGTAGCGCTTACTTAAATGCTTTTCACCAGCAGTACAGCCGCATAAAACTTCTTCGGCTTGTTTTTCAATAGGTTTACCATCTTCTACAGCAGCATGAACTAAAATTGCTTCGGGGGTTTCATAATAATAAGGTAAATCGTTAGCCCATTCTAGGAATTCATCGTAGCGTTTACCGAATTGTAATTTAACAATTTCTTGGGAATAGGAAAGAGTATTACGTAGATGCTTGCGTTCGTGATTTCCCATCAAAACGATGGTATTGGGACGATTTTTGAGGAAATCATAGACTTTAACCGAATCGGCACCCCTATCAACAATATCTCCCAACGAAATTAAACAATCTTCATCGGTAAGCTGCATTTTATTTAATAGCTGAATAAGTTCTTCATAACAGCCATGAATATCACCGACTACTATTGTTCGCATGGTTCGAGTTTGACAGCTAGGGGGCTTATTTTCTTTTAAAGTATAGCTTAGGGGAAATTGGGAATTGGTAATGGGTAATGGGTAATAGGTAATAGGTAATTAGTTTCTTAACTCACATCTTGCATCATTATCAGTTAGCCTCACAAACCGCCTTGGAATAAATTCCCAGGCTCACATACAAAGTCTGATAAATCAGACTGGGTAATATTTTGAGGTGATTGTAGTGCGTTTTAACGTACTTTGTATATAAGCCTTGAAATTTATTTTAAGGCGAGAATTGGGGCTTAACAAGAATGGTGCAAGATGTGAATTAAAAGAAATAATTTTGAAAGATAATAAAGGTTCGTAGTAAGGGCTTAAGCCCTTTCGTATTCCTTAAATATAATAGACAATATTGCCCACAGAGAAATTACCGATCTAATTCGCTATACTCGTAGCAAAATGTTACTAAGAGCAAGCGATGGATTTATTGGTTGTTTGGGGAGTAGCGCAGGCTGCGGGGTTTATTTTTAAACCGATTTTGTCAGAATTATCCAAGGATTTGGGGAATATCGCTAAGGATGCAGCGAAGGATTGGACTAAAGATTTATTTAAGGGTATTCCCGGTAATGCGTTGAAGCGTTTGCAAAAGCAAGATATAGATGTTGCTGCTGGTAAAGCTTTAAAGGAGTTTTTATTATTGGTGCAGCAGGAATTAGAAGATGCTGATATTGAAGATGAGGAATTGCAGCAGTTTGTTAAGCCTTTTAATAAATTTATTTACAACAAAGATGTTAAAGAGATTTTGGGAAGTGCTTTTAATTACGAATGTGAAATTTTAAATACTAAAAAGTTAGAAAGTAAATGGTATGAATTAGATTTACCAGCTTTACCGGATGAGTTTGATTGGAAAAAACTTGGTAAGCGCTATCTTAAAAAAGTTAAAGCAATCATTCGGGATTCAGATAAACTTAGAGTTATTCTTGATTCGCAAAATCTCGAAGCAATCAAGGATAATACTCAAGAAACTGCCGGAATAATTCCCGATTTTGATTTATTAGGATATCAGGAAGCGATAAAAGAAACATACGGTAAGCTAAAATTAGAAAGTTTAGATACTACAGGTTATGCCTATAACGAACTGAAGTTATGGGGAATGTTTATTGCTCAAAACGTGCGGGAAGTAAATGAAAATTTACCGCAACATGAATTACCGAAAGAACATTTAAAACGATTGCAAGAAAGCCAGCAAGAACCCATACGTTCTGTATTAGAAGTTATTAACGACAAACAAACTTATAATTATACAGTAATTTTAGGAGATCCAGGTTGCGGAAAATCTACACTATTACAATATTTAGCATTAACTTGGGCAGAATCACCTTTAAATAATTCAATCTCTCAACCAATACCGTTATTAATTGAATTGCGTACCTATATGCGACGACGGGATGACAAAGAATGCAGTAATTTTATCGAATTTTTCCATAAATGTAGCGGTGCCGTACATCATTTAAATCAACATCAACTACAAACCCAACTTAAAGCTGGTAACGTATTGGTAATGTTTGATGGATTAGATGAAGTATTCGACGCTGGCAAAAGAGAAGATGTAATTACAGATATTCATCGCTTCACAAATGAATATCCAGACGTACAGGTAATTGTGACTTCTCGCGTTATTGATTATAAATATAAATCTCAAAGATTGCGAGATGCTGAATTTAAGCATTTTATGATTCAAGATTTAGAAACAGAACAAATTCAAGATTTCATCTATCGCTGGCATGAATTAACTTTTAATGACGAAGCAGATAAAGTTAGAAAAAAAGAACGATTGCAGAAAGGGATTGAGAATTCAAAAGCGATTCGAGAATTAGCGGGGAATCCTTTATTGTTAACAATGATGGCAATTCTCAACCGCAACCAGGAATTACCAAGAGATAGAGCCGAACTTTATAATCAAGCATCGAGAGTATTGCTACATCAATGGGATGTTGAACGTACTTTAATAGAAGATAAATTAGATCCAATAGAGATTGATTATAAAGATAAGCAGGCAATGTTACGTCAAGTTGCTTATTTTATGCAAACCAGCGATCAAGGTTTGGCTGGCAATTTAATTAAAGAAAGCGATTTAGAAAGAATTCTCAAAGAGTATTTAAAAACCATAGAAGTTGATAAACCTAGAGTTGCTGCTAAATTAATTATAAATCAACTTAGAACCCGCAACTTTATGTTGTGTTACCTGGGTGCTGATTATTATGGATTTATACATCGAACATTTTTAGAATATTTTTGTGCTTGGGAATTTGTTTGGCAGTTTAAAGAAACACAAACTTTAAGTATTGAGCAGTTGAAGACAGAAGTGTTTGGTAAAAACTGGGGGGATAAAGACTGGTATGAGGTTTTAACATTGATTGCGGGGATGATTGACGCGAGGTTTGTGGGGGAGATTATTGAATTTTTAATTGAGCAAAACGGAATTGGTGATGATTTTATTAACATTTATGTAGCAAATGAATGCTTTAAACAAGTAAAAAATCCTTCTAATCTCAATTCAATTGTACATTTACTATTTAAATTTATTTTTAAATCTATTAATTATATCATTCAAGAATACTCCATGATTGAAGTTAACTTTGAGAGGATTTGTATTAAAGTTATTTCATGGATTACAACAGATTTTAAAACACATCCAGAAACTTTACCTTTACTTAAAAAGCTAATAGATTCTACTACAGTTGAAATAAATAGGCTAAATGATTTACCTGACGATGATGGCTATCCCTATAATCATGATGACTATCTTGATGATGATGATGTAGTCAGAATTGATCAAATAGAAACAATACAGAAAGTAGCATTACAAGAATTAGTTAAAGGTTGGAAAGATGACCCCGATACTTTACCAATGCTGAAAAATCTAATTTTTGATGATGCTAATAATCATTTAAGAGCTATAGCATTACAAGAATTAGTTAAAGGTTGGAAAGATGACCCCAATACTTTACCAATGCTGAAAAATCTAGTTTTTGATGATGCTAATAATCATTTAAGAGCTATAGCATTACAAGAATTAGTTAAAGGTTGGAAAGATGACCTCGATACTTTACCAATGCTGAAAAATCTACTTTTGTCCAATAATAAGGATGTAGATAAAAGTGTAGTAATTAAAGAATTAGCTAGTAATTGGAAGGATGAACCAGATATTTTAAGTGTACTTATAGAATGTTGTCAGCTTGAAAATGATTATTTAATTAAAGATTCCCTTAGAGAGACGCTGATGCAAGAATTAATTCAAAGTTGGCAACCCACTCTTGATATTTATGACTTCATATATGATATTGCTGCTGATAATTCCTTTAACGATTTATTTACGTCTATCAGTAATCCTAATTGTAATCCTCGTCAAACTGCACTTGAAGCAATTCTCGAAAACTACCCAAACCACGCCAAAACATTACCACTACTACGCGACAGAGCCGAAAATGACCCCGATGAGCAGTTACGAGAATTTGCTTGGAATAAATTGGAAAAATGGTAATATTTATTTCCATTCCTCTTCATCTCTTCCCTCAGCGCTCTCCGCGCTCTTTGCGGTTTTTTACTCTTAATCTTCCACCACAATATCCGATGGTGCGTTACGGCATTATTTAAATAGTAATCTTAAAACAAGATTTATTCGTGCCGTAACACACCCTACAATTACCAATTACAACATAATCAACCCCAACCTAACTCCTACTGCTACAGCTTCAGTACGTGTTGAAACATCCAACTTTTGAAAGATAGATGAAACGTGAAATTTAACGGTATGCTCGGAAATATGTAAATTCTGCGCTACTAATTTGTTACTCATTCCATTAGTTAACATTTGTAAAACTTCGATTTCTCGCGGGGTTAATATTTGCAAGTTTGTTTCTTTGAGCAACTGTTGATTATTAATAACTTGTGGATGCAGTACAATTAATCCCGAAACCACCGCTTCCACTGCTGCAATAATCTCAGATTCCATACTTGTTTGCGGCAATATTCCTTTCACGCCAGCAGCTAATATCGTTGCCAAATTAAAATCTGCAAATTCATCGACAATAATAATAGTTGCCCAGATAAACTGCTGTTTTATTAATTCATAATCGGTTTCATTCCAATCGAGCAATATCACATCAGCTTGTAGCTCTACAATTTCATCGATATCTGAAACACTCTTTACCACAATGAATTTTGGGTTATCTTCGAGCATTGCCGATAAACCCATTCTAATAACCGGGGAAGCTGCAACTACTATGATTCTAATTACAGATTGGAAATCGGACATAAGTCATTATATATCTCTCTCTTCCTCTTTCTTTGCGTTCCGTTGTCGCGACTGCGGGGTATCAGGGCATATTTATTATTGTTTTTCGTTTACGGTTATATGCAATTCAATTAATTTACCGCCGCGTATAAGTTGCAGTTGAACGCTTTTACCTATACGAGAACTATCGTTGAGCAATGCCAAGATATCATTAGTATCTTCTAAACTATTGCCGTCAAAATTTATCAATATATCTCCTAATAAAATTCCGGCATTTTCAGCAGCGCTTAATGGTTCTACATTCACGACAATTACACCACCAACTGAAGTTAAATTCAGAGAACTTTTCAAACTATCCGGTAGTCTAACTGGCTGCATTCCCAAACCCAAATAACCCCGTGGAATTTTACCTTTAGTAACTATTTGTTCGACAACTCTATTGATTGTAGAAGCAGGAATTGTTAAAGCCGTACCTCTTCTTCCTGTTGTATTCATGCCGATAATATTTCCTGTGGCATCAACCAAAGCGCCGCCGCTAAATCCTGGATAAAGCGAAATATCAGGGCGGATAAATTGATCGATTTTTCCACCGCTCATACTTTGCCATTCACCACCAACTACGCTAACCGCACCCATTGCAGCACGAATATCTCCTTCGCTACCTCTAGCTAACGCTAAAACTAAATTTCCAACTTTAAGATTTGCAGCATCGCCGATTGTCGCAACAGGTATATCGGCATTTTCGATTTTGAAAATTGCTACATCGGTAGTTGCATCGCGTCCTAAAAGTGAAACCGATTTTTTAACATTGTTTTCGAGAGTCACAGAAACGCGATCGCAACGTTTTAATGATTCATCGGAGGTAACTATAATACCTTTGCGCCAGTGAATACCGCTGGGAGAAAAGCGTCTGTTGGCGTTGATTGAAACAATTGCTTTCCCAGATTGTTCGACGATTTCGGCAATATTGTTTGATAAAGCTTGTAGTGAAGACATAAAAAGTTTGTTGTACTCTGTGATGTTTGTATTGTGGCGCTTTATTCTTCGATACGACATCGGATATTTGGGCAGAATCTACACCTGGAAGAATGGGGAGGATACCGTTTTAACCTCACCCCAACCCTCTCCTTAACAAGGAGAGGGAGAGATTTACCGTTTACCAGTTTCCTCAACCCTCTCCTTAACAAGGAGAGGGAGAGATTTACCTATTTGTAAAGCGAGGGTGAGGTTTTCACAAATTCGATAACCAATCTTCCGCAGCTTGGGGAGAAGTCAACCGCACTATATTAAGATGCGAATATTCCGGTTGCTTAATTAAAATCGGATATTCTTTTTTGCGTCTGCGGTAGGTTTGTAAACTCCATAAAATAATCGATTCTTTTGAGAAAACTTTTCCCCAAGTTTCATAATTACCATTGCAGATTTGTTGCTGTGTTGTTACCCGATGAAAAGTTCGCCATAAAACACGACTCATCACCAAGGGGAAAGAATAATCCAGCCAAACAAGAGTATCAGCTTTTCCCCAAACGATATCGCGTGTTTTGCTGTAATTACCATCAACAATCCAGTTATTACCAACCAAAGCTTCTTCCACGCGACGACGGAAGATATCCGCAGGTGCTGTTACCCAATTCGGTTCCCAAAAAAGAGAATCTAACTCGAAATGGAAAATATTCAACTTTTGAGCAATTTGACGAGCCAAAGTTGTTTTACCCGCACCGCTAGTACCAATTACACAAATCCGCTGTGGTAGAGAAGAATTATTCATATTTCTCATCAACCTCTTATTTATTTCTCATTTAGCATTTATTGCCGTCTCAGGTTGGTACAGCATTATATAAATCAAGGAAAACAAATTGAATTACGCAAAATTATTAAATACCGGAGCCGCCATTATGAAACGTTTATTACTCGCTGCTGTTGGCACAATTTTAATTGCAACTACTGCTACACCACCTGTTTTAGCGAATAAAACTGCTGTTAATTCAAATGTTGTTCAGAGTCAAATTCAAAACAATATTACTCCATTTAATTTAGTTTCTTTAGCTTATCAAGGAGAATTTAAAAATCAAGATGTTCCTGGTTATAATTCCTTATTAACAGCGATTAGATTTGGTGAAATCAGCGCAAAAGATTTAGTTAAACATGGAATTGATGCCGGAAGATTGTCTCCAGATACAATTAATGATTCTGAGTATATTAGTGCTGTTAATTCTCAATTGAAAAGATTGTCTAAAAATTAGTTGTGGTGCGTGACGGCATAATTTAAAATTTCGTTACACTTGATAATTCATAGTAGCCGTCACACACCCTACAATTACTCATAACTCCCTACTCCCCACCAAACTTTACTTCTAAACCCCGTTCAATTCCAGAAATTAATTCTTGTTTTCTTCCTTGATTCAAAATCTCCTGATACCAGGGTGATTCCTACAATACAGTCATATCCCACCTCATAATTTGCTGTACTAAACCTTAACTTTCATTAGTTTGATATATCTGACGAATTTCTTCTAAAGTATTTTTTGTGCGTATACCTTCCCTAATTGCGGTTAAAACTTCTATATCTTTAATTTGAGATATTTCCGGCATTAACTGTAAACCTTCCAAACCGAATTTTAGTTCTAAACCTAATTCAATTCCAGAAATTAAACCCTTTATCTCTCCTTGATTCAAAATCTCTTGATACCAGGGTGATTCCTGCAATACAGTCATATCCCACCTCATAATTTGCTGTACTAATTGAGTTGATAATACAAAGCTAGCAAAAAACGCCAAAAGTGGTTCTAATTCATCTAACTTTTCATCTGCACGTAATAACTGTACTGCTTGCTGCACAACCGCTATCTCGTTTCCACCCTTAAGTATTGGTACAAAGGGAAGTAATGATGATAAAGATTGTTGGAAAACTAGTTGTACGTCAACTTCCCATAAATTAATAACTTGATAGTCTTGGCGTGCTTGCAATCCCAAAACTTCCGACTGATAACCGCTGGCAATTTCTACTGTTTGCGGTGGTGGCAAGATATTAATTAATACTGGATAAACTGGTAAATCGTATTTTTCTTCTGCTAGCGCTGCATAAGCCCGAATTCTTCTTGGTAAACGAGTGTTGTAACGTAATTGTAGTTCGTTCAATACTAAGAAATTACCAACTTGTGGATGAAAAGCTTTGACTACAACATCGCTTTCCCGACTAATCCATTGAAACTCCGAAGCAAGTATTTCTCTTGCCGAAACTTCCGCTGATTGCGTCACCCACTTTACCCAAGCATCGGGAGATAAACTAATTAATCGTTTGCTACCGATATCTGCTGATTTTGGCATATATTTCGCATATTTAATTATTCATACGAAATACGCGGAAAGCGGGAAACTCAGCGTCTTAAGACCTGAGAGGAAAGCGACACGGGCGGTTTTAACCGCCGTAGTATTTTCAATTATCCGTGA